>NZ_JAWLKF010000050.1:0-512 GCF_033042195.1 Rhodococcus cerastii
GGTTGTCGGTAGGGGTCGACGGTTGCGGGCGGTACGAACCAGGGGTGGTTGTCGGTGCCGATGAACACTTCCCAGTCGCTGTGGTGGATCAGTCGGTGGTGGAACCCGCAGAGTAGGACGAGGTTGTTCATGTCGGTGGGTCCGCCGTCGCCCCAGTGCCAGATGTGGTGTCCTTCGGTCCAGGCGGCGGGTTTTCCGCAGCCGGGGAATGCGCATCCGTGATCGCGGGCGGTGAGGGCTCGGCGTTGTTTGGCGTTGACGGTGCGGGCGGTGCGGGCGAGGTTGAGTGGGTTGCCGTTCTCGTCCATCACGATCGCAGTGAGAACACAGTCGCAGGCGAGTTGGCGGGAGGTGTTGCGGGAGAGCGGTCCCATCCATGGCAGCCAGCCGACCGTGGTGCCGTCGCCGAACAGGTCCCGATACGCACCACGATCCGCGGCAGCTCCCGCAGCCTTGCCGGCCTCGGGTTCATCCGCCGCGTCCGGTTCTGCCGTGTCGGGGTGCATCGGTGC
>NZ_JAWLKF010000051.1:0-511 GCF_033042195.1 Rhodococcus cerastii
GATCGGTGGTTGGCCACGGCCTGGCAACTGCCGGCATTGTCGGACCCGGCCGCGGTCGTGGCGGAGCGGTTGATGTTGTTGCTGCACTACGGAGTCGATTGGTCGGACGGAAATTGGGTGGCCGCCCGCCGCGGTGACTACTGGGACAACCTGCTGCCCACCCGGATCCGATTGGCCACCTATAACAGCGTGAATCTGCACCAGTGGTGGACCGCCTCGGCGGCCCGGCTCGGCTCGGCCCCGCGCACCGACGAGCAACGCGGCGAGCTGGCAATCCTGCTCACGAGCGAGCCGCGGCCGGTGCTGCAGGTGATGCGCGATCAGACCTCCGCGCTGACGCTGCGGACGAGGATCGTGGCCGACGCGGTCCGCGCCGCCTGCACC
The DNA here is from genome assembly GCF_033042195.1 of Rhodococcus cerastii. Classification (NCBI taxonomy): domain Bacteria; kingdom Bacillati; phylum Actinomycetota; class Actinomycetes; order Mycobacteriales; family Nocardiaceae; genus Rhodococcus; species Rhodococcus cerastii. Next base: position 385 of record NZ_JAWLKF010000051.1, read on the forward strand.
GAGCACGGGTTGGCGTCGTGACAGTGTCTCGGGTGTGGGAGATCGAGATGACCGCCCGGTCGCCGATCTCGCACCGCGGGGAGCTGATCGGGCTCGTCGCTGCAGACGCATTCGAGGTTGTGGAGCC
>NZ_JAWLKF010000052.1:0-502 GCF_033042195.1 Rhodococcus cerastii
GTCATACGACTGACACGACTAGCTCGAAGAACCGACCTCGAAACGCACGAAGCGCTTGATCGTCACGCCGGCCTCGTCGAGGATCGCCTTCACGGACTTCTTGGAATCCTGAACCGAGGACTGCTCGGTCAGCACGACGTCCTTGAAGTACCCGTTGACACGGCCTTCGATGATCTTCGGCAGCGCCTGCTCGGGCTTGCCCTCCGCGCGGGCGGTCTCTTCGGCGATGTGGCGCTCGTTGGCGACGATGTCCTCGGGGACCTCGTCGCGCGTCACGTACTTGGCCTTGAGCGCGGCAACCTGCATGGCTGCGGCGCGAGCGGCCTCGGCCGCAGCGTCGCCTTCGCCGGTGTACTCGACGAGAACGCCGACGGCGGGCGGCAAGTCCGCACTGCGCTTGTGCAGATAGACGGCAACGGGCCCGTCGAAGGACGCGATCTTGCTCAGTTCGAGCTTCTCACCGATCTTCGCGGACTGTTCCTGCACGACGGTGTCGACAGTC
>NZ_JAWLKF010000005.1:0-268248 GCF_033042195.1 Rhodococcus cerastii
TAACATACAACACAACTCGTTGATCATGAACCGGATGGTTCACCGATCCGAATTACACCACCCCATGGGGCACTATCTTCGGGCGTCAATTCGTCGCCGAAATTGGGTCTGACGCCGGTGAGTTTTACCTGACGCCACCAGAATGTTTTGATCGAAGTGGCCATGACGGCAAATTTACCTTATGCATAGGTAATCAAAGGTAAATTTACCGGTCTGGGCTCCATTTCGACGAATCTGTAGCTCGTGGCGCGTTCAGCGCGGCGACATCCGAGTGTCCTGTCCGATCAGGATGCAGGCTTGAGTGTCAACGAGATCGAGTTGATGCAGTACCGCTGATCGGTCGGGGTGGGGTAACCCTCGCCCTCGAAGACGTGCCCGAGGTGGCTGTGGCAGCTGCGGCAGACGACCTCGACGCGGCGCATTCCCAGTGTGGTGTCTTCCTTCAGGATGACGGCGTCGCTGTCGGCCGGGTCGAAGAAGGACGGCCAGCCGCAGTGGGACTCGAACTTCTCGGTGCTGCGGAACAATTCGGCTCCGCAGGCGCGGCACTCGTAGATACCTTCGGTGGTGGTGTCGGTGTATTCGCCTACGCCGGGGCGTTCGGTGCCTGCCTGCCGCAGCACCGCATACTCCTCGGGGGTCAGCTTCTCGCGCCACTGTGCGTCGGTGAGCTGGACGGCCGGGGCGGAATTGTTGTCGGTTGCTGAACTCATGCTCACACGCTAATACGATTTGTCGGGCTATGCCGTTTTCGCAGGTGGAGCGCTCGGCAGCAAGTAGCTCGGTTCGATTCCGTCGTCGAGTCGTCCTTCGCTTCGGGCGGCGAAATAGCGTCCGACGAGCACGCCGAAGATGACGACGATGAGCAGGGCCCAGCCGAAAGTGGTGCGCAGGTAGTCCAATGCGCGACCGGTTTCGATCCAGCGACCCGACAGCCATCGGTCGTAGTTCATGAACCCGTAGATCGCGAGCCAGGCGGGCCAGTTGCGCAGCAGTGAGTTCTTCAGCACGACGGTCATCAGAAGCGGGAACAGCATCATGGAGTAGTACATCTGACCCAGCGAGCCCAACAGCCAGTGTGCGGTGAGGATCAAGCCCGAGGTGGTCGCGAAGAAGAACAGGCGGTCCTCGCGGCAGTATCGGTAGAGCAGCCACAGTGAGATCAGAACCATGATTCCCAGGACCGCTCGGATGCCAAGGGTGAGGAGTTCGGGAACACCGTAGTAGCGGCCGTTACCGACGACAGCGCTGTTGAAGTAGTCGCGGGTCTGCAGCAGATACGGCAGTGTCCGGTCGATGAAGTTCATCGGATCCACCGACAGCGGCCAGGCGATGGCCATCATCACGACGGGGATGGCGATCGAGGTGATGAAGACCTTCCACTGACGCGTCATCAGCGGAAGCAACAGCAGTGGGGCGAGCATCGGCTTGATCGCCAGAGTCAGACCCATGGCGACACCGGCCGACAGGTCCTTGCGCTGGAGGAGGAACCCGAGGAAGGCGACCTCACCGAGGAGTACGAAGCCGTTGAAGTTGGTGAACACCAACGTGTTGGTCACCGTCTCGCTGACGAAGGCGGCCAGCAGCAGCGCAGGGGCCGCGACCGAATCGAGCCGGAATCCGAAGATGCGCAACAGGATGTACAGGGCCAGCAGTATCGCGACCGTGCTGGCGATGATGAACAGCCAGCGGGATCGCTCGGGGTCGATGACTGCGATGGGGGAGAGCAGCATCGTCGCGCTCGGTTGATACAGGTAGTGCGGATCGACCGAGTCGAAGTTCGCCGTGTACACCGGCTGGCCGTTGAGGAATGCCAGGGCGGCGCTGTACACCGGGTTGAAATCGTTGGTGATGTCTCCGTTCACGGCTTTGATCACCACGCGCTGGATGACGGTCATGATGGCGATCGGCCACAGGGCGTACTTGATAACCTCGGCGGTCGTCCGCCCTGACCGCGGCTCCAGAAAGCTAAGTGACACCCGGGAACGGTACCCGAGGCGGTGACCGTACCGGCGAAGGACACCCCGCGATGCGTACCCGACTCAGGCGGGGCAGACGGTGCCGTCGGTCGGAAGCGCGGTGTCTCGTGCGTAGTTCACCGCGGCGCCCTGCAGACACTGAGATCCGCCCAGACTCGGATGCCCGCTGCCCTGCCACGCGGCCGAGGCGACGGCCGCACCGGTTGCCCCGACCAACCCGGTGATCGAGGACAACCCGCCGTTGCCGACGATGGGGTCGCCTGCGTTGGCCAGCACCAACACCGGGACGTCCAGGGAGGTGGGCAGCGGAGTCGACGGCGCAGTCGGCCAGGACGAGCACAGTAGAGCCGTCAGAGCAGCGTCGGTGCCGTAGATCGGATAGCGGTCGTTCCACTGCGACGACAGGTCGCGAACGCCCTGCGGCGACGGCCACTGTTGGCCGTCCGTGCACCGGGACACGAACTGACCGTCGGTGCCGTAGGCGTTCCGACCCCGCTCGGCGAGCGCGGCCAGCGCGGTGGTGTCGGACCCGGCGGCCGAGGAGAGGGCGGTGGAGAGGCCGGTGGCGCGGGACGACGCGTCGCCTGCGGTGGATGCCAGGGCGAAGGTGATGCCGTCGAGAATCTCGTGGGTGGACAGCGGCGAGAATTCGCCACCGGCGGCGCGTAGGAGCAGCTGGGCGACGGCCGCCGTCGGATCGCTGCCGAGGGAGCAGTTCAGCGCGACGCATCGCTGCGCGAACGCCGCGAAGGCTGCTTCCTTGCCCTGTGTCCGTTGTTCGGCCAACGTGATCTGGTCGGCGCCGACTCCGGTCGGTGAATCGAGGATCAGACGTGAGATGTTGGCCGGAAACTTCGCTGCGTAGGCCAACGCGGTGAGCGCGCCGTTGCCCGAACCGATCAGGCCTATCTGTTCCACACCCCAGAGTTGCCGCAGGCGGTCCAGATCGTCCGCCGCGTAGGTGGTTCCGAACGCGAGTTCCTGCGGTTGCAACGTGTCGGTGCATTCGATCGTGGCGTCACGACCGGCGTCGACGGCGCGGTCGACCGTGTCGGCATCGGATCTGGTGAACTGCCCCAGCGCGTCGACCTCGGTTTTGGTCTCAGCGTCGATGCAGTCCACGGCAGTGGATCGGCCGATGCCGCGTCGATCCACCGCGACGATGGGATGAGCCTCGAGCAGCGTCGCGAGCGGTCCGGCGGCCATCGTGGCCAACGTGGCCGTCGAGGACCGATCCGAACCGGACGTCAGCACCAGAGGTCCCGCGTCGGTGGGCGTTCTGTTGAGCCGCGCTCGCAACGCGCCGACGGCGAACGTGCCGAACATCTGTCCACTCGCATCGACGTCGGCTTCGTATTCTGCGCATTCGAGTGTCAGGCCGGGAGTGGTGGCGGTGAGCCCGAACGTCCCGAGTGTGGCTGCGGTGCAGTCGGCCCAGGCCAGATCGGTGGCCGGAACGGCAAGTGCGACCGGTTCCGGTGGCGCCTCTGCCGAGGACTCGGCGGGCTGACCGGGGGAGCGTTGTTCCACCGCGACGTCGGGTCGGATCGACGGGCCGGCACCACAGGCCGCGCACATCGTGGCGAGGACGAGGACCGCGGCGAGCAACGTTGATTTCTGCGTCACCGTGCGAGGCTATCGACTTTTCGATCGATGCCGGGCCGCGCACTGTTCATGGCCGACGCACCCAGCGCGTGAGCAGCGTTCCGTCGGCGTCGCCCAGAACGTGTACCCGGTGCATCGGCGCGTCGGCGGCGTCGGATGTGTGGGCGATACGGCCCGCCTCTCCGGCGACCAGCATCGGCGAGATCGTCAGACACAGTTCGTCCGCCGCCCCGTCGGACACGAGCTGTCCGAACAGTCCCGGTCCGCCCTCGCACAGGATGCGGCGAAATCCGAGGTCGCTGAGTGTCGCGACGATGTCGCCGGTCGAGACCGATTCGCCGGTCACCTCGATCACCGTCGCTCCCGCTGCCCGAAGCGCGGCCACCTTCGAGCCGTCCGCCGCCGCCGAGGTCAGCATCACCGGCTGCACTTCGGTGTCGGTGACCAATCGAGAATCCGCGTCGATCGAACCGGAGGCGGTGACCACGACGATCGTCGGAACCGGTGCCAGCCCGGCCGCCACTCGACGTGCCTTCGCTTCGCTGGACAGCGAGACGCCGCCGTAGTTCTCGGCGCGCGCGGTTCCGGCACCGACCAGGACGGCGTCGCACAGTTCTCGCAGGATGCCGAACAGGCGGGCGTCGGCGGGGGTTCCCAGGCCCGCCGACTTACCGTTCGCGGTCACCGATCCGTCGATGCTGGCGACGAAGTTCGTGCGAATCCACGGTCTGTCCACGTCGGTGGGATACGCGTGCAGGGCGCGGACGGCATCGTCGTCGAGTGTCGATCCGACGCTGGGCACGGACTCGGGTGCCTGCTCCGATGTGAAGTAGGTCCCAATATGGAGAAGCTGCATGAGAGAGATCAGACCACGTCGTTACGCTCGGCAAATGCCCGCACGCCTTGTCGACCGAAATCCCGTGGTTCCATCCGATCAGCTGATCGCGCAGATGGTCCCGCCGGCGATGTTCGACGACGTCAGTTTCTCCTCGTACATTCCCGACCCCAAGGAGCCGACGCAGGCTGCTGCGGTTGCGAAGGCCGAGGAGTTCGCGAGCAAGGTGCAGAAGATCCGCGGCAAGGGCAAGCGCGGTCTCTTCGGTAAGAAGACCCCGGCCATCGGTGCGGGCCTGTACCTCGACGGCGGCTTCGGTGTCGGCAAGACTCACTTGCTCGCCTCGATCTATCACAGCGTTCCCGAGCCCAAGGCGTTCGGCACGTTCGTCGAACTCACCCACGTGGTCGGTGCTCTCGGCTTCAACAAGGCGCTCGAGGAACTCTCGAGCCACAGCGTGTTGTGCATCGACGAGTTCGAGCTCGACGATCCCGGCGACACGATGTTGGTCTCGCGGTTGCTCTCCGAGCTCTCGCAGCGCGGGGTATCCATCGTCGCGACGTCCAACACCCTGCCCGGGCAGCTCGGTGAGGGTCGCTTCGCCGCCGAGGACTTCATGCGGGAGATCAAGAAACTCGGCTCCATTTTCGAGTCCATCCGGGTCGACGGCCCCGACTACCGCCACCGCGATCTGCCTCCGGCTCCCGAGCCCACCTCGGAGTCCGAGCTGATCGACCGCGCCGACACCGTCGAGGGTGCAACCCTGGACGATTTCGACGAGCTGCTGGCGCATCTGAGCACGTTGCACCCCTCCCGCTACGGCAAGTTGCTCGACGGCATTCCGGCAGTGTTCCTGAAGAACGTGCACCCGGCATCGGATCAAGCCATCGCTCTGCGCCTGGTGGTCCTCGCCGACCGCTTGTACGACGCGGGCATCCCGGTGACGGCCTCGGGCGGCAAGCTCGACGAGATCTTCACCGAGGAGATGCTGGCCGGCGGCTACCGAAAGAAGTACCTGCGCGCCACCTCGCGTCTGCTGGCACTGTCCCGTTTCGCTGCAGTCGGCTGAGCGGTCGTCACAGCCTCACCTGCATGACGTAATCGTCGTGCGTCTGAACGCCGACGACGAACGTCTTGGTACCCACGATCTCGAATCCGTGTTTGGCGTAGAACTTCTGCGCCCGCACGTTCTGCTGGTTCACGCCCAACCATGCTGTCGCACAACCGGAGTGGCGTGCATGGTCGAGTGACGACGACATCAATCGCCCCGCGGCCCCGCTGCCGAGCTGGGTCGGCTGCACGTAGAGCTTGCTGACTTCCATGGTCGGCTCGGGCGAGAGTGTCGCGCGAATTCCGGGGTCCGCGGGCGGCCCGGACACGAGCATCGCGTAGCCCACGACGTCGGCATCGGCTGTCTCATCGATCAGCACCGTTCTGGCCGCGTCGTCGATGTAGTTCTCGAAGTGCTCGGCCGACAACACGTTCGAGACGAACTGCGCGATGTCCTCGGGCCGGGTTCCCGGCGGGCAGGCGAGGGGAAAGGTCGACGCGGCCACTTCGGCGACGCGACGTGCATCGGCACGTGCTGCCACGCGCACGGTCACAGCAGGTCGACCGCGTTCTTGGCATCGCGCAACGACAGCCCGGTTCGGTCGCGCAGCAGTTTGATGGCCGAGATCGCTTTACCCTCGGATTTCAGTGACTGCAATCGCGGGATCAGATCGTCCCAGGGTGTCGGACCGGCTTGTGCCGCGTCGACGATGGTGGCGGAGGACGGAAACGGCTCGCCGCGCTGGACGCTCTCGATCGCGTTCTTCGCGTCGGCGAGTCCGGCACCCGTTCGTTCACGAAAGACCTTGATGGCCTGAACCTTCTTGTTCGCGGCCAGTAGCGAATGAATGTCTGCGCGGGCGCTCTCGTCGAGACCGATGAGCCTGATGTTGCGCGAGGTCTCCGGGGACGAGCCCGGCTTCTTGCGGGCCAACAGCCACGCCGCGAGCACTGCAGCGTCGACGAGGACCAACGCCACGATGAACCATCCCCAGGTCGGCATGCCTTAGTAGACCACTTCAGCGCGACGGGTCGAAGAGCGGGACGACAACCGACGAATCGGACGTCGGGGCACCGAACAACGAGGCGGCTCCGGCAAGGGTTTTCGTCGCTGCGTCGTACTTCATCGGAGCAAGGTCGTGGCCCGCGCCCTCGATGTCGACGAGCAGAGTGGGAGCCGGGACGAGCGCGAGCGCAGCGCTCAATCCGGTCGTGGTGCCGAAAGGGTCCTTCGTGCCGTGCACCACCACCGTCGGTGTTCGAAGTTCGGGAAGGTGTTGTGTACGAGCCTTGTCCGGCTTGCCCGGCGGGTGCAGGGGATAGGAGGTCAGGACGAGTCCGTCGACGAGACCCGGTCGCTCGGCCGCGATCATCGAGCCCTGCCTGCCACCGTAGGAATGCCCACCGAATGCGATGAATCCAGAGGTCTCGGCGCGAAGGCGGTCGACGGCCGACGCGATTCCGAGCCGATCCTCGGCCGCTCTCGACGGGTGCGGCGGTCCCTTGGGTTTGCGTACTCGAAAAGGAAGGTCGAAACGCAGGACCGTGAATCCGGCTGCCGCCCATACCGACGCGATGCGCTGCAGCAGAGGCGACTCGCAGTTGCCGCCCGCACCGTGCGTGAGAGCGAGGCCGCCCCGTGACGGTATGGAAGGTGTGTGCAGAAAGGCGACGCCCCCGCCGAGATCGATGTCGGCGGGGGCGTCGGGACCATCGAGTTCAGGCATCGTTCGAGGACGTTACCTTTTCCTGGGTGTCGGCGTGATCGGTGTCCGCAGAGCCGTCGGAGTCGGTGGACTCCCGGTCATCGGCGTCCACCATCTCGCCGTTGTCGTCGACCATGTCCGCGAAGGCGGTCCCGGCGACGGTGCCGTTGGTTCCCGGCAGTGCGACGGTGGGCCGGGCGCCGGGTCGATAGCGATCGTCGAGGCCCTCCACGGACTTCTTCGCCTCTTCCAGGGTGGCGTCGTCGACTGTGGGTTCGCTCTGAGCATCGTCCGACACGTGAGTGTCCTTCCATCGAAGTGTGTGCGTCATCTCCACTGTGCACTTCTATGGCGTGAATCACCACAATTGATTCGTGAAGCACAAAAAAGACCCCCTCGAAAGGGGGCCTGATCTGTCTAGCTGTGGTGCGCGATACTGGGATTGAACCAGTGACCTCTTCCGTGTCAGGGAAGCGCTCTCCCGCTGAGCTAATCGCGCGTGTCCTCGCAACGGTCTTGCGACCGATGCACTAGCGAGGTGGAGACGGGAATCGAACCCGTGTGCACGGCTTTGCAGGCCGTTGCCTCACCACTCGGCCACTCCACCATGGGTCGAGACCCTCGAGCGGATGACGGGATTCGAACCCGCGACCCTCACCTTGGCAAGGTGATGCGCTACCACTGCGCCACATCCGCATACCCCGGAGGCGCTCACTGCTGGGCAGTTGTTGTCTCCGTGGTGCGGGGAAAACATTAACCCAACGGGAGTGAAACTCACAAATCTCGTGGTCAGCCCCGGAATTGGCACGATCGACGCTGTGAAAGATGTGAAAGCAGAGGCGATGGGAGCTCTGCGAAGGCGGTCCGTGGACGAATTCGGTGATCGGGCAGGCGATTCGGTTCGTCGCGGCACCTCGTGTTAATGTTTTGCCTCGTTCGGTCCCGTGGCTCAGTGGGAGAGCGTCCGCTTCACACGCGGAAGGTCGCTGGTTCGATCCCAGCCGGGACCACAGAAAAGAAGGCCCGCACCGCCCGTCGGTGCGGGCCTTCTTGCGTTCGAGGCCGGTAGCCTGAGCCGGTGAGCACCGAAGAATCGAAGCCTCAGGCCGTCGCCGACCAGGGTCCGATGGACACAGCCAAGGTGAAGCACCGTCGCTTCCGGGCGCGCATCGCCGAGAACAAGTCCCTCGATCTCGCATACCGAATTACGGTCGGTGTCGTCGGAACAGTGGTGTTGGTGCTGGGTGTACTCGCCATTCCCTACCCGGGGCCCGGCTGGTTGATCGTGTTCGCGGGCCTGGGCATCCTGGCGTCGGAATTCGCATGGGCCAAGAGTGCGCTGCGGTTCGTCCGCAAGAGATACGACGCATTCATGGCGTGGTTCTCGAAGCAATCGATGTTCGTCAAGGGTCTCGGAGTTCTGTTCACCACGGTCGTCGTGCTGGCCACGCTGTGGCTGCTCGGCACGTTCGCGTTGGTCGGGGGCTGGATCGGACTCGAGTGGACGTGGCTCGAGAGCCCGATCTGACGTCACCCGTCGCGCTGAGGCCAATCGAGTGGACCGTTGCCGATAGGCTGTCGGAGGCCTTCCTGGCCAGAAGAATCGATCGAGGAGTACATCGCTGTGAGCATGCCCGTTGTCGCCGCCGTTTCGCCCGCCCGCATCATGGTGCCGGCCGGAACGACGGCAGGTACGGCGCTCCGCGAGACCGGCCTGCCCAACAAGGGACCCGACGCAGTGGTCGTGGTACGCGATCCCGACGGCAAGCTCCGTGACCTGTCGTGGGCACCGGAAAGCGACACCGAGGTCGAGCCCGTTCCGGCGAACACCGAGGACGGACGAAGCGTCATCAGGCACTCGGCCGCGCACGTGTTGGCGCAGGCCGTTCAAGAGCTCTTTCCCGATGCCAAGTTGGGCATCGGACCGTTCATCAAGGACGGCTTCTACTACGACTTCGACGTGAAGCAGCCGTTCACTCCCGAGGATCTGACGGCACTCGAGAAGAAGATGAAGCAGATCGTCAAAGCGGGACAGCGTTTTTCGCGTCGGGTCTACGAGTCGGTGGAGCAGGCCCGCGAGGAGTTGGCCGGCGAGCCGTACAAGCTCGAGCTGATCGACGACAAGTCCGGTATCGACGATCCCGAGGTCATGGAGGTCGGTGGGGGAGAGCTGACCGCCTACGACAACCTGAATCCCAGGACCGGCGAGCGCATCTGGGGCGATCTGTGCCGCGGACCGCACATCCCCACCACCAAGTACGTGCCCGCGTTCAAGCTCACCCGTAGTTCGGCTGCGTACTGGCGCGGCGATCAGGACAACGCCGGCCTGCAGCGCATCTACGGAACTGCGTGGGAATCCACCGAAGCGCTCGACGTGCATCTCGAACTGCTGGCCGAGGCGGAGCGTCGCGATCATCGCAAGCTCGGATCCGAGCTGGACCTGTTCAGTTTCCCGGACGAACTGGGTTCCGGTCTGCCGGTGTTCCATCCCAAGGGTGGCGTCATCCGGAACGAGCTGGAGAACTACTCGCGGCAGCGGCACATCGAAGAGGGTTACGAGTTCGTCAACACCCCGCACATCACCAAGGGCCATCTCTACGAGGTCTCCGGTCACCTCGACTGGTACCGGGACGGCATGTTCCCGGCGATGCACCTGGACGCCGAGCTCGACGAGAACGGTGACGTGCGCAAGCCCGGCCAGGACTACTACCTCAAGCCGATGAACTGCCCGATGCACAACCTGATCTTCCGTTCCCGCGGCCGTTCGTACCGTGAACTGCCGTTGCGCCTGTTCGAGTTCGGCTCGGTCTACCGCTACGAGAAGTCCGGCGTCATCCACGGTCTCACCCGCGTGCGCGGCATGACCCAGGACGACGCGCACATCTTCTGCACCCGCGAGCAGATGCGCGGCGAGCTCACCAGCACCCTCGAATTCGTTCTCGGACTGCTCAAGGACTACGGCCTCGACGATTTCTACCTCGAACTCTCCACTCGCAACCCGGAGAAGTCGGTCGGCAGCGACGAAGTCTGGGAAGAGGCAACCAACACCCTCGCCGAGGTGGCGGCGGCGTCGGGCCTGAACCTGGTGCCCGATCCGGGTGGTGCCGCGTTCTACGGACCGAAGATCTCGGTGCAGGCCAAGGATGCGCTGGGGCGTACCTGGCAGATGTCGACCATTCAGCTCGACTTCAACCTCCCCGAGCGCTTCGAGCTCGAATACACCGGCTCGGGCGGAACCAAGGAACGCCCGGTGATGATCCACCGGGCTCTGTTCGGTTCCATCGAGCGCTTCTTCGGGGTGCTCACCGAGCATTACGCGGGCGCGTTCCCGGCCTGGCTCGCACCGGTTCAGGTCGTCGGCATCCCGGTTGCCGAGGTCTACCAGGATCACTTGTTCGCGGTGGTGAACGAACTGAAGAAGCGTGGAGTGCGCGCCGAGGTCGATGCCAGTGACGATCGGATGCAGAAGAAGATCTTCAACCAGACGGCGCAGAAGGTCCCCTTCATGCTTCTCGCCGGCGAACGCGACGTCGAAGCCGGAGCCGTGAGCTTCCGATTCCGGGACGGCACCCAGGTCAACGGCGTCCCGGTGGCGCAGGCCATCACGGTCGTGACCGACTGGATCTCTCAGCGCAACAACGCATCACCGACCGCCGAGCTCGTGCAGACCGACCCCGCAGGAGTGAGCTGATCATGTCGGAACAGGACGAGTCGATCGTCGTCACCGGGGCCGGTGAGCCCGATCGGCTGCAGCGACTGTGGACACCGCACCGGATGTCCTACATCGCCGAGGCTCCGCAGGGCTCGGCGAAGTCGAACGAGCCGTTCTCCGACATTCCCAAGATGAGCGACGAGGACGGACTCGTCGTCGCACGAGGCGAATCGGTGTACGCGGTACTCAATCTGTACCCCTACAACCCCGGCCACGCGATGATCGTGCCGTACCGCCGCGTCGCGGCACTGGAAGACCTCACACCTGCGGAGAGCGCCGAGTTGATGGCATTCACGCAGCAGATGATTCGCGTCATCAAGCGAGTGTCACGTCCGCACGGCTTCAATGTCGGACTCAATCTCGGTGCTGCCGCAGGCGGATCGCTGGCCGAGCACCTGCATCAGCACATCGTGCCCCGGTGGGGCGGCGACGCGAACTTCATCACCGTGATCAGCGGTGCGAAGGTGATGCCGCAGTTGCTCCGTGACACTCGGGCCCTGCTCGCGTCGGCCTGGAACGAATGAACCACAGGCGAGAGGAGCACGCGCCGTGCTGAGCATTTTCGGCCGTGCGCCGGTGTCGAAGGTGACCGCGCCGCTCGGGCGTGCCCTCAACAGCACCGGGCTGACCCCCAACTCCGTGACGATCATCGGCACCGTCGTCACCGTCACGGCCGCGGTCACGATGTACCCCGCCGGCTACCTGTGGTGGGGTTCGGTCGTCATCACCCTGTTCGTGTTGTTCGACATGCTCGACGGGGCCATGGCGCGGGCACGGGGCGGTGGCACCAAGTACGGTGCCGTCCTCGACGCGACGTGCGATCGAGTGGCCGACGGTGCGATCTTCGGCGGCTTGGCCTGGTGGGCGGTGTACTCCGAGCAGGACAAACCACTGCTCGTTGCCACCCTGATCTGTCTGGTCACCTCCCAGGTGATCTCGTACGCCAAGGCACGCGCCGAGGCCAGCGGACTCTCGGCCGACGGGGGTTGGATCGAACGTCCCGATCGCCTGGTCATCGTGCTCGTAGGTGCCGGATTCACCGGCGTCGGACGGCATTTCGACATTCCATGGTTGGACAGCGTGATCTATCCGGCGATGTGGATTCTCGCCGTGCTCAGTGTCGTGACCGTGTTCCAGCGCGTTCTCGCGGTCCGCGGATCCGAGGGTGCTCGCGACATCATCGTGCCTCCGGTGGCACCGGCATCCGGCGACGGCGACGTGGCCGCGTCGTGAATCTCTCCGACAGGGCGAGCGACGCGGGTTACGCGGCCGGTTGGCGACTCGTCCGTTCTCTACCCGAGCCGGTGGCGCGACGCCTGTTCGATCGCGGTGCCGACTTCGCAGCGACGCGAGGCGGTGGCCCGGATCAGTTGCGTCGCAATCTCGCTCGAGTCCTGGGGACCACTCCCGCCGAGGTGCCCGACGAGCTGATCCGCGACAGCGTTCGCTCCTACGCCCGGTACTGGCGCGAGGCGTTCCGGTTGCCGTCGATGGATCTGGCTGCGCAGGCCGCCGTCATCGATCGGTGTGTGAACGGCAAGGAACATCTCGAGGGTGCACTCGCCGCCGGTAAGGGAGTGGTGCTGGCGTTGCCGCACAGCGGCAATTGGGACATGGCCGGAATGTGGCTGGTGCGCACGCACGGTGGGCTCTCGACCGTCGCCGAACGGCTGAAGCCCGAATCTCTGTACCAGCGATTCGTCGCCTATCGGGAGAGCCTGGGCTTCGAGATCTTTCCGCTCAGCGGCGGCGAGCAACCGCCGCTTCTCGCACTGTCCGAGAGACTGCGCCAGAACAAGGTGGTCTGCCTGCTCGGCGAGCGAGATCTCGCCAAGCACGGCGTGCCGGTCACCTTCTTCGGTGAACCGACCAGGATGCCCGCCGGTGCCGCGAAACTCGCGATCGACACCGGAGCGACGCTGTTGCCGGTACACGGCTATTTCGACGGCGACGGCTGGGGCTTCGACATTTCGCCTGCAGTGGACGTCTCGGCCGGAGTCGGTCCTGCCACCCAGACGTTGGCCGATCACTTCGCTGCCGGCATCCGAGCGCATCCGGCGGACTGGCACATGCTGCAACCGTTGTGGATGAGCGACTGGTCGGCCGAGCGACGTGCCCGAATCGAGGGCGCGTGAAGATCGGCATGGTGTGCCCGTACTCGTTCGACGTTCCCGGTGGAGTGCAGGCGCACGTTCAGCAGCTGGCCGAGGTGTTCATCGAACGCGGACATCGCGTCAGTGTCCTGGCTCCGGCGTCGGACGACGTCGAGTTGCCGGATTTCGTGGTGTCGGCGGGCGAGGCGCTCGCCATTCCCTACAACGGATCCGTCGCGCGGCTTCGATTCGGGCCGATCACGTATTCCCGAATCCGTAAGTGGATCTCCGACAACGATTTCGACGTGCTGCACATCCACGAACCGAACGCGCCCAGCCTGTCGATGTTGGCGCTCAAGGCCGCGGACGGACCGATCGTGGCAACCTTCCACACCTCGACGACGAAGTCCTTGGTGCTCAGCACCTTTCAGGGTGTGCTGCGGCCGTATCACGAGAAGATCAGCGGACGTATAGCTGTCTCGGAACTCGCCCGACGCTGGCAGGTCGAGGCCCTCGGCTCCGACGCCGTCGAGATCCCCAACGGAGTCGACGTTCCTGCCTTCGCCGACGCCCCTGTCCTGGAAGGCTATCCACGTGCCGGTCGCACGGTGCTCTTCCTCGGCCGCTTCGACGAACCACGCAAGGGAATGGCGGTCCTGCTCGGGGCACTGCCCACCCTCGTCGAATCCCATCCCGACATCGAGATACTCATCGTCGGCCGCGGCGACGAGGACAAGCTCCGCAAGGACGCAGGCGCACTCGCCTCGCACCTGACGTTCCTGGGGCAGGTGGACGATGCGACCAAGGCATCGGCGATGCGCAGCGCCGACGTCTACTGCGCACCCAACCTCGGCGGTGAGAGCTTCGGCATCGTCCTCGTCGAGGCCATGGCCGCCGGAACTCCGGTGGTGGCAAGCGAACTCGACGCATTCCGGCGGGTGCTCAAGGACGGCACCTGCGGACTGCTGGTTCCGATCGACGATTCCGATGCCGTCGCCGCCGCAGTGACCGCGATCCTCTCCGACGACACCGTTCGTGCTCGCCTCGTCGATGCCGCCTCGGTCGCCGTGGCCGCCTACGACTGGCCCGTCGTCGCCGAGCAGATCCTGCGGGTCTACGAAACCGTCACCCTCGGGGGCCAGAAAGTGCGGGCGGCGAACTGATGACCCTCTCGGCGCTCACGATCCTGGTACTCGGTCTGGTCGCGGTACTGATTCTCGTCGTCGGCCTGTGGGCGTACGGCACGGCGAACCGACTGGACCGCTTGCACGTGCGTACCGACCTTGCCTGGCAGGCACTCGATGCAGCACTGGCCCGCCGTGCCGTCGTCGCGCGAGCGGTGTCCGCTGCCACCCGCGACACGGCCTCGGCGAGCAGAGAACTCGCCGCACTGGCCGATCGGGCCGAACGCGCCGACCGGTCGCAGCGGGAAGAGGCCGAGAACGCGGTGTCCATGGCTCTTGCCGTCGTCGAGCCGAACGCCCTGCCCCCGCAACTGGTCGCCGAACTGGCCGACGCCGAGGCCCGCGTGCTGATCGCACGGCGCTTCCACAACGACGCCGTCCGGGACACTCTGGCGCTGCGGGTCAGACGCCCGGTCCGGTGGTTGCATCTGGGTGGTACCGCGGCCCTGCCGTCGTATTTCGAGATCGCCGAGCGGTCTGCTGCCGCGACGTTCGGCAGCGAGAACAGAGCCACTCCGCGAACATCCGCTCGGGTGGTGCTGCTCGACGAACGGGGCCGCGTTCTGCTGTTGCGCGGACACGACCCGACGGTGCCCGACACCTTCTTCTGGTTCACCATCGGTGGGGCAGTGGAGAAGGGCGAGTCGCTCCGCGAAGCAGCGGTGCGCGAGGTGCACGAGGAAACCGGCCTGACCGTCGCGGCGGCAGATCTGCGCGGTCCACTGTGGCGACGGGTTGCCACGTTCCCGTTCAACGGAACCCTGATCCGTTCCGAGGAACTGTTCTTCGCGATCCGAACGCAGGAGTTCGAGCCTCACAGCGCCGGGTTCACCGATTTCGAGCGCCGCACCGTGACCGGCCATCAGTGGTGCACCGAGGCCGACATCCGTGCGCTCAGCGCAGTCGGCGAGAACGTCTATCCCCAGGACCTCGCGGAACTGCTGGACGAGGTCAATGTGGCTCTCGCGCGACGCGGCGACCCGGACGTGCGCGCTATCCGGTAGCAATCTGGACCCTTTTCGAGCAGTCCAGCAATCATGAAGTGGTTATGGGAAACCGTCGCCAGGAGGCCTACAGTTCTGGGCGCGACTTCGCGCCGCGCGTGATCGATTGCGCGGATGGACGTAGTTGCACATATCAGTCCGGTGCGCCACGAACGGTGCCCAGAACACAGGAGTCGGCTTGAGTACCCCACACGCATCCACTACACCCGCTGGATCTGCCGAAGGCGGGTCGGGCGAGAACGGAATCGGCACCGCGCGCGTCAAGCGGGGGATGGCCGAGATGCTCAAGGGCGGCGTCATCATGGACGTGGTCACCGCCGATCAGGCCAAGATCGCCGAAGACGCCGGAGCAGTGGCCGTCATGGCCCTCGAGCGCGTCCCCGCCGACATTCGCGCTCAGGGTGGGGTGTCGCGCATGAGCGATCCCGACATGATCGACAGCATCATCTCCTCGGTCAGCATCCCCGTGATGGCGAAAGCCCGCATCGGCCACTTCGTCGAAGCGCAGATTCTGCAGAGCCTCGGCGTCGACTACATCGACGAGTCCGAGGTGCTCACCCCGGCCGATTACGCCAACCACATCGACAAGTGGAACTTCACCGTTCCCTTCGTCTGTGGTGCCACCAACCTGGGTGAGGCGATGCGTCGAATCACCGAGGGAGCGGCCATGATTCGCTCCAAGGGCGAGGCCGGAACCGGCGACGTCTCGAACGCGACGACGCACATGCGCAAGATTCGCGACGAGATCCGTCGCCTCACCTCGCTTCCCGAGGACGAGCTGTACGTGGCGGCGAAGGAACTGCAGGCCCCGTACGACCTCGTCGTCGAGGTCGCCCGGGCCGGCAAACTGCCCGTCACACTGTTCACCGCCGGCGGCATCGCCACTCCCGCGGACGCAGCGATGATGATGCAGCTCGGTGCCGAGGGCGTGTTCGTCGGATCGGGAATCTTCAAGTCCGGCAACCCCAAGGAGCGCGCCGAGGCGATCGTCAAGGCCACCACGTTCTTCGACGACCCCGATGTGCTCGCCAAGGTCTCGCGCGGTCTCGGTGAGGCAATGGTCGGCATCAACGTCGACGACCTCCCCGTCGGACACCGTCTCGCCGAGCGTGGCTGGTGACGGTTCTGCGTCAGTAGCGTTCGAGTGCCGGGCGGTCGGGATGGTCCCATCGGACCAGAAAATCCGGCCGCTCGGCCGAGCCGTCGAGGCTCTCGTAGTACTCGAGCAACGGGGCGCAGGTCCACTGATCGGGGGCGCTCGTTCTGCGGCGTAAAGCGTTCGCGGACAGGCGTAGCTGCACCGACAGACCGACGTTCAATCCCCGTCCGAGCAGCATGGGTCCCGCGATCAGGACGATCTGATTCGCCGCCGCCGAGGTGGTGCGGGCCCGAGCCGAGCGGTCGGTGGCCTCATCCCACAGTCGCGGTAGAAAGTGACCTCCGCCACCGGGTCCCAGCGGGGCGATGACTTCTCGAACCAGGGCGTCGTAGTCGAACCACAGTGTGCGATAGCTCAATTCGTCGGTCCGCGAGTATTCGAATCGAATGGACGCAGGTCGGACGTAGTCGTGCAGGTCGACGACGGCAGCCGGACGGCCCCGAGAGCGGGCGTGTTCGGCTGTGCGCGTGGCGAAGTCGACCGGTCGCGCGGCATCGGCACCGTCGATCACGACGATCGAGCGGGCACCGTCCGGGCACGAATCGACGATCGACTCGACGAGAAGATCGGGAAATATCGGCATCGGTTGACCCACACCGACCATCTTGCCTGGTCCATCCATTGTTAGCCTGAGCCGTTGTCACAGAAAGGTGGACACCAGCCATGGCCAGCATCGAGGACATTCTCGAATTGGAACGGATCGAGAACGACATCTATCGGGGACGGACTTTCCCTTCTCGGTTGCCCCGTACGTTCGGCGGTCAGGTGGCGGGCCAGGCGCTCGTCGCGGCGGTGCGCACAGTGGCTCCCGAGTTTCGTGTGCACTCGCTGCACGGCTACTTTCTGCGTCCGGGCAATCCGAACGAACCGGCCGTCTTCATGGTCGATCGGATCCGCGACGGCCGGTCGTTCTGCACACGCCGCGTCACCGGAATTCAGCACGGCAAGGCGATCTTCACGATGTCTGCCTCGTTCCACGGCGACGACGACGGCATTTCGCACCAGGACGTCATGCCCGAGGTCGTCGGACCGGACAGCCTGCCCGATCCCACCACCCTCGCCGAATACGACCACTCGTACTACAAGGAGTGGTCGGAATGGGACATCCGTCTCATTCCCGAAGACCAGACCGTCAAGCATCCCAGTTTCGCTGCGCAGCAACGTGTGTGGTTCCGCTACCGCGATACGTTGCCCGACGATCAGGTGTTCCACGTCTGCGCACTCGCGTACATGAGCGACATGACGTTGATCGGCTCCGCCAAGGTGCCGCACCCGGACGCCGTCACCCAGACGGCCTCGCTCGATCACGCGCTGTGGTTCCTGCGGCCGTTCCGGGCAGACGAATGGTTGCTCTACGACCAGACGTCACCGTCGGCCGATTTCGGCCGGGCACTGGCTCAGGGGCGAATTTTCGACACGTCCGGACGCATGGTTGCCGCGGTGGTGCAAGAAGGGCTCATGCGTTACGAGCGGGACCCGGACGCGCCTCATGTCGATCCCTTCGGCCGCAAGTGACCGCTCCGACCATCGGTGTTCTCGCGCTGCAGGGCGACGTTCGCGAACACCTGGCTGCGCTCGAGTCGAGCGGTGCGCGCGGAGTCACCGTGCGGCGTCCTGCCGAACTGGCGCAGATCGACGGCTTGATCATCCCCGGCGGGGAATCGACGACCATGAGCAACCTGCTCGGCGCGTTCGAGCTCCTCGACCCGCTGCGCGCGCGGTTGGCGGAGGGACTGCCTGCCTACGGCTCCTGTGCGGGCATGATTCTGCTGGCGTCCGAGATTCTCGACACCAGGCCCGACGCCCGACATCTGGATTGCCTCGACATCACCGTGCGGCGCAACGCTTTCGGTCGTCAGGTCGATTCGTTCGAGACCGATCTCGACGTCACCGGTATCGACGGTGGGCCGGTGCGGGCGGTGTTCATTCGCGCGCCGTGGGTCGAGCGGGTGGGCGAGCGCGTCGAGGTGCTCGCCACCGTGCCGCACGGACCGGCCGCCGGACGCGTGGTTGCCGTTCGCCAGAACTCCGTTCTCGCGACGAGTTTTCATCCCGAGGTCACCGGCGACGATCGAGTGCACGCACTCTTCGTCGACATGGTGCGCAGCCGCTAGAACCTTCGACGGTCGGACGGTGCCGAGCGCGGTACCGGGCGAGTAAAGTCGACAACACTGATTTCGAGCAGGAAGGGGCCCTATCGCATGAGCGGCCACTCAAAATGGGCCACCACCAAGCACAAGAAGGCGGTGATCGACGCCCGACGTGGCAAGTCTTTCGCCAAGCTCATCAAGAACATCGAGGTGGCGGCCCGCACGGGTGGCGGTGACCCCACCGGCAACCCGACGCTCTTCGACGCCATTCAGAAGGCGAAGAAGACCTCGGTGCCCATCGACAACATCGAGCGGGCGCGCAAGCGAGGTGCAGGCGAGGAGACCGGCGGGGCCGATTGGCAGACCATCATGTACGAGGGCTACGGACCCAACGGTGTCGCCATCCTCATCGAGTGCCTCACCGACAACCGCAACCGCGCCGCAGGCGAGGTTCGTGTCGCGATGACCCGTAACGGCGGGAACATGGCCGACCCGGGTTCGGTGTCGTACCTGTTCTCGCGCAAGGGTGTGGTGACCCTGGAGAAGAACGGTCAGAGCGAGGACGACGTCCTGATGGCCGTTCTAGAAGCCGGTGCCGAGGAAGTCAACGACAACGGCGACACGTTCGAGGTCGTCAGCGAGCCGACCGACCTGGTCGCCGTGCGCACCGCGTTGCAGGAGGCCGGAATCGACTACGACTCGGCCGAGGCGAGCTTCCAGGCGTCGGTGAACGTCCCGGTCGACGCGGACGGTGCACGCAAGGTGTTCAAGCTCATCGATGCACTCGAAGACAGCGACGACGTCCAGAACGTGTGGTCCAACGTCGACCTCTCCGACGAGGTCATGGCCGAGCTCGACGCCGAGGACTGACGCCCCTCGCATCCGACGACGTGATCGACCGGGTGTCGTATCCCTGATCCGACGGTGGGCTCCGCTACGCTATCGAACAACAGTTCGTAAGCGGAAGGTGTGGTGGCGTGCGGGTGATGGGTGTCGACCCCGGTCTCACCAGGTGTGGGCTCAGTCTGATCGAGGGCGGTGTGGGCCGAACGGTGGTTGCGCTCGATGTCGATGTGGTGCGAACGCCCGCGGACATGGACCTCGCGCAGCGTCTGCTGCGGATTTCCGAGGCGGCGGAATACTGGCTCGATACCCACAAGCCCTCGGTGGTGGCGATCGAGCGAGTGTTCGCTCAACACAACGTTCGCACGGCCATGGGCACGGCCCAGGCCGGTGGCGTCATCGCCCTCGCAGCGGCCAGGCGTGGCGTCGACGTCTGCTTTCACACTCCCAGTGAGGTCAAGGCGGCCGTCACGGGCAACGGTTCGGCCGACAAGGCTCAGGTGACCGCCATGGTCATGCGCATTCTCGGACTGCAGACTGCACCGACTCCCGCCGACGCGGCCGACGCTTTGGCCCTCGGTATCTGTCACTGCTGGCGAGCACCCATGATCGCGCGGATGGCGAAGGCCGAAGCCATGGCCGCCGAGCAGAAACGCAAGTACGACGCGCGTCTGGCCGAGGAGCGCAAGGCTCGCGCCGTCGTGGCACGCAGGATCGAGAAAATGGCCAAGAAGGAGGCGGGCGCACGATGATCGCGTCGATCAGGGGTTCGGTGGTTGACATCGCGCTCGATCACGCCGTGCTCGAGGCCGCGGGCGTCGGGTACCGGGTCAACGCCACTCCGGCGACGCTGGCCACGCTGCACCGGGGGAGCGAAGCGACCCTCCTGACGACCATGATCGTGCGCGAGGATTCGCAGACGCTGTACGGGTTCCCCGACAAGGAGTCGCGTGAGCTGTTCGAGTTGCTCCTCACCGTGACCGGCGTCGGCCCGCGAATCGCCATGGCGACTCTTGCCGTACACGAGCCCGATGCGCTGCGAACTGCGTTGGCGGACAGTGATATCGGAGCTCTGACCAGGGTGCCCGGTATCGGGAAGCGCGGCGCGGAGAGAATGGTCGTCGAGTTGCGCGACAAGGTCGACGCGGTGGTCGGGCGCGCCGGAAGCGCAGCCGTGCCGGGGTCCGGTGCCGGCAACTCGATGCGAGACCAGATCGTCGAAGCGCTGATCGGTCTCGGATTCCCCACCAAGCAGGCCGAGGAAGCCACCGATGCGGTGCTCGCCCAGCAGCCCGAGGCCACGACGTCGACCGCGTTGAGGTCGGCGCTGGCGTACCTCGGAAAGTCCAGGTAGGCCCGGGTGACCGAGGACGACCAGTTCGCCGAATCCCAGGTCGGTGCGGACGCGATGTCCGACGATCTGGATGTCGAGACGAGTCTGCGTCCGAAGAATCTCACCGATTTCATCGGTCAACCGCGCGTGCGAGAGCAGCTCCAGCTCGTGTTGTCGGGTGCCAAGATGCGCGGGGGAACCCCCGATCACATCCTGATGTCCGGTCCGCCGGGACTCGGCAAGACCAGCATGGCAATGATCATCGCCGCCGAGCTGGGAACCTCGCTGCGGCTCACGTCGGGTCCGGCGCTCGAGCGGGCAGGCGATCTCGCGGCGATGCTCAGCAATCTGGTCGAGGGGGACGTGCTGTTCATCGACGAGATCCATCGCATCGCCCGCCCGGCCGAGGAGATGCTGTACCTGGCGATGGAGGATTTCCGCGTCGACGTCATCGTCGGCAAGGGGCCGGGAGCGACGTCGATTCCACTCGAGGTGGCACCGTTCACCCTCGTCGGTGCCACCACCAGGTCGGGTGCGCTCACCGGGCCGCTGCGAGATCGCTTCGGATTCGTGGCGCACATGGACTTCTACGAGCCCAGCGAACTCGAGCGCATCCTCATGCGGTCGGCGGGAATTCTGGGCGTACCGATCGACCGGGACGGCTGCGCGGAAATCGCCGGTCGTTCGCGCGGCACCCCCAGAATCGCGAACCGACTGCTTCGGCGAGTTCGTGACTACGCGGACGTGCGCGGCGACGGCACCGTCACCCAGGACACCGCGAAGGCCGCGCTGGTGGTCTACGACGTCGACAAGCTCGGGCTCGACCGACTCGATCGCGCGGTACTCAGCGCGCTCATCCGAAGCTTCGGCGGTGGGCCGGTGGGTGTATCGACACTGGCCGTCGCCGTCGGCGAGGAACCGTCGACGGTCGAGGAAGTGTGCGAGCCGTTTCTGGTGCGTGCCGGAATGATCGCCCGCACCCCCCGCGGGCGCGTGGCGACCGCTGCTGCGTGGCAACACCTCGGTCTGACACCGCCACCGGACCTCGCAGTGGGTGGGATTTCGGTCCGATCCTCGGAGGTCCAGCAGGGATTATTCGAATGAATCGGGCACAACAGGACACGAACGGACCGGACCGGTTCCAGGTAATGGCACACTGGGTAGCTGCGAGGCCCGCACCGGCGGCGTTCTCGCACGAGACAATGACGTATATCGAACCCGACTTCGAGGACTGACCTTCCGATGGATTTGCTGTTTCCGCTGCTGATCGTGGCCCTTCTGGTACCGCTGTTTCTCAATGCGCGTCGACAGAAGAAGGTGTTGGCCAAGACCACGGAAATGCAGGACTCGCTGAAGATCGGCGACGAGGTCGTCACCACCGCCGGTCTGTACGCCCGCGTCGTCCTGGTCGAGGACGACACGATCGACCTAGAGATCGCCGACGGCGTCATCACCACGTGGTCGCGCGCAGTCGTGCGTGAGGTGCTGCCCGACGATTCCGAGTTCGACGACACCGACATCGACGCCACCACCGAGGCGGACATCGCGGCCCTCGGCTCGAACAACACCGCGGGACCGTCGCTGAGCAAGACAGACGCGGCCCGGCCGGACGAGACCGTCGAGCAGACGGCGAAGAGGCTCGAAAAAGAGTGAGCTCGATGTGATCGACGACCGCTGTCGGAGACAGTATCCGGCAGCGGTTTTCTCTGCGGTGACCGATGTGGTGCACAATCGCACCGCTCACCGCTGACACAGCGGGCCGCCAGGCCCTGCAGGAACCGACATTTTCCATCGCCTCAGAGGAGAAACACACACCGTGGCACCTTCCAGCGGACCGGTGCAACCCGCCCGCTATCTCGCCGTTTTCGCGGTGCTGATGGCAGCGGTGTACGCCATGGTCTTCTTCACCGGAGACAAAGACCCCTCGCCGAAGTTGGGAATCGACCTGCAGGGCGGCACGCGCGTGACACTCACCGCGCGGACCCCCGACGGCAACGCACCGACGCAGGACAGCTTGCAGCAGGCGCAGCAGATCATCGAGACCCGCGTCAACGGTCTCGGTGTCTCCGGCTCCGAGGTGGTCATCGACGGCGACAACCTCGTCATCACGGTGCCCGGCGACGACAGCTCTCAGGCGCGCACCCTCGGGCAGACCGCGCGACTGTTCATCCGTCCCGTGATCGGATCCGTTGCTCCGTCGACGGGCGAGGGTGCAGGCACGCAGCAGACCCCGGTCGACCCGGCCGCGCCGGTCGATCCTGCGGCACCGGCAGACCCTGCTGCTTCCGCGGATCCGGCTGCACCCGCAGATCCGGCCACTCCGCAGCAACGTGTGTTCCCGGCGCAGGATCCGTCTGCAGTCGATCCGACTCCCGCTCCCGCCACTGATGCACCTGCCACGGATGCACCGGCCACCGACGCACCGGCCGAGGACCCCGCCACCGACGCTTCGCTGTCCGACGCCGATCGTGCCGCCCAGGAGATCGCCGACGCGAAGGCACTGCGGCAGAGCGAAGACCAGCAGGTCCAACAACTCGCGATGCAGTCCCTCGACTGCAACGCCGCCGACCCGCTCGCCGGCAACGACGATCCCGCTCTTCCCCTCGTCGCATGCTCGACCGATGGAACGGCCGTTTATCTACTCGGTCCGACGATCATCGACGGTCAGCAGATATCCGACGCGACCTCCGGGTTCGACAGTCAGCAGGCACAGTTCCAGGTGAGCCTGACGTTCGACACGGAGGGCTCGAACACCTGGGCTCAGTTCACCGCGGCCAACCTGCAGAAGCAGGCTGCGTTCGTGTTGGACTCCAAGGTGATCAGTGCGCCGGTCATCCAGGGGGCCACCCCAGCCGGCAGCGCCACCTCGATCACCGGCAACTTCAATGCCCAGACCTCCTCGGAGCTGGCCAACACGCTCAAGTACGGCTCACTGCCGCTGTCCTTCGTGTCCTCCGAGGCCGAAACTGTTTCGGCCACACTGGGATTGGCCTCGCTCGAAGCCGGACTGCTCGCAGGCGCCATCGGACTGGCGCTGGTGTTGGTCTACTGCCTGCTCTACTACCGAGCCCTCGGACTGCTCACGGCGCTGTCGTTGGCGCTGGCCGGTCTCGTCGTCTACGGAATCATCGTTCTGTTGGGCAGATGGATCAGCTTCACGCTGGACCTGGCAGGAATCGCAGGTCTGATCATCGGTATCGGTATGACCGCGGACTCGTTCGTGGTGTTCTTCGAGCGCATCAAGGACGAGATCCGGGAGGGCCGCAGCTTCCGGTCGGCGGTTCCTCGCGGCTGGGCTCGCGCACGCAAGACGATCCTGTCCGGCAACGCGGTCAGCTTCATCGCTGCCGCGGTGTTGTACGTGTTGGCCGTCGGTCAGGTCCGCGGCTTCGCGTTCACGCTCGGACTGACGACGATCCTGGACATCATCGTCGTGGTGCTGGTGACATGGCCGCTGGTGTACCTGGCGTCGAAATCCACGTTCTGGTCCAAGCCGTCGGTCAACGGCCTCGGTGCCGTCCAGCAGATCGCGCTCGAACGCAAGCGCGCCGCCAACAAGGCACTCGCCGTCAAGACCGGCACTGCGCCGTCGAAGGAGGCATGACATGTCGGACACGACCACGTCGACCCCATCGCCCCTCGACGATTCGGGCGTCGATCAATCCACCCAGCCCAAGCACAGCTGGTTTTCCAGGTTGTACACCGGAACCGGTGCCTTCGACATCGTCGGTCGTCGCCGGTTCTACTACATCCTCACCGGCGTCATCGTGCTGGTGTGCCTGCTGAGCTTCCTCGTCCGCGGCTTCACCCTCGGTATCGATTTCGAGGGCGGAACCCGGATCGCGCTGCCCGCCGCCGACAACATCTCCACCGAGCAGGTCGAAACCGTCTACGACGACTCGCTCGGCATGCCGCCGGTGTCGGTACAGACCGTCGGTTCGGGTGCCGCAGCGACGGTGCAGATTCGCTCCGAAGCTCTCGACCCCGCCGAAGTGGACACCCTTCGCCAGGCGTTGTTCGAGGCCTTCCAGCCGCAGGACAACTCGGGTACCGCGACCCCGAATGCCATCAGCGTGTCCGACGTCAGTGAGACCTGGGGCAGTCAGATCACCCAGAAGGCCCTGATCGCACTCGTGGTCTTCCTGGTCATAGTCAGTATCTACATCGCGGTCCGATACGAGCGAGACATGGCGTTGGCGGCTCTGGCTGCCCTGGCCTTCGACCTTCTGGTGACCGCAGGTGTGTACTCGCTCGTCGGATTCGAGGTGACGCCTGCGACGGTCATCGGTCTGCTGACGATCCTCGGCTTCTCCCTGTACGACTCCGTGGTGGTGTTCGACAAGGTCGAGGAGAACACCCGGGGCATCCTCAACCTGCATCGCAAGACCTACGCCGAACAGGCGAACCTGGCCGTCAACCAGACCCTGATGCGCTCGATCAACACCACCGTGATCGGTGTTCTCCCGGTGATCGCACTGATGATCATCGCGGTGTGGCTACTCGGAGTGGGCACGCTCAAGGATCTGGCGCTGGTACAGCTGGTCGGCATGATCGTCGGGGCCTACTCGTCGATCTTCTTCGCCACTCCGCTGCTGGTGACGCTCAAGGAGAAGTGGGGCCCCGTCGCAGTCCACACCCGCAAGGTCCACTCCAAGCGCGCCGAGGCGGCAGCTCGCGCGGCCGGTCTCGCTCCCGAGCCGGTGGCGGTCGGCGTGGCCACTCCGAAGTCGTCTGCTCCCCAGCCGGGCAACCGCCCCACCGGGAAACGAAACAAGAAGCGTCGGTAGACCACCTTCGACAGGGACGGAGAGTGCACGTGAAACGACGGTGGAGCGCGGCACTGGTGGCAGCGAGTGTCGGCGCGGTGTCCATCACGGCGTGTTCGTCGCCCGAGGACAAGGTGCCCTCGATCGGCTACTCGTTCGACAACGTGGTGAACACGTACAACGCCAGAACCGTCGACGGCGCGGCGTCGGGAGCCCGGCAGGCGTTCACCCGGGTGCAGGTGGGCTTCAGCTACCTCGGGCCCGAGGGAGACGCGTTGTCGGACAACGACATCGGAACAGTATCGGTGGTACCCGGTGACACTCTGACCGTGCAGTACTCCATCGCCCCGGCCGCGACGTACTCGGACGGTGTGCCGATGGCCTGCGACGACCTGGTGTTGGCCTGGGCGGCGAACAGCGGAAGGTTCGCCACCGACGGCCCCATGTTCGACGCGGCGTCGACGGCCGGGTACTCCGACATCGAGCGCATCGATTGCGTTCCGGGGGCCAAGGAAGCCACCGTCGTCTTCGCATCCGGCCGCAGCTACCAGAACTGGCGAGCGCTGTTCGGTGCCACCGATCTGCTACCGGCGCATGTCGCGGCCCGGGTCGCAGGCGTGCCGAACGTCGTCGATCCCATCCTGGCCGAGGACGACGACGTGGTGCGCCGCATCGCCGACTTCTGGAACACCGGATGGACCCTGACGCCGGGTTCGATCGACACCTCGCTGTTGCCGTCGGCCGGCCCGTACCGGGTCGAGTCCTACACCGCCGAGGACGGTCTGGTGCTCGTGGCGAACGACGCCTGGTGGGGAAACCCGCCTCAGACCGAACAGGTGGTCGTCTGGCCCAAGGGCACCGACCTGGCGGCGAAGTCCGCGGACGGTTCGCTGGATGTGGTCGACCACGGTGCCGGTGCTGTCGATCTCGGGACCACCGAGGGTTTCACCACCACCGAGGAACCGTCGCGAGGCGTCGAGCAGTTGACGTTCGCGACCCAGGGGGTGCTGGGCCATGCGAGTGCACGTCGAGCAGTGGCCGCATGCATCCCGAGATCGGACCTGTTCGACACACTGGGTCACCCCGGTTCCGAGGCGGCAGATGCGGGTCTCGGCTCTGGTGTCGTCGACTCGCGTCTCGTTCAGCCCGACACGCTGGTGTACCCGTCGGTCGCGTCGGTGGTGGGTGATCGCTACCAGCGCTCGGACCTGGACCAGGCCGGCCGAGAGCTCGAGGCCGCAGGCGAGAATGCAATGACCGTTCGTGTCGGCTACCGGGGACCGGACGCGCGGCGCGCCCAGGTGGTGAGCCGCATGGCCGCCGATTGTGCCGCCGCGGGCATCACCGTCGAGGATGCGAGCTCGCCGGACTTCACACCGTCCGCCCTGCGGGCCGGGGCGGTCGATGCCGTCCTGGGTAGCAGCGGATCGCTTCCTGGACCGTCGGGTTCGGCTGCCGCGGTGACCGCACGGTATTCGCTGCGCACTGGAATCGGTCTGAACGTCGGCGGATACAGCAACGGCAGGATCGATTCCATCGTCGATCAATTGGCGGTGACCGACGATCCCGAGCGCATTCTGGCGCTGGCCACCGAGGGCGAGAACATCCTGTGGAACGACATG
This sequence comes from Rhodococcus cerastii, assembly GCF_033042195.1. Lineage (NCBI taxonomy): Bacteria > Bacillati > Actinomycetota > Actinomycetes > Mycobacteriales > Nocardiaceae > Rhodococcus > Rhodococcus cerastii. The sequence continues at coordinate 26,982 of NZ_JAWLKF010000005.1, forward strand.
CCGTCGCTTCCCCTGTACAACGAGCCGCGTACGACCGTCGTCAGTGACGGCATGCAGGACGTGGTGCCCAACCCGACGGCCGCTGGTGCCGGATGGAACATGGATCGGTGGGTGCTTCTTCGATGAACGATGCAGACGGTGCAGTGGGTGCGGCCGCTGCCGTGGCCAGGCTGACGCGGTGGGTGGACGATTTTCCCGTCCCCGGTGTGCGCTTCGGCGATCTGACACCGGTGTTCGCGGACGGGCCGGCGTTACGCAGCGTCGTATCGGAGTTGGCGCAGGGATTCGAGGACGTCGACCTGGTGGCGGGTATCGACGCACGGGGATTTCTGTTGGGGGCCGGAGTTGCCCTCGAACTCGGGTGCGGTGTGCTGGCGGTGCGCAAGGCGGGAAAGTTGCCGCCTCCGGTGCATTCACGGTCGTACGATCTCGAGTACGGAACCGCCGAGTTGCAGATCCCGACTGCGATCGACGTGACCGGGAAGCGAGTGCTGGTGGTCGACGACGTACTGGCGACCGGCGGTACCGTCGATGCGACGGCTCGGTTGTTGGCCGAGCAGGGGGCAGTCATCGCCGGAGCCGCTGTGGTTCTCGAGATCGCTGTTCTGGGTGGGCGCGACAAGTGCAGTGGCTACCCGCTCGGCTGCCTGGTTCGAGTATGAGGACTAAAGTCGCTTTCACGAAGCGTTGACCGAACAATTCCGGCAACAACGCGGAATGTGTGGCAGGAGGTGATGAGAGTGACCCGTTACATCGATCAGCCCTTGCCCGATGGGCCTGCCGTCCCCGAACGGCCCGTTGCCGATCAGACCGGGGTCACCGAACGGACCGGTGTCGACGTCGTCACGACAGACGAGGCCGCGTCCGGTGATTCCCGCCCGGCCGTCGATACTCCGGTACCCCACGGCCCGGTGGCGAACGATGCGCAGGCTCCGTCGGGAACCCGTAATTCGGCACCCGTCCCCACCTCGGCATCGCGTCGGGTGCGGGCGCGTCTGGCGCGCCGCATCACCGCCGGACGCAGCGCGGCGGTCAAGCCGGTGCTCGAGCCACTGGTCAGCCTGCACCGCGAGCTCTATCCCAAGGCCGACCTGACATTGCTGCAGCGGGCCTACGACGTGGCCGACGAGCTGCACGCCTCGCAGATGCGCAAGTCCGGCGATCCCTACATCACGCATCCGCTCGCTGTGGCGAACATTCTGGCCGAACTCGGAATGGACACGACCACCCTGGTTGCGGCGCTGCTGCACGACACCGTCGAGGACACCGGGTATTCGCTGGCCAAGTTGACCGAGGAATTCGGCGACGAGGTGTCTCATCTCGTGGACGGAGTGACAAAGCTCGACAAGGTCGTGCTCGGAACTGCGGCCGAGGGCGAGACCATCCGCAAGATGATCATCGCGATGGCGCGAGATCCACGGGTGTTGGTCATCAAGGTCGCCGACCGGTTGCACAACATGCGCACCATGCGGTTCCTGCCCCCGGAGAAGCAGGCGCGCAAGGCCAAGGAGACGCTGGAAGTCATTGCGCCGCTTGCCCATCGGCTCGGAATGGCCACGGTCAAGTGGGAGCTCGAAGACCTGGCGTTCGCCATACTCCACCCCAAGAAGTACGACGAGATCGTGCGTCTGGTGGCCGATCGTGCGCCGTCCCGCGACACCTACCTCGAGAAGGTTCGGGCCGAGATCAACGCGACACTCGCCGCGTCGCGCATCAGTGCCGTCGTCGAGGGTCGCCCGAAGCACTACTGGTCGATCTACCAGAAGATGATCGTCAAGGGCCGCGACTTCGACGACATCCACGACCTCGTGGGCGTCCGCATCCTGTGCGACGAGATCCGCGACTGCTACGCCGCTGTCGGCGTGGTGCATTCGCTGTGGCAGCCGATGGCGGGCCGTTTCAAGGACTACATCGCGCAGCCGCGCTACGGGGTGTACCAGTCGCTGCACACCACGGTGATCGGACCCGAGGGCAAGCCCCTCGAGGTGCAGATCCGGACGCGGGACATGCACCGTACAGCCGAGTTCGGAATTGCGGCGCACTGGCGCTACAAGGAGACCAAGGGCAAGCATTCACAGGACAATGCCGAGGTCGACGACATGGCGTGGATGCGTCAGCTGCTCGACTGGCAGCGAGAAGCCGCCGATCCGGGAGAGTTCCTCGAGTCGCTGCGTTACGACCTCGCGGTCAAGGAGATCTTCGTCTTCACACCCAAGGGCGACGTGGTCACCCTGCCCGCCGGATCGTGTCCGGTCGACTTCGCGTACGCGGTGCACACCGAGGTGGGGCATCGCTGTATCGGTGCGCGGGTCAACGGTCGACTCGTGGCACTGGAACGGACTCTCGACAACGGTGAAGTGGTCGAGGTGTTCACCTCGAAAGCCGCCACTGCCGGTCCGAGCCGGGACTGGCAGGGTTTCGTCGCCTCACCGCGTGCCAAGACCAAGATTCGCCAGTGGTTCGCCAAGGAGCGCCGCGAGGAAGCTCTCGAGGCGGGCAAGGACGGCATCGCCAAGGAGGTCCGTCGAGGCGGGCTACCCTTGCAGCGCTTGATGAATGCCGAGTCGATGTCGGCAATCGCGCACGAGCTACGGTACGTCGACGTCTCTGCGCTCTACACCGCGGTCGGCGAGAATCATGTGTCCGCTCGGCACGTGGTGCAGCGGCTGGTCGCCCATCTCGGCGGCGTCGGCGATGTCGAGGAAGAGCTCGCCGAGCGGTCGACCCCGTCGACCATCCCGACTCGACCCCGTCAGGTCGGCGACGCGGGCGTACTGGTCACCGGATCCGAGGGCGTCGTCGCGAAACTCGCCAAGTGCTGCACCCCGGTGCCGGGAGACGAGATCCTCGGATTCGTCACCCGTGGTGGATCGGTGAGTGTCCACCGCACCGACTGCACCAACGCACGGTCGCTCGAGGAACAGTCCGAACGGTTCATCGAGGTTCAGTGGGCGCCGTCGGCGTCGTCGGTGTTCCTGGTCGCCATTCAGATCGAGGCACTCGACCGTCATCGACTGCTGTCCGACGTCACCAAGGCGCTCGCCGACGAGAAGGTCAACATTCTTTCGGCGTCCGTCGCGACATCGGGGGACCGGGTGGCGATCAGCAAGTTCACGTTCGAGATGGGCGACCCGAAGCACCTCGGGCACGTGCTGAACGTGGTGCGCAACGTCGAGGGCGTCTACGACGTGTACCGCCTGACGTCTGCTGCCTGAGCGGCAGTCCGAGAACGACGAGAGGGTGAGCAGATGTTCTGCTCACCCTCTCGGCCTTCGAGCGCGAACTCAGGCGGCGGACTCCACGATCACCGGGTTCGCCGGTGCGCCGTCCTCGGAGCCACCGGTGACCCCGCCCGCAGCGATGGCGTCGAGGGTCTGCAGACCGGAGTCCGAGATCGTGCCGAACACCGTGTACTGCGGCGGCAGCACCGAATCGGCGTACACCAGGAAGAACTGGCTGCCGTTGGTATCTGGGCCTGCGTTGGCCATGGCCAACGTTCCTCGGGGATAGACCACCGGATTCTCGGCCTGGGCCGGGTCGTCGGTGTACGCGGTGGTGGGGTACTCGTTGGCGAAGGTGTATCCCGGTCCACCTCGACCGGACCCGGACGGATCACCGCACTGCAATACCTCGAGGCCCGGTGACGTCGTCAGTCGGTGACAGGGCGAGCCGTCGAAATATCCCTGCTGGACGAGGCCGACGACGCTGTTGACGGTGCACGGTGCCTGAGTGCGGTCGAGTGTGATGTCGATCGGACCCTGATTGGTGGACAGCGTCACGTCGACGTTTCCGAACACGTCGATGTTGTCGGTCGCAGGAGCGTCGACCTCCTTGGCGGCCGGCGACTCCGCCGGATACGAGCAGGACACCGTATCGGTCGTCGGCTGCGGCACGGGCGGCAACGCACCGAACCGGGACAGGTCGAGTGCAGGACGCGGCGCGGGTGCTTCGGTCGTCGTGGTCGTCGGCGACGACGGTGTGGTGGTCGGTGCGGCTGCCGGTTCGGTCGAACCGGAACACCCTGCGAGTACCAGCGCGGTGGCCGAGACCGCGATCGTCAGCGCCGAGGCGCGGTTCACAGGTCGCTCAGCATGGACGTGATGTCGACCGGTTCGGCGGGGGCTCCGTCGGATGCGCCGCCCTCCACACCCTTGGCCGCGATGGCGTCGAGTGTGGCGAGTCCGGTCTCGTCGATGGTGCCGAACGCGGTGTAGGCGGGCGGCAGTTCGGAATCGCCGTAGACGAGGAAGAACTGGCTGCCGTTGGTACCCGGGCCTGCGTTGGCCATGGCCAACGTTCCGCGCGGGTAGGAGATCGGGGTCTGTGCGGCGGGGTCGCCTTCGGCATACGTATCGGTGGGGAATTCGTCGGCGAACTGGTACCCCGGCCCGCCGGACCCGGTGCCGGTGGGATCGCCGCACTGCAGCACCTGCAGGCCCGCGCCCGTGGTGAGTCGATGGCAGGTGGTGCCGTCGAAGTAGCCCTGGTTGGCGAGCGATACGAAGCTGTTGACCGTGCACGGAGCCTCGGGATTGTTCAGCGTCAGACCGATGTTGCCCGCAGACGTGGTCATGCTGTAGCTCAGCGGCTCGTCGCTGGTGGGGACGTTGTCGGTGCGCGGGGGAGTGTTCTCCTTGGCCGCCGGTTGCGTCGCAGCGGGATAGGAGCAGTTCACCGTCTCGGGCAGCGGCTCGGTGCGTCCCGCTGCGATGATCGAATCGGCGGGTGCCGACGTCGACGATTCCTGCGCGGTGCTCGCATCGTCGTCACCGCGCGTCACCACGAACACGACCGAGACGACGGCCACGACCGCGACGACGCCGAGAACGGAACCGACGATCGTCAATTGCTTACGACGCCGCGCTCGCTCGGCGCGGCGTACGAGTTGGCGTTCGAGCTTTCGTTTGGCAGCCTCGCGCCGTTGCTCGTTGCTGGGCAATTCGTGTTCCTCCCGCTTGTCGAAAAACGACCTCGCCCGCTCGCTGCACGGACCGATCGTGTGGTAACCGGCCGAGAATCGGCCAACGCGAGTTTGCCACTGTTGCCTGAGAGCATGCTGGGGGGACCCGACGCGAGCGGCCACACTAAGCTTGCTCGGTACTTCGGCCTCAGCCTTTAGGAGCGTTTGTCTTGCTCGTCACCGGATTCCCCGCAGGCATGTTTCAGACCAACTGTTACATCCTGGCCCAGGACGACGCGTCCGAGTGTGTCGTCGTCGATCCCGGTCAGGACGCCGCGGATCCGCTGATCGACTTCCTGACACAGTCCTCGCTCACCCCCACCGCAGTGTTGCTCACGCACGGTCATCTGGACCACACGTGGTCGGTGGAGCCGATCTGCGAAAAGTACGGCATCCCGGCGTACATCGCACCCGAGGACCGCTACATGCTGGCCGATCCGATCAAGGGAACGGGCCCGACGTTGGCGGCAGTGCTGGGCGACCTCGAGTTCCACGAACCGGCCGAGGTGATCGAGCTCACGGACGGTCACCGGCTCGAGCTCGCCGGAATCGAGTTCACGGTGGTGCACACCCCCGGGCACACCCAGGGATCCGTCGTGTTCCTCGCCCATGCAGACGGGCCCGACGGCTCGGTTCCGTTGGCACTGACCGGGGACACCCTCTTCGCGGGATCGATCGGGCGCAGCGACCTGCCCGGCGGCGATCATGATCAGCTGCTGCGATCGATCGCGAGTCGGCTGCTACCGCTCAGTGACGACACGGTGGTGCTCCCGGGGCACGGCGGACAGAGCTCGATAGGCCAGGAGCGCGAGTCCAATCCGTTCCTCGTTGGACTCACCGACCCCGAGCAAGGGAAGCTGTGAACGTGAGCAAGCCGACCGCCTTTTCTGCGCCCAAGGGCGTCCCCGATTACTTCCCCCCGAACTCGGCCGAGTTCGTCGCAGTACGCGAGGGGCTGCTCGACGCCGCCCGCAACGCCGGCTACGGCCACATCGAACTGCCGATCTTCGAGGACACCGGGCTGTTCGCCCGCGGAGTCGGGGAGTCGACCGATGTGGTGAGCAAGGAGATGTACACCTTCGCCGACCGCGGAGATCGATCGGTGACGCTGCGTCCCGAAGGCACTGCGGGAGTCATGCGCGCGGTGATCGAGCACGGATTGGATCGGGGAGCGCTGCCGGTCAAGCTCGCCTACGCCGGGCCCTTCTTCCGCTACGAACGCCCGCAGGCCGGCCGGTATCGGCAGCTGCAGCAGGTGGGTGTCGAGGCGATCGGCGTCGACGACCCGGCGCTGGACGCCGAGGTCATCGCCGTGGCCGACGCCGGTTTCCGTACCCTCGGGCTCACCGGGTTCCGGCTCGAGATCACCTCGCTCGGCGACGACACCTGCCGCCCGCAGTACCGAGAGCTGTTGCAGCAGTTCCTGTTCGCGCTTCCCCTCGACGAGGACACCCGTCGACGCGCCGAGATCAACCCGCTGCGGGTGCTCGACGACAAGCGCCCTGAGGTGCGCGCGATGACCGCAGACGCACCGCTGATGCTCGATCACCTCTCCGAATCGGCGAAGGAACACTTCGACGAAGTGCTGGCATACCTGGACGTGATGAACGTTCCGTACCTGGTGAATCCGCGGATGGTGCGGGGCCTGGACTACTACACCAAGACGACGTTCGAGTTCGTGCACGACGGGCTCGGCGCACAATCGGGCATCGGCGGCGGCGGACGCTACGACGGGCTGATGGAACAGCTGGGCGGGCAGGCGCTCTCCGGAATCGGGTTCGGCCTCGGCGTCGATCGCACCGTGCTGGCCCTCGCCGCCGAAGGCAAGACCGCGGGCGCAACGTCACGATGTCAGGTCTTCGGCGTTCCGATGGGTGCCGGCGCCAAGCTGGCGATCGTCGACATCGCGGCTCAGCTACGCGAACGAGGAATAGCCGTGGACATGGCCTACGGCAATCGCGGGATCAAGGGTGCCATGAAGGCCGCCGACCGGTCCGGGGCGCGGTTCGCGTTGATGCTCGGCGATCAGGAACTGGCTGCGGAATCGGTTCTGGTGAAAAACCTTTCGAACGGCGAGCAGGACACCGTTCCGATGGCCGACGTGGTCGACGCCCTCGGAGCGCGCCTTGCCCGGTGAGTCCCGGCCCGGTGACTCTCGGTCCAACGCGGGGCCGGTAGCCCTCGACCTGGTCTCGGTGGAGTTCCTGGCACCGCGCCTGCGCAAGATAATGGTCGGGTCGGCCGTGATCGGGATCGTTCTCGCCGTCGTCCTGGCGCTGTTCGCGCCGGTGTGGGTCGCAGTTCTCGTCGGGGTGATCGTCGGCGGTCCCGCAGTGCTGTCGGGTTGGCTCGGTCTGCGCCGACGGGTGTGGCTCGACGGCCCGCAACTGTGCGCGCGAGGGTTGCGCACTCGCCGGCTGAAAATGCCGGAGGTGGTGACGGCCGAACTGACAATTCGGACGGCCGGAATCGATCAGATCTCGCTGCGGCTCTACGACGGGCGTACACACATCGTGGTTCCGCTTGCGCTCTACACCAGGGACGGGGGCCGTGAGCTGCCGATTCTCGCGTTACGCAGCCTCGCCGACTCGCTGTGGACCACCGAGCTGGTACCAGCCGCAGCGATCGCATCGGTGCTGGTGGATCAGCTGCGTGCCGAGGCGCGCGATGCCGGACTCGATCAGCGGCCGCTCTATCGCGCCGTCGAACTGGTTCGCAGCAAAGGGCGAACTCCGCAGGCGACGCTGACCGACCGCGAGGTCGCGCAGTTGCTCGACTGAACCGTGATCAGGTCACCAGGAAGGCGTCGAGCACGACGGCTTCGGCGGAGCGGGATCCGGACGTGACGACGAGTGCGCGGTTGAGATAGGTGAACTTCGGCACCGCCGTCGACACGCGGAGTGTGCCGCGGAAGTAGTACGTGGCGGGATCGACCTCTCGCTCGGGATCGTTCAGAGCTTCGATGACCTCGGCAGGCCCGAACTGAACCCCTCGGTAGTCCAGCGAGAGGTAGCCTCCGGTCGCCAATTCCAGAACGAGGTCGCTGCTGAACTCGGTGCATCCGTCGGGCCGCGTCACGCTGACGACGGTCGACCCGGCTGCGAGAGTTCCCTCGATGTCGGGGCCGGGAGCTGCGCCGCCGAGCACAGTGGTGACGACCCGCTCGCCCGCGGGTACCGAACCGATGTCGATTCCCGGTCCGAGTGTGAGGCCGAGACGCAGAATGGGTTCGAGGGTCGGTGTGTTCGGGGCGGTCACGGCGGTGCACTCCTAGGATCGACTGGGGGCCTACGGTATCGCCTTCCCATGACCACACCCGAGCGGGGATCGGCAGTGGCGGGCCGGCCTTGACACGGCATAGAACAAATGTTCGACTGTGTGCATGCGATGGGCGGGTCAGACTCTCGACGCCGCGGACGACGGGGCGCTACCGGGGCTCGAGCGGTCGGGTTTGGTCCGCAGCGTACAGACGCCGGAGTTCGAGGGCATCACCTTCCACGAGGTGCTGTGCAAGAGCGCCCTGAACGAGGTTCCGAGCGAATCGCAGGTGCCCTTCTCGTGGACCGTCAACCCGATGCGCGGATGCTCGCACGCATGTCGATACTGCTTCGCCCGCCCCACCCACGAGTACCTGGATCTGGACTCCGGCAACGACTTCGACTCGCAGATCGTCGTCAAGACCAACGTCGCGGCCGTTCTGCGCAAGGAGCTTTCGCGGCGATCGTGGAAGCGTGAGCCGGTGGCGCTGGGAACCAACACCGACCCCTACCAACGCGCGGAGGGCCGATATCGGTTGATGCCCGGCATCATTCGGGCGCTGACCGAATCTGGCACTCCGTTCTCGATTCTGACCAAGGGCACACTGTTGCGACGCGATCTACCCCTGTTGACGTTGGCCGCCCAGCAAGTCGACGTGCACGTGAGCATCAGCCTCGCTATTCATGACGCCGACCTGCAGAAGCAGCTCGAGCCCGGAACCCCAAGTCCGCGAGCGCGATTGGACCTCGTTCGAGCGGTCCGCGACGCCGGACTGGAGTGCGGAGTTCTGGTGGCACCGGTCATTCCGTTCCTCACCGACGGGGCCAAGCAACTGGACGGCCTCATCGGTGCTCTGGCCGAGGCGGGTGCGACGACCGTGACGGCCCTGCCGATGCATCTGCGTTCGAGCACCAAAGATTGGTACATGAGCTGGCTGGTGAAGGAGCACCCCGCGTTGGTGCGGCGTTACCGTCAGCTCTACGGGCACGGGGCGTACGTGACTCCGGAGTACAAGCAGTGGCTACGTGGCCGCATCGATCCGTTGCTCGACAAGTACGGGTTCGCCCCAGAGCAGACCCGCTCGCTGCCCGTGAACGAACCTGCCGAACCCCGAGCGTCGGTGACCTCGGGGCCGGCCCTCACCTTGTTCTGACTACGTCGTTCCGACTACTTCGGGGATCAGGGATTGTTCAGGTCGCGCGCCGAGAACGTGTCGCAGGCCGCCACCTGCCCGGTCTCGTAGCCCGCGGTGAACCATGCCTGTCGCTGTGCAGACGAACCGTGCGTCCAGCCCTCGGGGTTGACGCTGCCGGTGGATGCCTGCTGAATCCGGTCGTCGCCCACCGCCGACGCGGCGGAGAGAGCGTCATCGATGTCGGTGGTGGTCAGCGGCTCGAGGAACGGAACCCCGGTGTCCGGATCGACTGTGTCGGCTGCATAGTGCGCCCAGATTCCCGCGTAGCAATCGGCCTGCAGCTCCACCTTGACGCCACCGGACTCGGGTCCCTGAGGATCGGCCTGCGCGCGGCCGATGTCGCCCAGTTGGTTCTGCAGGTGATGGCCGACCTCGTGCGCCACCACGTACTCCTGCGCCAGGGGGCCGCCGCTCGAGCCGAACTGGTCGACGAGAACCTGGAAGAAGCTGGTGTCGAAGTAGGCGGTGGAATCGGCGGGGCAGTAGAACGGCCCGACGGCGCTGGTGGCGTTGCCGCAGCCGGTGTTGGTTGCTCCCGAGAACAGATTCACGCCGGGCTGAACGTAGGCGACGCCGGTCTGAGCTTGCAGCTGCGATTCCCAGACGGTGTCCAGGCTCGACACCGTGAATCCGATACGGCAGTCGATCTTGGTGTTCGCGTCCGCCTCGGTCTCGCAGCCCTCGAGGGTCCCCGAGGTGCCGGAGTCGACCTGCCCCGCCGAGCTGTCACCGCCACTGATCTGATTGAGAATCGAACCGGGATCTCCGCCGAAGAGCAGCGCGATGACGATGATGATCAGGCCGCCTGCACCACCGCCGATGGCGAGTTTGCCACCGCGTCCGCCGCCACCGCTGCCGCCGACGGAGACTCGACCCCGCTCCATCCGCGAACCTTCTCTGAAGGTCATGCCAGAGTTCCTCTCCGCCGAGCTCCCACCCTGTGGCGAGAACACACATCGCTGCTGTCGGCCATAGCTTCGCATGCCGCGTCGCGATCTCGTTTCCTTCTACGGTCATGTGCTCCGTAGGATCGGTGAGCGAAGAACACGATCAGCGGATTTTTCTCGAAAGGACACCCGTGCTGCGCACCCACCTCGCCGGCTCATTACGCCCCGAGCACGTCGACCGAACCGTGACGCTGACGGGATGGGTGGCCCGCCGACGCGATCACGGCGGCGTCATCTTCATCGATCTGCGCGACGCGTCCGGTGTGTCCCAAGTCGTCTTCCGTGAGGGAGCAGCACTCGAGCAGGCCCATCGCCTGCGCGCCGAATACGTCGTGAAGGTGACCGGCAAGGTCGAGGGCCGCCCCGAGGGCAACGCCAATTACGAGATCCCCACCGGTGCGATCGAGGTCGAGGCCTCCGAGATCGAGGTTCTGTCCGAGGCGGCACCGCTGCCGTTCCAGCTCGACGACCAGCCGGGCGAAGAAGCGCGTCTGAAGTACCGCTACCTCGATCTGCGTCGTGAGGGCCCCGGGCATGCCATTCGCCTGCGCTCTCATGTCAACGCCGCTGCCCGCTCGGTGCTCGCGCACCACGAGTTCGTCGAGGTCGAGACTCCGACGCTCACGCGATCCACCCCCGAGGGTGCCCGCGACTTCCTGGTGCCGGCGCGGTTGCAGCCGGGTAGCTTCTACGCTCTGCCGCAGAGTCCGCAGCTGTTCAAGCAGCTGCTCATGGTCGGCGGTATCGAGCGCTACTACCAGATTGCCCGGTGCTACCGAGACGAGGACTTCCGCGCCGACCGTCAGCCGGAGTTCACTCAGCTCGACGTCGAGATGAGCTTCGTCACCCAGGACGACGTCATCCTGTTGGCCGAGGAGATCCTGGCATCGCTGTGGAAGCTCGTCGGGCATCACTTCACGGCTCCGATTCCGCGGATCACCTACGCCGAGGCGATGCGTCGCTACGGTTCGGACAAGCCCGATCTTCGCTTCGAGATCGAACTGGTCGAGTGCACGGACTTCTTCTCCGACACCACCTTCCGAGTGTTCCAGGCCCCGTACGTCGGTGCGGTCGTCATGCCCGGTGGCGCGAGCCAGCCCCGGAAGCAGCTCGACCGATGGCAGGAATTCGCCAAGCAGCGTGGCCACAAGGGCCTCGCGTACGTTCTCGTGGGTGAGGACGGCACGCTGGGTGGTCCGGTTGCCAAGAACCTGACCGACGCCGAGCGCGACGGCCTCGCCGCACACGTCGGCGCGAAGAACGGAGATGCGATCTTCTTCTCCGCCGGCCCTGTCAAGGCATCCCGTGGATTGCTCGGTGCCGTTCGCGGCGAGATCGCTCGGAAGCTCGACCTGATCGACCCGAAGGCGTGGGCGTTCGTGTGGGTCGTCGATGCCCCGCTGTTCGAGCCCACGTCCGACGCCACAGCCAGTGGGGACGTGGCCGTCGGATCCGGTGCGTGGACGGCAGTGCACCATGCGTTCACCTCCCCGAAGCCGGAGTCGATGGATACGTTCGACACCGACCCCGGATCTGCTCTGGCCTACGCCTACGACATCGTTTGCAACGGCAACGAGATCGGCGGCGGCAGTATTCGTATCCACCGCAAGGACATTCAGGAACGGGTGTTCGCGATCATGGGTATCGGCAAGGAAGAGGCACAGGAGAAGTTCGGCTTCCTTCTCGATGCCTTCTCGTACGGCGCACCGCCGCACGGCGGCATCGCGTTCGGCTGGGATCGCATCACCGCGCTGCTCGCCGGAGTCGATTCCATCCGAGAGGTCATCGCGTTCCCCAAGTCCGGCGGTGGCATCGACCCGTTGACCGACGCGCCGGCTCCCATCACGCCGCAGCAGCGTAAGGAATCGGGCGTCGACTTCAAGCCGGAGAAGAAGGAAGAACCAGCCGAGGCCTAGAAGGGTTCGAAAACGAATGTCCCCGTAGCGCAGTGCGTTGCGGGGACATTCGTCTGTTTGGATCAGGTCAGCGTGCGGGGGACAGCGGACCGCCGGTGAGGACGCGGTAGGCGTAGTTGGTCGCGATCACCGAGATCGGGATGGTGAACAGCAGACCGAGGCCACACAGCAGCGCGCCGCCGATGTTGATCGCGGTCAACAGAAGTAGTAGCAGCAGCATCGGGCCGAAGTTCTTGACGGTCAGGTCGACACTCGACTTGATGGATTCGATCGCCGACTGGTTGCGATCGATCAGGAACGTCAAGGCGAAGTTCGCGAGGAAGCCGATCGCGATCAGAAGGACCGTTCCGAGGAACGGGATGAAACCGAGCACCACGCTGACGACGGTCCAGATCAACGCCAGGACGGCGATCTGGCCGACGTTGGTGAGTTCAAAGAACCGCCCGAACGACGGTTTCTCGGGAGCGCCGGTCTCGTCCAGGGCTCCGCGAACGTAGGCGGCGTTGACGAAATACGACACGAACGTGGCGATGGCCGTGACGACGATGGCCACCCCGGATGTCGTGGTCGTGAACGTCGTGTCACCGCTGTCGGCGGCTGCCATCGCCGCGGTGAACGTCGACGCGAAGATCAGGACGACCCCGATAGCACTGACGGCCCACACGATGGCCGTGATGGCGAGCCACGGGCCGACGTTGTCCTTGAACTTGGCAAAGCCGTAACTCAGCGCTGCACCGACATCCAGGCGACCGGGATTGGGACCCAACGGCACCTGTCCGTACCCCTGGTTGCCGTAGTTCGCGTAGTTGCCGGGCGGGGGTGGATACGCACCGGGTGGCGGTGGATAGCTGCCGGGCGCGCCGATCTGAGGCGGGTAGTTTCCTGGCGGGGGTGGGTAGCCACCGGGAGGCGGGTAGCCGCCCTGTGGTGGGTAGTTGCCCTGGGGCGGGTAGTTTCCGGGCGGGGGTGGGTAGCCACCGGGAGGCGGGTAGCCGCCCTGAGGTCCCTGCGGTCGGTAGTTCCCCTGCGGCGGGTAGTTCCCGGGCGGGGGCAGATACTGACCGCCGGCAGGCGGCGGGGTGTTTCCCGTGTTCGGCGGGGGAGTGTTCGGCGTTTCGGGGCGGTCGGGATCGGAACCCTGGCCGGGCCGAGGTTCGTCGGTCGGATCGTCGTTCACGTCGTTCTCCTGGTCTGTGGTCGGGACGCGTGGGGTGGTTCGGAGCACCGAGACCCCGAAACACTGTGAACGCAGACGAGCGGGCCTCCGCCTGATGTCGGAGGTCCGCTCGTGCGTGGACGGGTTGTTACGAAATGCTGATGACCTGGGTTCCGCCGGCGATCTCGTCGTGCTTGCCCTGTTTGGTCGGGCTGGAGTTGATGGTCACCGCAACGACGATGTACGCCACGATCACCAGGAAACTGCCGACGAACGGCACGATGTTGAGCAGAAGGAAGGCATTGCGCTTGGCCGCCTCGGCCTGAGTGGGCAGTCCGCCTGCTGGGCCGAGGGTGCGTAGGCCGAGGAGTTGCTTGCCCAGAGTCTGGCCGCGGGAGGACTCGAGCAGCGTGAAGTACGCGAAGCCGAGGAGCGCAGTCGCGAGACCCATCAGGAAAGTTCCGAAGAACCCGCTGGGGAGAATCAAGTACAGGATGATCTGGACGATCGCGAGAATGAGCAAGTCCAGGAAGCGCGCCGCGAAACGTGATCCGAGGCTGCCGGGCTGCGCGCCGCCGGGCAACTGCGAGCCCAGCCCGAATCCGGCGTTTCCGCCTACCGGTGGCGGCGGATAGTTGCCGGGCGGTGGGTAGTTGCCGGGCGGTGGGTAGTTGCCGGGCGGTGGGTAACCGGACGCTGGATTCGTGGGGTACTGGGGTTGGTTCGGATCGGACCCGTACTGCGGTCCGTTGGGTGGATTGTCGCTCACGAGATTCCCTTTGGTTGCAAAGTGTGGCGTGCGTCGAACGAATACTCGATTCTCGCCGAGCGAACCCCACCACGAAGAGGGTGTCAAGCACTACACACCTGCCCGGTCGGTACATTTCGGACACGATTTCTCGCCGAGCGCACCGGGCCCGGTCCTACTAGGGTTGGGTGTTCTACCCATACCGGGACTATCACGAGGGGCTCGCCGTGGGCATCAAGGTTGCACTCGAACACCGCACCAGCTACCGATTCGACCGCACCGTCAAGATCTTTCCGCACGAAATTCGGCTGCGACCGGCACCGCATTCGCGCACTCCCATCGAGGCGTACTCGCTGAAGATCGAGCCGGCGGAGCATTTCGTCAATTGGCAGCAGGACGTGTTCGGAAACTTCCTCGCTCGGGTGGTCTTCCCCGAGCGAACCGATCACCTGTCGATCACCGTCGGACTCGTCGCGGACATGGCGTCCATCAATCCCCTCGACTTCTTCGTCGAGGAATGGGCCGAGCACTACGGCTTCGCGTACGAAGAGCACGACCTGCCCGACCTCGAGCCGTATCTACGGCCGGTGGACGAGGGCAAGGCCGGATCCGGACCGGGACCGGTGGTCTCGGCCTGGGTGGAGAAGCTGCGGGCGGCTGTCACCGAACGCGGAGAGTCGTTGCGCACCATCGATTTTCTCGTGATGGCAAACCAAGCCGTCATGGGCGACGTCGGGTACTCCGTGCGCATGGAACCCGGAGTTCAGACCCCCGATCTGACCCTGACGTCCGCCGTCGGGTCGTGCCGCGACTCGGCGTGGTTGCTGGTGTCGGTACTGCGTCAGATGGGTCTGGCAGCGCGGTTCGTCTCGGGTTACCTGGTTCAGTTGTCCTCCGACGTAAAGTCGCTGGACGGCCCGTCCGGGCCGGTGGAGGACTTCACCGATCTCCATGCCTGGACCGAGGTCTACCTCCCCGGTGCGGGCTGGGTCGGGATGGACCCGACATCGGGTCTGTTCGCCGGCGAGGGCCACATTCCACTGTCGGCCACACCGCACCCGTCGACGGCCGCCGCCATCTCCGGTGCGACGAGCAAGTGCAAGGCCGAACTCGACTTCTCGAACACCGTCGTCCGCGTCCACGAGGATCCGCGAACGACGTTGCCGTACACCGCCGAGCAGTGGGAATCGATCAAGGCCGCAGCCGAGAAGATCGACGAGCGGATGCTCGATCAGGACATTCGGTTGACCGTCGGCGGCGAGCCCACGTTCGTCGCGATCGAGAATCAGGAAGCGCCCGAGTGGAACACCACTGCCGACGGTCCGCACAAGCGCAAGCTGGCAAGTGTGCTCGCTGAACGGCTTCGCACCATCTACGCACCGGACGGTCTGGTGCAGCGCAGCCAGGGCAAGTGGTACCCCGGCGAACCTCTGCCGCGGTGGCAGGTGGGACTGTTCTGGCGTACCGACGGTCAAGCTCTGTGGCACGACTCCGATCTGATCGCCGATCCCTGGTTGGCCGAGGACCTGCGCCCGGATCCGGTGGACAATTCGGCGTCGCAGGCATTGATCGACGAGTTGGTCAAGGCGCTCGGACTGCCCGCCTCACAGGCGCGTCCCGCCTACGAGGACCCGTTGGTGAAACTGTTGGACCTGGTTCGCCAGCCCTACGGTGATCCGCCCGCCGACGACGAGGATCTCGAACCGGGAGCCGATTCCGCGGATGCCAGAAAGAAACTGCTCGAACGGCTCGATGCCAGTACCGACGAGCCTGCGGCATTCGTTCTGCCCATCTCGCGCACCGAGGACGGCTCCGGCTGGGAGAGCTCGGACTGGAAGTTGCGCCGCGGCCGAATAGTGTTGCTGGAGGGCGATTCTCCCGCGGGCCTGCGGCTGCCACTTCGCGCGATCTCCTGGGACGGCGGTCCCGTCGAGAACCCGGCAGACCCCACCGCGCCCAAGCCGGATCTGCCCACACCGCAGCTGACCCAGCAACCGCCGCGTGCGGTGAACCCGGCCGAGTCGCGTTACGCGCAGTTGGTGAACGAGACGTCCGGGGTGGGCGGCACCGCCGTCACCGCACTGGTCGCCGAGGTTCGCGACGGCGTCCTGCACGTGTTCATGCCGCCGATGGATCGGTTGGACGACTTCGTCGATCTCGTCTCGCAGGTCGAGCAGGCGGCGTCGACCATCGACACGCCCGTCGTGATCGAGGGCTACGGTCCGCCGTCCGATCCTCGTATCCAAACCCTCACCGTCACACCGGATCCCGGTGTGATCGAGGTCAACGTGCAACCGACCTCCTCGTGGGCGGAACAGAACGATCTGATGGAGCGTCTCTACCTCGAGGCGCGTCAGTCCCGTTTGAGCACAGAGGGATTCGACAACGACGGCACCACGCGTGGAACGGGCGGTGGAAACCACATCACGCTCGGCGGGGTGACGCCGGTGGATTCACCCGTTCTGCGTCGACCGGACCTGTTGGTCTCGCTGCTGACGCACTGGCAGCGGCACCCGTCGCTGTCGTACCTGTTCTCGGGCCGCTTCATCGGCACCACGTCGCAGGCTCCTCGCGCCGACGAGGGCCGCGAGGAATCGCTCTACGAGCTCGAGGTCGCATTCAGCGAGATCGAACGACTGACCGGGGCCGACCGATCGGCGTCGCCCTGGGTCGTCGACCGAGCGCTGCGGCACCTGCTCACCGACATCACCGGCAACACGCACCGCGCCGAGTTCTGCATCGACAAGCTCTACAGTCCCGACTCCACTCGCGGACGACTGGGACTGCTCGAACTGCGCGGGTTCGAGATGCCGCCGCACCATCAGATGGCGATGGTGCAGTCACTGCTCGTGCGATCGATGGTCTCGCGGTTCTGGGACACCCCGCTGAAGGCACCTCTCATCCGGCACGGTGCCAATCTGCACGGTCGGTACATGTTGCCGCACTTCGTCATCAACGATATCGGGCGTGTCGTCGAGGACCTCCGCGAGCACGGCATCGATTTCGACACCAGCTGGCTCGATCCGTTCACCGAGTTCAGATTCCCCCGAATCGGCACCACCGTGGTCGGTGACGCCGAGATCGAGCTGCGGGGTGCGATCGAGCCATGGAACACCCTCGGCGAAGAATCGACGTCCTCGGGCACCGCTCGGTACGTGGACTCTTCGGTGGAACGAATCCAGGTTCAGGTCGCCGGAGCCGACGCGGGCCGCTACATGGTGACGTGCAACGGGGTGCCGGTGCCGATGTTGCGGACCGAGCGTCAGGACGTGCAGGTCGCCGGTGTGCGTTACCGCGCCTGGCAGCCGCCGAGTGCTCTGCACCCGACGATCGAGGTGCAGAGTCCGCTGCGTTTCGATCTGGTCGAAATGCAGACCGGACGTGCGGTCGGCGGGTGCTCGTACCACGTGGTGCACCCGGGCGGTCGCTCGTACGAGGGACCGCCGGTCAACTCCGTGGAAGCCGAAGCGCGCCGTAACGGCCGCTTCGAGGAGGGCGGGTTCACCTCGGGCAAGGTGGACGTAGCAAGATTGCTCGAGATGCACGCTCGCCAAGCGATCGATGTGTCCGCGCCCGGCATGCTCGACCTGCGCCGGACCGGAGTCATCACGTCCTGACGCGCGACTGCACAGGAGAACGAGTCGACCGGTAGCGATCTCGGTCCGACGCGTATCGGGTGGTTCCGCAGGCAGCGGAGTCACCCGGCGGCGGAGTGTGATCGACCGACGGAAGGAACAACGGCTCGATGGTGCCCGTGGATACCACCCTGAGTGGAGCCGGCAGGAACGATGATGTTTCGAGTGGTGCCGGCAGGAACGACGACGTTTCGAGTGGTGCCGGGTCGCCGTGGCTCGCGTATCGCGGTCGGCGTGAGGCCGTGACCGGTCGTGTCGATCGGTTCGACGAGATGCTCGATGCCGACGACGACGTCCGTCCGCATTGGGCGGAATTAATCGACGGTATGCGCGAGGCCGGCTCGGGTGCCATGCAGACGTTGCAGTCGCGGGTGAGCCGTCTGGTCGACGACCACGGCATCACGTACAACCCGATTCCGTCGGGTGGCAGCGAGGCGTTGCCCAGTGCTGTTCGGTGGGGGTTGGACAGTGTTCCGTTGGTCGTCGCGGCCGACGAGTGGGACCGTCTGGAAGCAGGTTTGGTTCAGCGGTCGATGTTGCTCGATGCGATGCTCACCGACATCTACGGTGCTCAGGAAACCGTTCGTCGGGGGTTGATTCCACCGGAGTTGGTCTTCGGCAACCCGGGCTATCTGCGGACGGCGCATGCGATCACCGTTCCGGGGCCGCATCAGCTGTTCATGCATGCCGCCGATGTCGCCCGAGGTTCCGACGGCGAATTCCGGGTCGTCGCCGACCGCACGCAGGCACCGTCGGGAGTGGGGTACGCGCTCGCCGATCGGCGGGTGATGTCGCGCGCGATGCCGGAGTTGTTCCAGGCCAGCAATCCCAGGCCGCTGTCCACGTTCGCTCGGGCGGTTCGTCTGGCGCTTCGCGATGCGGCACCCGCATCGGCCGAGAATCCGGTCGTGGTGGTGCTCAGTCCCGGTTCGCATTCCGAGACGGCATTCGATCAGGCTTATCTCGCAACGGTTCTCGGCTTTCCGCTCGTGGAGAATGCCGATCTCGTGGTCCGCGACGGCTGTCTGTGGATGCGGTCGCTCGGCAAGCTGCGCCGGGTCGATGTGGTGCTGCGCCGAGTCGACGCCGAGTTCGCCGACCCACTCGATCTGCGCCCGGATTCGCATCTGGGAGTCGTCGGTCTGGTCGAAGTGCTGCGGCGCGGGGCCGTGAGCGTGGTGAACACGCTCGGTAGCGGTGTGCTCGAGAACCCGGCTCTGCTTCCGTTGCTTCCGGCGTTGAGTCGTGCCCTGCTGGACGAGGATCTGATTCTCGGTTCGGTACAGACCTACTGGGGTGGCGACCCGGATCAGCTCTCGCACATCGGAAGCCGGATGCGTTCGCTGGTGCTGCGCTCGACCACCTCACGTCGCACGGTGGTGGGGCACGATCTCACCGACGTCGCCGCGGAGGAGCTGTGGAAGCGAATTCTCGCCGAGCCGTGGAAGTGGACCGGGCAGGAAGTCCCCGAGTTCTCGTTGGCTCCGGTCGGTTCGTCGATCGACGGCGGCTCGGGTTCGCAGTTGTCGGTGGCGCCGGCGCAGGTGGGGATGCGGCTGTTCACGGTTGCGCAGCGGGGCGGGTACACGCCGATGCGCGGCGGACTGGGGCAGGTGGTGCTCACCGCACCGGTCACCGAACCGCTCATCACGGTGGCGTCGAAGGATGTGTGGGTCAAGTCGGTGGAACGGGTCACCCCGGCCGACTCCGCTCCGCACACCCCGCCCGCCACGGTGGAGGAGTTGCCGCAGTACGCCGCGTCCAACGTCGATGTCGTCAGTTCCCCGCGTGTGCTCGGCGACCTGTTCTGGTTCGGCCGCTACAGCGAGCGTGCCGAGGACATGACTCGATTGCTCATCGCTGCGCGCGAACGCAATCAGGACTATCGATCGATGCCGTGGCTCGAAGGCAGCGAAAGTCTGCCGATTCTTCTCGAAGCGGTCACGAAGGTCTCGCGCACCTGGCCGGGATTCCTCGACGAGAAGAACCGCGGTGATGCGAGCGTGGAAATGCGCTCGCTGATGCTCTCGACGGGACGTCCGGGTTCGCTGGCCCAATCGGTGGATCGGATGCAGCAAGCGGCGCGCGCGGTGCGCGACCAGCTCTCGAACGACACCTGGGCGGTGCTGAACCGCATCGACACCGCGCTCGAGGAGCTGGCCGAGTCGCCGGTTCACAACGGCGCGCAATTGGCGTCGTCGCAGTCGAGTGTGCTGCGCGGGCTGCTTGCGCTGGCCGGCTTGGCATCGGAATCGATGGTGCGAGACGCGGGCTGGTACCTGATGGATGCAGGCAAACGGATCGAGCGTGGTCTGCAGCTGACTGCGCTGCTCTCGGCCACGCTGAGCCACGCTCTCACGCCCTCCACCGAACAAGCGGTCATCGATTCGGTGCTGTCCGCGGCCGAGTCGTCGGTGATCTACCGCAGACGCAACAGCGGGCGCGCGCGTCCGGCGGCCGTCGCGCAACTGTTGTTGTTCGACGAGGGCAACCCGCGAGCGTTGGTCTACCAGCTCGATCGGCTGCGGGACGACCTGGGTTCGTTGCCCGACGCCTCGGGTACGTCGCGGCCCGAGCAGCTCGTCGAGCAGATGCGGGTGCGGTTGCGGCGCGTCGACCCGGGCGATCTGGAATCGGTCGATGCGAACGGCAGGCGAGTGGAGTTGCTCGAGCTGGTGGACGGCATCCACGACTCGCTGGAGGAATTGTCCCGCGTCGTCCTCGCCACGCACATGTCGTTGCCCGGTGGCACGCAGCCGCTGTGGGGCAGCGCCAACATCCGAACTGCGAACGGAGTGCGGTGATGAGTCGTCGGTACCGAATCAAGCACATCACCACCTACACGTATTCCGACCGCGTTACCTCGTCCTACGGGCGCGGATTCCTCGCGCCCCGCGACATGGACGGGCAGCACTGTCTGGAGAAGTCGGTCACGGTGGAGCCGGCTCCCACCGATCAATCCTTCGGCGTGGACGTCTACGGCAACGAGGACGTGTACTTCCACGTCACGCACGACCACGAGAAGCTGGTGGTCACGGCGGATTCGCTGGTGGAGGTCTATCCTCGTCCGGCGGACGAGACGACCTCGTGGCCGGCGACGGCATCCTGGGAGTCGGCTCGGATGGCGCTGTTCGATGCGAGCGTGCCTGCGGATCCGGCCCGCGCGTCGGCCGTGGAGTTCGCTCTCGATCTGCCGACTCCGGAGATCACCGACGAGGTGCGCGCCTACGCGGCCCCCAGCTTCTGGCCCGGTCGTCCTCTCGCGGACGTCGTCGTAGATCTGACGCATCGGATCTTCACCGATTTTCGCTATCTGTCCGGCTCGACGACGGTCTCGACCACCGTTGTCGACGTCCTCGCCGCGAGGTCGGGAGTGTGTCAGGACTTCGCTCGCCTTGCGATCGCGTGCTTGCGGTCCCAGGGTCTGGCGGCGCGGTACGTGTCGGGATACCTCGCAACCGAACCTCCGCCCGGCAAGGAACGGATGATCGGTGTCGACGCGACCCACGCGTGGGCTGCGGTGTGGATGCCGAACGATCGGTGGCTCGCGTTCGATCCCACCAACGATCAGCTGGTCGACGAGCGATACGCGACCGTGGCGTGGGGACGTGACTACGCCGACGTGCCGCCCCTGCGCGGGGTGATCTACACCGAAGCGGAGGAGAGCACCATCGCCGTATCGGTGGACGTTGCACCGCAGTAGCGAACCCGGCATAATTCGGTGGCTCGGGGGTAACCGACCATCTGGTCGAATCTACGAATGCAACGTGCGAAAAGCCGCAAAACGGACAATCGTTTCCCATTCGTAGTCACCGAGACGGCACAGCAGAACACACCGAACGGGTAGCTTGGATATCGATGACCGCAACACTGGCAGACCCTGTATCAGAGGTAGTAGCAGCAGCCCAGCGACTCCTCACCAAACGCACCGGAGCTCCGGTGACGTTGATCGACCCGGTGAATCTGGGGGGTAGCGGTCAAGCGATCGTGTTGCGAGTCAGAGTGTCCGAGAACCCGTTTCAGCTGCCCCGCACCCTGGTGATCAAGCAGGTCCGGGAGCTGCCCGCCGAATCGGAACTGCATGCCGAGCTCGCCGACGTCTCCGGTTCCAGTGCCTTCCTGCGCGAGGCAGCGTCGTACCAGTTCGCCAACGCTCTGGCCACGGACAGCAGGCCCGGACCCGAGCTGCACGCATACGACCTCGACGCACGGCTGCTGGTGCTCAGCGATCTCGGCGACGCCAGTCCCATCACCACCCTGCTGCGCAACTCGGACGAAGCCGCGGTGACCAATTCCCTGATGGCTATGGCGCAGGCGCTCGGCCGCATGCACGCCGCCACCGTCGGCCGTGAGGACGACTTCGCTGCTCTGCTGCGACGGGTGGGACAACCCGACTCCACCGACGGGATCTCCGCCCAGATACCCGACGCGCTCGCCGAGGTCCCCGGCTTGCTGACCGATCTCCTCGGCGTCGGAACGACTCCGGATGCCATTCTCGATCGCGTCTCTCGCAGCGGACGGCTGTTCGCGCACGGAGCCTTCCGCGCCTTCAGCCCGTCCGACCTGTGTCCCGACAACATCATCGTCAACGACGAAGGCGTGCGGTTCCTCGACTACGAGTGGGGCGGATTTCGTGACGCCACCCTCGACATCACCTACGCGTTGGCGTCGTTCCCAGGTTGCCTGTGCAGCTTCGAGCTTTCACACGATCGCGAGCAGGCGATGATCGACGCGTGGCGCTCGGAAGTGGTGGGGATATGGCCAGCGTTGGCCGACGACACCACGCTGGCGAGCAAAATTCTCGACGCGCGTCTGATCTGGGTGTGGCTGAGCACCTACTGGTTCCTGCCCGACGACCACACTCGCATCGCAGCGGCGCGTGCTCATCACCTGTCGGTTCCGCGGTCGCAGGCACTGATCTCGCGGTGGACGGCGCTGGCAGACAGTGCCGCGCGCGTCGGTGAGACCGACATCGCCGACTACGCGACGTCGGTCGGCACCGCTCTGCGCACCAAGTGGGAGCGCTGAGGAATACGCCGTTCGCGCATCCGCCGGTCGCATCGGTAGCGTTCGACGGGTGAGCGGCGGCATCGGTAGTGACTTCTCCGGCGGGGATATCTCGGGAAGCGACGAGTTGGGCGACGGACTGTTCGACGCGCCTGCGCCCCCGGAGGCGATGATCGCCGAGTCCCGTCCCACGTCCACCTACGTCAGGCCCGACGCACCTCTGGCGGTGCGTATGCGTCCGACGAGCCTCGACGAGGTGGTGGGGCAGTCTCATCTGTTGGCTCCGGGCGCACCGCTGCGCCGGCTGGTCGAGGGCTCCGGTGCGTCCTCGGTGATGCTCTACGGTCCACCGGGAACCGGTAAGACGACGCTGGCGTCGCTGATCTCGGGGGCTACCGGACGCAAGTTCGAGGCGCTGTCGGCTCTCTCGGCCGGTGTCAAGGAAGTACGCAACGTCATCGAACTCGCGCGCCGCCGACTGCTCTCGGGCGAGCAGACGGTGCTGTTCATCGACGAGGTGCACCGCTTCTCCAAGACGCAGCAGGATGCACTGCTCGCTGCCGTCGAGAATCGGATCGTGTTGTTGGTGGCTGCGACCACGGAGAACCCGTCGTTCTCGGTGGTGTCGCCGCTGCTGTCCCGGTCGTTGGTTCTGCAGTTGCAGCCGCTGGCATCCGAGGACATCGAGTTGTTGCTCACTCGCGCCGCCAACGATCCGCGCGGACTGGACGGTGCGGTGACCATCGCCGACGACGCGATGGATCACCTGGTGCGTCTCGCTGCCGGCGACGCCCGACGGGCGTTGACGGCACTCGAGGCGGCAGCGGGCGCTGCAACCGACGGGATGCTCGACCTCGCGACGGTCGAGGCCAGTGTCGACAAGGCCGCCGTGCGTTACGACCGCGACGGAGATCAGCACTACGACGTCATCAGCGCGTTCATCAAGTCGATCAGAGGGTCCGACGTCGACGCCGCCCTGCACTATCTGGCGCGGATGATCACGGCAGGCGAGGACGCGCGGTTCATCGCGAGACGTCTCGTGGTGCACGCCAGCGAGGACATCGGGATGGCCGACCCCACGGCACTGCAGACCGCGACGGCCGCTGCCAGCGCCGTGCAGATGATCGGTATGCCCGAGGCACGGTTGGCGCTGGCGCAGGCGACGATTCATCTGGCCACTGCGCCCAAATCCGGTGCCGTGATCGGCGCACTCGGTGCTGCCATGGCCGACGTGGCTGCAGGCAAGTCGGGATCGGTGCCGCCGCATCTGCGCGACGGCCACTACAAGGGCGCGCAAGGGCTGGGGAACGCCGTCGGGTATCGGTACCCGCACAGCAGTCCTGGCGGCGTACTGGGGCAGCAGTATCCGCCGGACGAACTGGTGGGCGTGAACTACTACGAGCCCACCGAGCACGGTGCCGAGCGGGAAATCGCGACCAGGGTCGGGAAACTGCGCCGCATCATCCGAGGCCGATAGGCCCTCGAGTCAGTGCGAGGTCCGACGACGCTAACCTGTATCCGTGCAGACCCATGAGATCCGCAGGCGTTTCCTCGACCATTTCGTGAAGGCGGGACACACCGAAGTACCCAGTGCGTCGTTGATCCTCGACGACCCCAATCTGCTGTTCGTCAATGCGGGCATGGTTCCGTTCGTGCCGTTCTTCCTCGGTCAGCAGACACCGCCGTACAAGACGGCGACGAGCGTCCAGAAGTGCGTGCGCACGCTCGACATCGAGAACGTCGGTATCACCACCCGCCACAACACGTTCTTCCAGATGGCAGGAAACTTCTCGTTCGGCGACTACTTCAAGCGAGACGCCATTCGGCACGCCTGGTCTCTGTTGACCGACAGCGTCGAGGACGGCGGATACGGGTTCGATCCCGAGCGCATCTGGGCCACCGCGTATCTCGACGACGACGAGGCGATCGAGCTTTGGAAGGAGATCGCAG
The DNA here is from genome assembly GCF_033042195.1 of Rhodococcus cerastii. Taxonomy (NCBI): domain Bacteria; kingdom Bacillati; phylum Actinomycetota; class Actinomycetes; order Mycobacteriales; family Nocardiaceae; genus Rhodococcus; species Rhodococcus cerastii. The sequence continues at coordinate 51,754 of NZ_JAWLKF010000005.1, forward strand.
GCCTGCCCGACGAGCGAATTCAGCGCCGAGGAATGGCCGACAACTACTGGTCCATGGGCATTCCCGGACCCTGTGGCCCGTGCTCGGAGATCTACTACGACCGAGGACCCGAGTTCGGTGCCGAGGGCGGTCCCGAGGCCGACGAGGATCGGTACATCGAGATCTGGAACCTCGTGTTCATGCAGAACGAACGCGGCAAGGGAATCAGCAAGGACGACTTCGAGATCCTCGGTCCGCTGCCGAAGCAGAACATCGACACCGGCATGGGCGTCGAGCGCGTCGCCTTCCTGCTGCAGGGCGTGGACAACGTCTACGAGACCGACCTCGTCCGACCGGTGATCGCCAAGGCCGAGGAACTCTCGGGACGCGCCTACGGTGCCAACCACGACGACGACGTGCGTTTCCGAGTCATCGCCGATCACGCCCGGACCGCCGCGCTGCTGATCTCCGACGGAGTCAATCCCGGCAACGACGGTCGCGGCTACGTGCTGCGCCGATTGCTGCGCCGCATCGTCCGATCGGCACGCCTGCTCGGCGCACCCGACGAGACCATGGCGCAGTTCGTCACCGTCGTACGAGACACGATGGCCGAGTCGTACCCGAATCTGGTCACCGACTTCGATCGCATTCTGACCGTCGCAGTGGGGGAGGAATCGGCGTTCCTCAAGACCCTGACCTCGGGTTCGCGGCTGTTCGAGGGAGCGGCGGAGGCAGTCAAGGCGTCGGGCGCGAAGAAGATCGGCGGTGCCGAGGCATTCGCGCTGCACGACACCTATGGTTTCCCGATCGATCTGACGCTCGAGATGGCCGCCGAGGCCGGCCTGTCGGTGGACGAGGACGGTTTCCGCTCGCTGATGGCCGAGCAGCGCAACCGGGCCAAGGACGACGCCCGTGCCCGCAAGCACGCACACGCAGACCTCACGGTCTACAAGGATTTCGTCGACGGTTCGCCGACCGAGTTCACCGGATTCGACGAACTCGGCTCCGAGGCCACGGTATTGGCCCTGATCTCGAACGGCGTCCGCGTACCGACCGCGGTTGCGGGAGACTCGGTGGAGATCATCCTCGACCGCAGCCCGCTCTACGCCGAGTCCGGTGGCCAGATCGCCGACATCGGCACGATCACTGCACCCGGCCTCGGCGTCAAGGTCAACGACGTGCAGAAGATCGCCAAGAAGCTCTGGACGCACAAGTCGGTGGTCGAGTCGGGTCAGATCACCGAGGGCGACACCGTGCACGTCGACGTCGACCACGCGTGGCGCAAGGGCGCGACTCAGGGCCACTCGGGTACCCACATGGTGCACGCGGCACTGCGACAGGTGCTCGGGCCGAACGCGACGCAGGCCGGATCGCTCAACAAGCCCGGCTACCTGCGATTCGACTTCTCGTGGCAGGGCGCGCTCTCGGAGGCGCAGCGCGACGACATCGAGAACGTCGCCAACGACGCGGTGGGCTCGGACTTCGCGGTCAACACCATGGTCACCGACCTCGACAGTGCCAAGAAGATGGGCGCCATGGCCCTGTTCGGTGAGAACTACGGCGACGAAGTGCGCGTCGTCGAGATCGGCGGACCGTTCTCGATGGAACTGTGCGGTGGTACGCACGTGCAGCACTCGTCGCAGATCGGCCCGGTGACCATTCTCGGTGAATCCTCCGTGGGCTCGGGAGTGCGCCGAGTCGAAGCCTTCGTCGGCCTCGACTCGTACCGCTATCTCGCCAAGGAACGCGCGCTGCTGGCCGGCATCGCGTCCTCGCTGAAGGTGCCGTCCGAGGAGGTTCCGGCCCGCATCGAGACCCTGGTCGAGCGTCTGCGGGTCGCGGAGAAGGAACTCGACGCGGTCAAGGCCGCCGCAGTGCTGGCCTCGGCAGGGGAGTTCGTCGGCAGGGCCGAGCGATTCGGCGACGTGCGAGCGGTCATCGCGCAGGCACCGGACGGCGTCGGCGGCAACGACTTGCGCACCTTGGTCACCGATATCCGAGGCCGGCTGGGCGCGGATCCGGCCGTGGTGGTGCTGTTCGGCACCGTGAACGGCAAGGTCCCGTTCGTGGTCTCGACCAACAAGGCAGCTCAGGATGCAGGCATCGCGGCAGGCGATCTGGTGGCGGCCTTCGGTCCGAGTATCGGTGGCCGAGGCGGCGGCAAGCCCGAGTTGGCTCAGGGTTCGGGATCGGACGTCGCCGGAATTCCAGCCGGTATCGACGCATCCCGGGCTCGATTGACCGAACTCACCACCCACTGACGATCGTGGTAGCTCAGGGGCGCGGCCCCGATCGGCCAGGAGTCGACGATCCCGGCCGCGGCCGTCGTATCGGCATCGACGTCGGCAGTGTGCGCATCGGTATCGCCTCGAGCGATCCCGACGGTGTACTCGCCACGCCGGTCGAGACCGTGCCGCGATCGAAGATCAAGGGTCCCGACGCCCCGGACGTGGCGCGGGTGGCGGAGATCGTCGCCGAATACGAGGCCGTCGAGATCGTCATCGGGCTTCCTCGGACGCTGCGCGGAGAGCGCGGCAACGCCGTCGACGCAGCCGAGAAATTCGGCCGCTCCCTGCACCGGCGACTGGGTGATGTGCCGATTCGGATGGCCGACGAGCGACTGACTACCGTGAGTGCATCGCGCGCGCTACGGGACAGTGGAGTGCGAGCCAAGAACCAACGATCGGTGATCGATCAGGCTGCGGCGGTCGCGATACTGCAGGGCTGGCTCGACGAGCGCCGTGCCGTATCGGATCGTGCAGCGAACAATTCAGGATCGACGGAGGTCGACGAGTGAACTACGAAGGGTCCGATCGGGACCGGCGAGATGCGCGCTCGGACGAGGCGCACACCGACCCGATCGGCTATCGCGTGGACGAGGGCAGCGAGTTCCACCGCACTGTGCACGGCCCGCCGCAGCGTCAGGAGCCGCATCCCCGGTCCTCTCGTGACGCAGATCGGGAGCACGAGGCCGAGCGCGGAGCGTTGCCACAGGAGGTCGGCCGCAGCCGTGCCGCGACCCGGAAGGACCGAGCTGCCTCCAGCCGCAAGCGCCGCGGCCGCCTGGTCGCTCTGGTACTCGGGCTCGTACTGGTCGTGGCAGTCGCGGGAGGAGCGTATTTTGCGGTGAACAAGTTCGGCAATCGCACGACACCGAACGCCGACTTCACCGCGGGCTCACCGGGGGACGGCGTGGTGATTCAGGTTCATCCCAACGACACCGCGCAACAGATCGGTACCCAGGCAGCGGACAAGGGTGTGGTCGCCAGTTCGGGAGCCTTCCTCGAAGCGGCGCTCCTGAACAACGCCATCACCTCGGTTCAACCCGGTTTCTATCTGCTCGCCAGCAACGTGCCTGCCTCGCAGGCCGTGAACGAACTCGTCGACCCCGCGTCCCGGGTGGGCAACATGGTGATCTCGGAGGGCCGTCAGCTGCACGACGCGCGCGACGTGAACACCGGTGCCGTCAAGAAGGGCATCTACACCCTGATCTCCGAGGCCAGCTGCGTGGACCGAACCGGCAGTGGAACCCCCACCTGCGTGAGCTACGACGACCTCAACGTGGCCGGAGCCGTGGACGACCCGGCCGCCTTGGGCGTGCCCGACTGGGCCACCGATCGCGTCGAGGGAGTCCCGGACCGCGATCGCCAGCTCGAAGGCCTGATCGCCGCAGGAACCTGGGACTTCGATCCCAGCGCGGCTCCGACCGACATTCTGAAGCAGCTGGTGTCCGAGAGCGCGACCCGCTACGAGGACACCGGAATCCTCACCGCGGGTGCCAACTCCGGGCTGACTCCGTACGACACCCTCGTCGCTGCGTCGCTCGTCGAGCGGGAGTCGCTGCCGCAGGACTTCAGCAAGGTGGCCCGGGTGATCCTCAATCGGCTCGCGGTGCCGCAGAAGCTCGAGTTCGACTCGACGGTCAACTACTCGCTCGACACGACCGAGGTGGCCACCACCGACGCCGATCGCGCCCGCGTCACACCGTGGAACACCTATGCCAGCGAAGGGCTGCCGGCAACTCCGATCTCCTCGCCGAGTATCGGTGCGGTGCAGGCGGTCGAGATGCCCGCCGACGGTGACTGGCTGTACTTCGTGACCATCAACCAGGCGGGCGAAACCCTGTTCACCCGCAGCTACGAGGAACACCTGGCCAACATCACCAAGGTCGAGGGTGGCTTCCTCGACAGCGGCCGCTGACGTGCGCGCCGCTGTACTCGGAAGCCCTGTCGAACACTCGAAGTCGCCGGTGCTGCACTGTGCCGCGTACCGCGCGCTCGGCCTCGCCGACTGGACCTACGAGCGCATCGACTGCACCGGTGAGCAGTTGCCCGGCCTGCTCGACGGTTTCGGTCCCGAATGGGTCGGCGTGTCGGTCACCATGCCGGGGAAGGTCGCGGCTCTGGCGTACGCGACCGAGCGCACCGCGCGGGCAGTTCTGGCCGGCTCGGCGAACACCCTGGTGCGCACCGAGTCGGGCTGGCGCGCCGATTGCACGGACGTCGATGGGATAGTCGGTGCACTGCGCGACGCCGGAATCGAGGACCTGTCCGGTCGCACCGTGACGGTGGTCGGCGCAGGAGGAACGTCGAGGCCGGCGATCGTGGCGCTGGCCGGACTAGGAGCGACTGCGGTCACTGTCGTCGCGCGGTCGGCCGACCGCGCCCGAGACACACTGGACTGCGCCGTCGCCGCGGGGATGCGCGCGGAATTCGCGGACATGACCGACCCTCGGCTCGCCACCGTCGCAGCGGAGTCCGCTGTGCTCGTCAGCACCGTGCCCGCGGCCGGGGCTGCGGACATCGCGTCGGATCTCGCCCAGGCGCCCCTGGTCCTCGACGCAATCTACGATCCCTGGCCGACGCCCCTGGCAACTGCCGTGGACGAGGCCGGTGGAACCGTCATCAGCGGATTGTCGATGCTGCTCAATCAGGCGTACGGGCAGGTGGAGCAGTTCACCGGCAGGCCGGCACCGCGAGCGGTCATGCGGGACGCACTGTTCACCGCGTTGTGAGTTCGAGCCGGCAGTAGTCCACGGGCCGGAGTAGTCCACGGGCCGCGAGTTGTCCACAGGCCCCGAGTTGTGCACAGGGCAACGTTCCACCTGGGCTTTCGTCACAGTCGATCGCTGCCGTGGTGCAAGCCTTCGGTCATGATTGTCGTGTGTGGTGCGGTCGTGGTCGGTGCCGTTGTGGGGCTGACGATGCGCCGCTGTTTGGTCCGATGGAGTCCTCGGCTCCTGCCGCTGCTGTCTGCGATCGGTACCGGATGGGTCTGGTGGCGTTTCGGCGGTACCGAGTACGCGGTTCCGTTGTGCGTGACGACGTGGTGGTTCGCCGCACTCAGCGCGGTCGACCTGCAGCGACGCCGGTTGCCGAACGCCTTGACCGTCCCCGGGGCGGTCGTGGTGACGATCGCGCTCGTGTTCACCGGTTCGCCGGGGGCACTGCTGGGCGGTGCTCTGTTGTTCGCGATCTATCTCGTCGTTCACCTTCTCGCGCCCGCGGCGTTCGGAGCGGGGGACGTCAAACTCGCCTGGTCGGTCGGCTCGATCGCGTGCGTCGGCGGCGGGGGAGGATGGGCGATCGCCGCGCTGTCGGCACCGGTGGCAACTGCCGTGGTGGGGTCGATCACCGCGGCGTTGGGGCACCGGCGAGCCCGCATCCCGCACGGCCCGTCCATGTGCGCGGCCACCCTGCTGGCATCCGCGGCGTCCCTGGCGTGAAAAGATGTTCGAGTGCTGCGCTGGATAACTGCCGGAGAATCCCACGGACCCGCTCTCGTCGCCATTCTCGAAGGAATGGTCGCGGGAGTAGAGGTGACCTCGGACGACATTGCCTCTCAACTCGCTCGCCGTCGCCTCGGCTACGGCCGAGGTGCACGCATGAAGTTCGAGGCCGACAAAGTGACCCTCACCGGCGGTGTCCGACACGGACGCACCATGGGTGGTCCGGTCGCGATCGAGGTCGGCAACACCGAGTGGCCCAAGTGGGAGCAGGTGATGTCGGCCGATCCCGTCGACGAGGCAGTGCTCGCGAATCTCGCGCGCAACTCTCCGTTGACACGGCCGCGGCCCGGCCACGCCGACTTCTCCGGGATGCTCAAGTACGGCTTCGACGACGCTCGCCCCGTGCTCGAACGCGCCAGCGCGCGTGAGACAGCCGCCCGGGTCGCCATCGGCACCGTCGCCCGCCTGTTCCTGAAGCAGGCGTTCGGGGTGGACGTCGTGTCCCATGTGATCTCCATCGGGGCATCCGACCCCTATGTCGGGCCGCCGCCCGCAGGCGCGGACCTCGACGCGATCGACGCATCTCCGGTTCGCGCCTTCGACAAGGCCGCCGAAGAATCGATGATCGCCGAGATCGAAGCAGCGAAGAAGGACGGTGACACCCTCGGCGGCGTCGTCGAGGTCGTGGTGCACGGTCTGCCCGTCGGCCTCGGGTCGTTCGTCTCCGGAGAACGCAAGCTCGACGCAAGACTCGCCGCGGCCCTGATGGGAATCCAGGCCATCAAGGGGGTCGAGATCGGGGACGGCTTCGAGACCGCGCGTCGACGCGGAAGCGTCGCTCACGACGAGATCAAGCCCGGTCCGGACGGTGTGTTGCGCTCGACCAACCGGGCAGGCGGCATCGAGGGCGGTATGACCAACGGTGAGGCACTGCGAGTGCGGGCGGCGATGAAGCCCATCTCGACGGTTCCGCGCGCGTTGGCAACGGTCGACATGACGACCGGCGACGAGGCGGTGGCCATTCATCAGCGCTCGGATGTCTGCGCTGTTCCGGCTGCCGGTGTCGTGGCCGAGACGATGGTCGCCCTGGTCGTCGCGCAGGCAGCGTTGGAGAAGTTCGGTGGGGACTCGCTGGCGGAGACGACGAGTAACGTCGACCACTACGTGAAGGGCACCGCCGCCCGACCTCCACGATGACCCCGTACGCGGTCCTCGTCGGACCGCCGGGAGCAGGCAAGTCGACGATCGGTCGACGGCTGGCACAGGCTCTCGACCTGGACCTGTTCGACACCGATGTGGCCATCGAGCGAGACACCGGTCGTACGATCGCCGATATCTTCTCGCACGACGGCGAACCGGCCTTTCGGCAGATCGAGGAGCGGATAGTCGCCGGTGCTCTGGCCTCGCACGACGGGATCGTCTCCCTCGGCGGTGGTGCTGTGCTGTCGCCCGCGACCCGCGCTCTGCTGTCCGGGCACACCGTGGTGTACCTGGAAATCAGTGTGGCCGAGGGGCTTCGGCGTACCGGTGCGAACACGGTTCGGCCGTTGCTCGCCGGTCCTGATCCGCGTGCGAAGTACCAGGAACTGATGCGTCATCGGCGACCTCTCTATCGATCGGTGGCCACGGTGCGAGTGCGTACCGACAGTCGCAGCCCCGCTCGGGTCGTGGGCCAGTTGGTGTCGAAGCTGACCGCCATCGCCCCTGTTCCCGGGCGCGATGCGAACGAGAAAAACCCCCAGTAGATGAAGGTGATTCGATGACAGAGCCAGTGCGCGTCCAGGTCGAGACTGCCAACCCGTACCCGGTGATCATCGGCCGAGGTCTGTTGACGGATCTCGTCGACCAGCTCGCCGGAACGGCCACCGTGGCGATCTTCCACCAGCCTCCGCTGGCAGAGACCGCGGAAGCAGTGCGAGCGGCGTTGGCGGACAAGGGAATCGACGCTCATCGCATCGAGATTCCGGACGCCGAGGACGGCAAGGATCTGGCCGTGGCCGGGTTCTGCTGGGAGGTTCTCGGCCGAATCGGTCTCACTCGCAGCGACGCCATCGTCAGCCTGGGCGGCGGAGCGGCGACGGACCTGGCCGGATTCGTGGCCGCGACCTGGATGCGCGGAGTTCGTATCGTCCACGTCCCGACGACGCTGCTGGCCATGGTCGACGCGGCCGTGGGCGGCAAGACCGGCATCAATACCGATGCCGGCAAGAACCTCGTCGGCTCCTTCCACGAACCGGCTGCCGTGTTGATCGATCTGGCGACCCTGGAGACCGTGCCGAAGAACGAGATCGTGTCGGGCCTGGCCGAGGTGATCAAGACCGGATTCATCGCCGATCCGAAGATTCTGGACATCATCGAAGCCGATCCTGCCGCGGCGCTGGATCCGACCGGCGACGTGCTCCCGGAGCTGATTCGGCGCTCGGTCGAGGTCAAGGCGAAGGTCGTGGCGGCAGATCTGCGTGAGTCGAACCTGCGCGAGATCCTGAACTACGGGCACACGCTCGCGCACGCCATCGAGCGGCGGGAGCAGTACCGGTGGCGTCACGGTGCCGCGGTGTCGGTCGGTCTGGTGTTCGCGGCCGAGCTGGGACGTCTGGCCGGACGCCTGGACGACGCCACTGCCGACCGCCACCGTTCGATTCTCGAATCGGTCGGATTGCCGGTCACCTACGACGAGTATGCGTTCTCGGATCTGCTCAAGGGCATGCAGACGGACAAGAAGAACCGGGCCGGGCTGCTGCGGTTCGTGGTTCTGGACGGTTTGGCCAAGCCCGGACGGCTCGAAGGTCCGGATCCGGCACTGCTCGTCGCTGCATTCTCCGCGGTCGGCCGCGAGGCCCCGGCCGCAGGTGGGTCGGCCATCATGTTGTGACGCCGTCGGCCCGTCTCGGGGCCTGACGACAACGGGCGGTGATCGACGCGTACAGCGTCGATCACCGCCCGTAGGTCGATGTAGGGGAGTCAGGAACCGTCGGCACTGCCGTGGCGGCCGCGCTTGTCGAGCCGCGGCTTGCCGTCCGCATCCACTGCCGAGAACACCTCGGTGTCGGCGTCGCCGTGCTCGGGAGCCCACTGCGTTTCGGTCCGCGTGGGTTCGGTCCGCGTCGCCTCTGCCTGACCCGAACGGTTCTCCTGGCCGGCGTTGACCAGCTGGCGGTCGTGCGCACGTTCGGCGTCCGAGGTGGCCAACTTCTTCTTGGCCTCGCGGTTGACGATCTGTCGTCCCACGAACACCGCGACGCTGGCGCCGATGAAGATGGTGAGAATCGTGAACGCGGCTCCGGACGTGAGTTCGAAGACCAGACCGTTCTGACCCAGGCTGAAATCGACGAAGAAGTCCACGATCCAGCTCAGGAGACCACCGAGGAGTCCACCGACCACAGCGGCTTTGAGCCAGACCATGGTGAGGTCCTCGCCGTCCTCGGGGTCGGGATGCATGCGCCGGTCGCGGATTCCATCGATGCCGGCCCACACGATGATGACGAGCAGCACGAGGGCGTATGCCACCCAGCGCAGTGCCGATCCGCTCAGCGGCCACATCGACACTGCTGCCCCCAGCAGCAGTCGAACGACGACGTTGACCAATCCCATACTTATGCCACGCACTGCCCACCCAGTCATGCGGCACAGCATATCCGCACGTCGAAGTTTGTGTGTCGGGGCCCACAAGTTCGACGAGCCGGTCGAGGGAGGGGGAGCCTGTGGGGCGACCGGTAATGTCGGGCTCATGCCTGCCGATTTCGGTGCCCGTCGTGGTGCCCTACGAGAACTGTTGGCCGCCGACGGACTCGATTCGATGCTGATCACCGATCTTCTCAACGTGCGATATCTGACTGGATTCACCGGGTCCAACGCCGCGCTACTGGTCTCGGTGGCCGATTCGGCCGGTGACGAGGATCGGACGGTCATCTGCACAGACGGTCGGTACGTCACCCAGGTGGCCGAGCAGGTGCCGGATCTGCGGGCCGAGATCGACCGGGCGTCGGCGATACACCTGCTTCGATCGGGCGTGTCGGGTAGCGGCGGCCGGATCGGTTTCGAGAGTCACGTGGTGACCGTCGACGCCCATCGCGCGTGGTCCGAGCTCGACGGTGCTGCGGAGTTGGTCCGCGCACCGGGTGTCGTGGAGTCCTTGCGCATGGTCAAGGACGAGTTCGAGGTGGGGTTGCTCCGGGACGCCTGCCGCGCCGCCGACGAGGCCCTGGCTCGATTGATCGGTGGAGGCGGCATCCGGGCAGGCCGGACCGAGCGTGAGGTCGCCCGCGAGCTGGAATCGGCGATGCTCGACCACGGTGCCGATGCGATCTCGTTCGAGACCATCGTTGCGGCGGGTGCCAACTCGGCGGTCCCGCACCACCGGCCCACCGATGCGGTGTTGGCCGACGGCGACTTCGTCAAGCTCGACTTCGGTGCACTCGTCGGCGGCTACCACTCGGACATGACTCGAACCTTCGTCATCGGTAGTCCCGCGCAGTGGCAGCGCGATCTGTACGAGCTGGTGCAGCGGTCGCAGACTGCCGGTCGCGACGCCCTGGCACCGGGAGTGACCACCGCCTCGGTCGACGCCGCGTCACGCTCGGTGATCGAGGACGCAGGGTACGGGGAGTACTTCCTCCACGGGCTCGGCCATGGCGTCGGCCTGGAAATCCACGAAGCGCCGGGAATCGCGGAGACGAGCACCGGTACACTGCTGAGCGGTGCAGCGGTCACCGTCGAGCCGGGTGTCTACTTCTCCGGTCGCGGCGGCGTTCGGATCGAGGACACACTCGTCGTTCGCGACGGGGGTCCGGAACTGCTCACCCTGACAAGCAAGGAACTCACGTCCGTCTAGCGCGCGGGCGGGAGCGAATCCAAGCCCGTGACCGACAGCGCGTCACGCGCACAAACGATTGAGGAGACGCGAAGCAAGTGGCTTCCACCAGCGATTTCAAGAACGGACTGGTTCTCAACCTGGAGAACCAGCTGTGGTCGATCATCGAATTCCAGCACGTCAAGCCCGGTAAGGGACCCGCATTCGTGCGGACCAAGCTCAAGAACGTGCTCTCGGGCAAGGTCGTCGACAAGACGTTCAACGCCGGTGTGAAGGTCGACACCGCAACGGTCGACCGCCGCGACATGACGTACCTCTACCACGACGGCAGCGACTACGTGTTCATGGACGCCGACACATACGACCAGCTCTCGATCGGTGAGGCCACCGTCGGTGACGGCGCACGCTTCCTGCTCGAGAACCTGCGCGTTCAGGTCGCCATGCACGAGGGCGTTCCGCTGTACGTCGAGCTTCCCGTCACCGTCGAGCTCGAGGTCAAGCACACCGATCCCGGCCTGCAGGGCGATCGCTCCACCGGCGGCACCAAGCCGGCGACCCTCGAGACCGGAGCCGAGATCTCGGTGCCGCTGTTCATCAACACCGGCGACAAGCTCAAGGTCGACTCGCGTGACGGAAACTACCTCGGGCGTGTGAACTCCTAACGTGTCATCGAAGAAGTCGACGTCCTCTGCCTCGCAGAACGGTGCTCCCGGTGCGAAGAAGCTGGGTGCGCGTCACAAGGCCCGCAAGCGGGCGGTGGATTTTCTGTTCGAGGCGGAGGCGCGCAACGTCGACCCGGTGAACCTGACCACCGAGCGCATCGAACTCGCACGCGGCGACGACACGATCGCTCCCGTCAGTGATTACACCTCGACCTTGGTCGAGGGCGTAGCCGAGAATCTCGATCGCCTTGACGGCGTGATCGCCGATCACCTCAAGGACTGGACGCTCACCCGTCTGCCTGCGGTGGACAGGGCGATCCTGCGCGTCGCCGTCTGGGAGTTGTTCCACGCCACCGACGTGCCACCGGTCGTCGCCGTCGACGAAGCCGTCGAGCTGGCCAAACAGCTCTCCACCGACGATTCGCCCGGCTTCGTCAACGGCGTGCTGGGTCAGATCGTCCTGGTCGCGCCGCAGGTACGCGCCGCGGCCGCGGCCGTCTCGAGCCGTACCCAGTCCGATGCGTCCGGTGAAGCGTCGGTCGACGCCGAGCAGTGATCGCACGGTCGACGCACGTGTGACCGAACGCTCTGCGAGCCTGCTGGTCTCGGTTCGCAGAGCGTTGCTAGGCTCTACGCAGTTGTTGTCAGACATCCTTTAACGATCCGTCCAGAGAGGCGGAGAAGGAGGTCGTAGTTTGCCTGCGCCCGAAAGCTCGTCCGCGAACCCCGCCGTTCGTGAATTGCTGTCCTCGGCCGATGTGGGACGCACCATCTCCCGCATGGCCCATCAGATCATCGAGAAGACGGCCCTCGACGCTGCGGACTCGCCGCGCGTGGTGCTACTGGGCATCCCCACACGTGGGACCACGCTGGCGGAACGGCTCGCAGAACGTATCGAGGCATTTTCGGGCGTGCGGCCTCCGCTCGGGTCCCTCGACATCACTCTCTACCGCGACGATCTGCGGAACAAGCCGCACCGACCACTCGAGCGCACCTCGGTGCCCACAGGCGGCGTCGACGACGCACTGGTCGTACTGGTCGACGACGTACTGTTCTCCGGGCGAACCGTACGGTCCGCGCTCGACGCACTGCGTGACCTCGGTCGCCCCCGTGCGGTGCAGCTGGCGGTCCTCATCGACCGCGGCCATCGCGAACTTCCACTTCGTGCGGACTACGTCGGCAAGAACGTCCCCACAGCGCGCACCGAGGACGTGTCGGTGCTGCTCTCCGAACACGACGGCCGCGACGGGGTCAGCCTGTCCGAGGGAGGATCCGCTCGATGAAGCACTTGCTCTCGGTCGCCGACCTGACGGCCGAATCGGCCACCGAGATCCTCGACGAAGCCGAACGATTCGAGCAGGCGCTTCTCGGCCGCGAGGTCAAGAAACTACCGACACTGCGCGGACGCACCATCATGACGGTGTTCTTCGAGAACTCGACGCGCACCCGCGTCTCGTTCGAGGTCGCAGGCAAGTGGATGAGCGCCGATGTCATCAACGTCAGCGCCAGCAGCTCGTCGGTGTCGAAGGGGGAGTCGCTCCGCGACACCGCGATGACGTTGCGCGCCGCCGGAGCCGACGCGCTCATCGTCCGACACCCGGCATCGGGTGCTGCGCATCAGATCGCTCAATGGACCGCCGATCAGGGAACTGGCCTCGACGGTCGTTCCGCAGGCTCCACTCCTGGCCTCGATGGTCGTTCCGCAGGCTCCACTCCTGGTGGCGGCCCGGCGGTGATCAACGCAGGCGACGGTACCCACGAACACCCCACCCAGGCCCTGCTCGACGCCCTGACGGTTCGTCAACGACTCGGGGACATCGCCGGCCGTCGGGTGGCGATCGTCGGCGACATCCTGCACAGCCGGGTGGCGCGCTCGAATGCGATCCTGCTGGCCACGCTCGGTGCCGAAGTGGTGCTGATCGCACCACCGACGCTGCTGCCCGTCGGAGTGACCGGCTGGCCGGTGCGGGTCTCGCACGATATCGACGCCGAACTGCCCGGTCTGGACGCGGTGTTGATGCTCAGAGTGCAGGCCGAGCGAATGAACGGCGGGTTCTTCCCCTCCGCTCGTGAGTACTCGATCACGTACGGGCTCTCGCAGCGCCGCCTCGACCTGCTGCCCGAGCACGCCGTCGTCCTGCACCCGGGTCCGATGCTTCGCGGTATGGAGATCGCGTCCTCGGTGGCCGATTCTCCGAAAACTGCAGTTCTGCAACAGGTTACGAATGGAGTTCACGTGCGGATGGCGGTGCTGTTCCGATTGCTGGTCGGTTCGGACGGGGGTGCATCGTGAACGCGCCTGCGACCTCCGTCCTGCTCCGCGGCGTGCTGCTGTACGGCGAGGGCCCCGAGACCGACGTTCTGATCACCGGCGAAGAGATCGCCGGAATCGGTGCGGACCTCGACGCCGACGGAGCCGAGGTGGTCGATGCCCGCGGCCAGATTCTGCTGCCCGGATTCGTCGACATGCACACGCACCTGCGCGAACCCGGCCGCGAGGACACCGAAACGATCGAATCCGGTTCGGCGGCAGCGGCTCTGGGCGGCTACACCGCGGTGTTCGCGATGGCGAACACCGATCCGGTTGCCGACTCGGTGGTGGTCACCGATCACGTCTGGCGTCGGGGACAGGAAGTGGGCCTCGTCGACGTCCACCCGGTCGGTGCGATCACGGTCGGTTTGAAGGGCAAGCAGCTCGCCGAGATGGCCACGATGGCAGCGGGAATCGGCCGGGTGAAGATGTTCTCGGACGACGGCCACTGCGTCGACGATCCACTGATCATGCGTCGGGCATTGGAATACTCGAGTTCGCTCGGTGTCCTCATCGCTCAGCACGCCGAGGAGCCCAGGCTCACCGTCGGTGCCGTCGCCCACGAGGGCCCCACTGCGGCGCGGCTCGGACTGGCCGGTTGGCCACGCGCGGCAGAAGAATCGATCGTCGCGCGCGACGCCCTGCTGGCCCGTGACGCGGGTGCGCGGGTGCACATCTGCCACGCGTCCACCGCGGGAACCGTCGAGCTGATGAAATGGGCACGCGGACAGGGTATTTCGATCACTGCCGAGGTCACCCCGCATCACCTGCTGCTGGACGATTCGCGGCTCGAGACGTACGACGCGATCAACAAGGTGAACCCGCCGCTACGCGAGAAGTCCGATGTCGACGCCCTGCGCAAGGGCCTGGCCGACGGTGTGATCGATTGTGTGGCAACCGATCACGCGCCGCATGCCGAACAGGACAAGTGCTGTGAGTTCTCGATCGCCCGTCCCGGGATGCTCGGGCTCGAAACCGCACTGTCGATCGTCGTCGACACGATGGTGACCCCGGGCCTGCTCGATTGGCGCGGCGTGGCGCGGGTGATGAGCGAGCGTCCTGCCGAAATCGTCGGACTGGTTGATCAGGGACGGCCCATCGAGGTCGGTGAGATCGCCAATCTGACGCTGGTGGATGCGAATTCGAGCTGGACGGTCTCGGGCGAGAAGCTGGCCAGTGTCGCACACAACACTCCGTTCGAGGACATGACCTTCTCCTCGAAGGTGACCACGACGGTGTTGCGCGGACGAATCACCGTTCGCGACGGAGTCGTGGCGAACAGAGCGGGAGAGTAGAGCCGTGGACAGAGTTCTCATCGTCATCGGATTCGTCCTGTTCTGGGCGCTGATGATCGCCCTGATCTTCTGGGGTTGGAGAGGACGGCAGAAGCGTCAGGAAGACCGAATCGGTGAATTCCCGGCCGTGCCCGAAAATCTGGGTGCCACTCACATCGAGCCGGCCACCGGCCTGTACGTCGGCAGCACCATCGCGCCGAGCTGGCAGGACCGGATCGCCGTCGGCGACATCGGCCATCGCGCCACCGGCGAACTGTCGCGATACGAGAAGGGCATTCTGCTCGATCGAGACGGTGAATCTCCCATCTGGATTCCAGCGGAATCGATTCGTGCGATCCGCACCGAGCGCGGGTTGGCGGGCAAGGTCATGACCAAGGACGGGCTTCTGGTCATTCGTTGGGAGCTCCCGACGGGGACCGAGATAGACACCGGCTTCCGGGCCGACGACAAGCAGATCTACCCGGTGTGGACAGCGAGTTCCACCGGAGAAACCAAGGAGGAAACCGCGTGAGCAGCGCAGTTCTTGTTCTGGAGGACGGCCGGACATTCCGCGGCACCACATTCGGCGCACAGGGGCGCACCCTCGGCGAGGCCGTGTTCTGTACCGGAATGACCGGGTACCAGGAGACACTGACCGACCCGAGCTATCACCGACAGATCGTCGTCGCGACCGCGCCGCAGATCGGCAACACCGGCTGGAACCAGGAGGACGGTGAAGCCGCCAGCGCCCAGGATCCCAACAAGATCTGGGTCGCCGGATACGTCGTTCGAGATCCGGCGCGCCGTACCTCGAGTTGGCGCTCGACCGGAACTCTGCAGGATCAGCTCGAGGCCCAGAACGTGGTGGGCATCGCCGGAATCGACACACGCGCCCTGGTACGGCACCTGCGCACCCGCGGCTCGATGCGAGCGGGAGTGTTCTCCGGCGACGCACTCGGCACCTCGGAGGAGATGCTCGAGCAGGTGGTCGATCAGCCGTCCATGCTCGGTGCCGACCTCGCCGGTGAAGTGACCACCGGAGCCGGCTACACCATCGAGCCGTCCGGTGATGCTCGGTTCACCGTCGTCGCAGTCGATCTCGGTATCAAGACCAACACTCCGCGGATGTTCGCCGAGCGCGGTATCCGCGTGCACGTGGTGCCGTCGAACACCACCATCGAGCAGGTTCTGGAACTGAACCCGGACGGTGTCTTCCTCTCCAACGGACCGGGCGACCCGGCCACGGCGGACACCAGCGTCGCGTTGACCAGGCAGGTACTCGAACGTGAGCTGCCGCTGTTCGGTATCTGCTTCGGAAATCAGATCTTCGGGCGGGCACTGGGCCGTGGCACCTACAAGATGAAGTTCGGCCACCGCGGCATGAACATCCCGGTCATCGAGCACACCACCGGACGCATCGCGATCACCGCGCAGAATCACGGATTCGCACTCGAAGGCGAAGCGGGCGAGGAATTCGACACCGACTTCGGCCGCGCCCGGATCAGCCACACCTGCGCCAACGACGGCACCGTCGAAGGCGTCGAACTGATCAGCGGTAGCGCCTTCTCCGTGCAGTACCACCCCGAGGCCGCGGCAGGTCCACACGACGCCGCCTACCTCTTCGACCGTTTCACCAGCGTCCTTCAGGAGAAGAAGTAATGCCACGCCGCACAGACCTGAACCACGTCCTGGTCATCGGATCCGGCCCGATCGTCATCGGTCAGGCCTGTGAGTTCGACTACTCCGGCACCCAGGCCTGCCGAGTGCTGCGCGAGGAGGGACTGCGCGTCAGCCTCGTCAACTCCAACCCCGCGACGATCATGACCGACCCCGAGTTCGCCGACGCCACCTACGTCGAGCCGATCACTGCGGAATTCATCGAGAAGATCTTCGCCCGCGAGGCCGAGCAGGGCCACCCCATCCAGGCCGTGCTCGCGACCCTGGGTGGGCAGACAGCACTCAATGCCGCTGTCGCACTGCACGATCAGGGCATTCTCACCAAGTACGGCGTCGAGCTGATCGGTGCCGACTTCGACGCCATCCAGCGCGGCGAGGATCGCCAGAAGTTCAAGGACATCGTCGCCAAGGTCGGTGGCGAGTCCGCCAAGTCTGCCGTCTGCTACACGATGGACGAGGTGCGCGAGACCGTCGCCGAGCTCGGCTTCCCGGTCGTCGTACGGCCGTCGTTCACCATGGGCGGTCTCGGTTCGGGGCTGGCCTACAACGACGAGGACCTGACCCGAATCGCCGGTGGCGGTCTGTCGGCCTCACCCACGGCGAACGTCCTCATCGAGGAGTCCATCCTCGGCTGGAAGGAATACGAGCTCGAGCTGATGCGCGACGGCCGCGACAACGTGGTCATCGTGTGCTCCATCGAGAACGTGGACCCAGTGGGCGTACACACCGGCGACTCGGTGACCGTCGCCCCGGCCATGACGCTGACCGACCGCGAGTACCAGAAGATGCGCGACCTTTCCATCGACATCCTCCGTGAGGTGGGCGTCGACACCGGTGGCTGCAACATCCAGTTCGCGATGGATCCGGCGGACGGCCGCCTCGTCGTCATCGAGATGAACCCCCGCGTGTCGCGCTCGTCGGCGCTGGCATCGAAGGCAACCGGTTACCCGATCGCGAAGATGGCCGCCAAGCTGGCCATCGGCTACACCCTCGACGAGATCGTCAACGACATCACCCGCGAGACCCCGGCGTGCTTCGAGCCGACCCTGGACTACGTGGTCGTCAAGGCACCGCGGTTCGCGTTCGAGAAGTTCCCCGGTGCCGACGGCACGCTGACCACGACGATGAAGTCCGTCGGTGAGGCGATGTCCATCGGCCGCAACTTCACCGAGGCATTCGGCAAGGTGATGCGCTCGCTCGAAACCAAGCGCGCGGGGTACTGGACCGGCCCCGACGTGGAGGCCGACAGCCTCGAAGCGCTGCTGAAGGACCTGTCCGTTCCTCAGGACGGTCGGATGTACGGAATCGAGAAGGCGTTCGCGATGGGCGCCACCCTCGAGCAGCTCTTCGAGGCGACCAAGATCGACCCGTGGTTCCTCGATCAGTTCCAGCAGATCCACGAACTCGGCGTGCAGGTTCGCGAGGCGGCCGAATTCGACGAGGCGCTGCTGCGTCAGGCGAAGTACCACGGTCTGTCCGACCGCCAGATCGCAGCTCTGCGTCCCGAACTGGGCGGTGAGGACGGTGTGCGTGCGCTGCGTACCGAGCTGGGTGTGCATCCGGTCTACAAGACGGTCGACACCTGCGCCGCCGAGTTCGAGGCCAAGACGCCGTACCACTACGGCACCTACGAGCTCGACCCCGAGGCCGAATCCGAGGTGGCCCCGCAGCCGGACCGCCCCAAGGTGCTCATCCTGGGCTCGGGTCCCAACCGCATCGGCCAGGGCATCGAATTCGACTACAGCTGTGTACACGCGGCGCAGACACTGTCCGAGGCCGGCTACGAGACGGTGATGGTCAACTGCAACCCCGAAACCGTCTCCACCGACTACGACACCGCCGACCGCCTGTACTTCGAGCCACTGACCTTCGAGGACGTACTCGAGGTGTACCGGGCCGAGGCCGCCTCGGGAACGGTGCGCGGGGTCATCGTGCAGCTGGGCGGCCAAACTCCGCTCGGCCTGGCGAAGCGGCTGAAGGCCGCAGGCGTCCCGATCGTCGGCACATCGCCCGAGGCGATCGATCTCGCCGAGGACCGGGGCGAGTTCGGCAAGGTGCTCGACGCAGCCGGGTTGCCCGCTGCCAAGTACGGCACGGCGACGACGTTCGACGGGGCCCGTGAGATCGCCGCAGGTATCGGCTACCCGGTACTGGTGCGCCCGTCCTACGTGCTCGGCGGACGCGGCATGGAGATCGTGTACGACGAGGCATCGCTCGCGACGTACATCTCCAACGCGACGGAGATCTCGGACGATCGTCCGGTGCTGGTCGACCGATTCCTCGAAGATGCGGTCGAGATCGACGTCGACGCATTGTGCGACGGCACCGAGGTCTACATCGGCGGCATCATGGAACACATCGAGGAGGCCGGGATCCACTCCGGCGACTCGGCGTGCGCGTTGCCGCCGATCACGCTCGGCAAGACCGACATCGAGAACGTCCGACGGTCCACCGAGGCTCTCGCGAAGGGCATCGGTGTACGTGGCCTGCTCAACGTGCAGTACGCACTCAAGGACGACATCCTGTACGTCCTCGAGGCCAACCCGCGTGCGAGCCGCACGGTTCCGTTCGTGTCCAAGGCGACGGCAGTTCAGCTCGCGAAAGCCTGCGCCCGAGTGATGCTCGGGGAGACCATCGCCGAGCTGCGGACCGCGGGCATCCTGCCCGAGACCGGGGACGGTGGCACCGTCCCGGCCGGTGCCCCGATCGCAGTCAAGGAAGCGGTGTTGCCGTTCAACCGGTTCCGTCGTGCGGACGGAACCGGAGTGGACACCCTGCTCAGCCCGGAGATGAAGTCCACCGGTGAGGTGATGGGAATCGACTTCGATTTCGGTACCGCGTTCGCCAAGAGTCAGACCGCTGCGTACGGCTCGTTGCCCGCGGGCGGCGCGGTGTTCGTATCGGTGGCCAACAAGGACAAGCGATCACTGATCTTCCCGGTGAAGCGACTCGCGGATCTGGGCTTCACGATTCTGGCGACCGAAGGTACCGCTGATGTGTTGCGGCGCAACGGAATCAAATGTGAGCAGGTGTACAAGCAGTCCGGTGAGGACGTGCCGGAGGGGGAGCGGACCGTAGTCGACCGGATACTCGCCGGTGACATCGCCATGGTGATCAACACCCCGTACGGCAACTCCGGCCCTCGCGTCGACGGCTACGAGATCCGAAGCGCCGCAGTGGCACAGAACATCCCGTGCATCACCACGGTGCAGGGAGCCTCGGCAGCCGTGCAGGGCATCGAGGCCGGTATCGCCGGTGGAATCGGCGTTCGCTCGCTGCAGGATCTGCATGCGGGCCTGAAGCAGGGGCTGGAAGGCTGAGATAGATCCGAGAGAGAGCGGGGAATGCAATGAGCCATCACAGTTGGTCCGATCGGCTGCGCGCCGCGGTCGCAGCGCGCGGTCGATTGTGTGTCGGAATCGATCCGCATCCGGCGCTGCTCGAGGCGTGGGAGTTGCCACGCTCGGCCGACGGTCTCGAAGTGTTCGCCGAGCTGTGTGTCGAGGCGTTCGTCGGTGAGGTGGCGATCGTCAAGCCTCAGGTGGCCTTCTTCGAGGCGTACGGATCTGCCGGGTACGCGGTGCTCGAACGCACTGTCGGTGTGCTGCGCGATGCGGGCACTCTGGTGATCGCCGACGCGAAGCGCGGTGACATCGGCACGACGATGGATGCGTACGCGCAGGCCTGGCTGGAACCCGATTCGCCGTTGTCGTCGGATGCTGTCACGGTGTCGCCGTACCTCGGTTTCGATTCGCTGGGGGAGACCGTCGACCGAGCGGTGCACCACCGACGAGGGCTGTTCGTACTGGCTCGAACGTCCAATGCGGAGGGCTCGGCTCTGCAGCAGGCGCAGACGTCGAGCGGCGAGTCGGTGGCTCAGTCGATCGTCGACGCGGCGGCGACGCGAAATCGCGTCGATGCCGACACGGTGGGCTTGGTGGTGGGTGCCACTCGCGATCACGGTCTCGACCTGTCGACCTACACCGGTCCCATCCTCGCACCGGGTCTGGGTGCACAGGGGGCCACGGTTGCCGATCTCGCGGAGATCTTTCGCGATTCGCGTGAGCTGTTGCTCCCCAACTCCTCTCGGGGTGTGCTGGCGGCAGGCCCGTCGGCGACGGCATTGCGCGACGCCGCTACGCGGCTGCGTGACGAGATCGAAGCCGGTCTCGCATAGTCGACGCTGCTGCGCTCGGGCATCCGGGGGCGAGTTAGCGGTGAACGTGAGTCGTCGGTACGGTCGCTAGCGCTGCCGACGAACAGTGCGGACAGCCGGTGCGGAGCGTCGATGGCCGCGGCCGGCGGCAGTGGTACACAGATGGTCGTCGTGCCGACAGCGGTCGTGTGCGTCGTACCGCCCAGAACGAGAAGACGGAGGAACCGACAGTGGCCCTTCCCCAGTTGACCCCCGAGCAGCGCGCCGCTGCCCTCGAGAAGGCAGCGATCGCCAGGAAGGCGCGCGCCGAGCTCAAGGAGCGTCTCAAGCGCGGCGGCACCGATCTCAAGCAGGTTCTCGTAGATGCCGAGACGGACGAGATTCTCGGCAAGATGAAGGTCTCCGCGTTGCTCGAGGCCCTGCCGAAGGTAGGCAAGGTCAAAGCAGCGGAATTGATGACGGAATTGGAGATCGCGCCCACCCGTCGACTGCGCGGTCTCGGCGATCGGCAGCGCAAGGCGCTGTTGACGAAGTTCGATTTCGAGGCCTGACGACGGTGAGTGACGCTGCGGCGACATCGATTCCGGAGAAGAAGCGCGGCCGGTTGGTGGTGCTCTCCGGCCCCTCCGGCGTCGGCAAGTCCAGTGTCGTTCGGCTCGTGCGCGCGGCGCTGCCCGAGCTGGTCTTCAGCGTGTCGGTCACGACGCGGTCACCGCGCCCGGGCGAGGTGGACGGTCAGGACTACCACTTCGTGTCGGCCGGCGAGTTCGATCGGATGATCGCCGACGACGAGCTGCTCGAGTGGGCGAGTATCCACGGTGGTCTGCAGCGGTCGGGGACTCCGGCCGCACCCGTGGAGGCCGCGCTCGAGGCGGGCAGCCCGGTGTTGCTCGAGCTCGATCTTGCCGGTGCCCGTGCCGTGCGGGTGTCCAAACCCGAGGCTCTGCTGGTGTTCATGGCACCACCGACGTGGGAAGACCTTGTCTCTCGTCTGGTCGGGCGAGCGACGGAGGAGAGTGCGGCCACCGAGCGCCGGTTGGAGACCGCACGGGTGGAATTGGCCGCACAGAACGAGTTCGACACGGTGGTTGTCAATACCGATGTCGACCATTCGTGCGAACAATTGGTATCCTTGTTGGTCGGTAGGTCGTCGGCCGGCAACAGCTGACCATTTTCACGGCGCACGAGGCCCCGACCAGCTAGTTCGTAGCACCAACGATGCAATTTCAGGAGATCATCAGTGAGCAGCACTTCAGCGGCCGTTTCCGACTTCGACGGACGCAGCGCTCTGCCGGCCTACGACACGCCGCTCGGCATCACCAATCCACCCATCGACGAGCTGCTCGCCCGCACCTCGTCCAAGTACGCCCTCGTGATCTACGCAGCCAAGCGTGCGCGCCAGATCAACGACTACTACAACCAGCTCGGTGACGGCATCCTCGAGTACGTGGGTCCACTGGTCGAGCCGGGTCTGCAGGAGAAGCCGTTGTCGATCGCTCTGCGCGAGATCCACGCGGACCTCCTCGAGCACACCGAAGGCGAATAAGAACCTCACAGAGGACATCTGACTTGCGCGTTGTCGTCGGAGTCGGCGGAGGTATCGCCGCCTACAAGAGTTGTTCGCTCATTCGTAGTTTCACCGAGAGCGGGCATGAGGTACGGGTGATTCCGACCGCGTCCGCACTGGAGTTCGTCGGGCGCGCGACGTTCGAGGCGCTGTCCGGTCAACCGGTCCGGACCGGGGTCTTCGCGGACGTGCCGGAAGTTCCGCACGTTCGCCTGGGCCAGGAGGCGGATCTCGTCGTCGTCGCCCCCGCCACTGCGGACCTCATGGCCCGTATCGCCGGGGGACGTGCCGACGATCTTCTGACGGCCACTCTGCTCACTGCGCGGTGTCCGGTGGTGCTCGCTCCCGCGATGCACACGGAGATGTGGGAACACCCCGCCACGGTTGCCAACGTCGCGACCCTGCGTTCGCGCGGTACGCATGTGATCGAACCTGCATCGGGGCGTCTGACCGGACGCGACACCGGGTCGGGCCGGCTGCCGGAGCCGGACGAGATCTTCGCGCTCTCCATGCTGGTGACCGAGCGAGGGGACGCGCTTCCTCGCGATCTCGAAGGACGCCGTGTTCTGGTCTCTGCCGGGGGCACTCGCGAGCCTCTCGATCCGGTTCGTTTTCTGGGCAACCGAAGCTCGGGCAAGCAGGGATATGCGCTCGCGCGAGTGGCAGCGCAACGAGGAGCCCAGGTGACGTTGGTCGCCGGGTACACCAGTGACCTCGACGCTCCGGCCGCGGTCGACGTGGTGCACGTCAAGACGGCGTCGGACATGCAGGAGGCCGTTCGCAAACTTGCCGTCGGTGTCGACGCCGTGGTGATGGCGGCCGCGGTCGCCGACTTCCGCCCGGAGTCCATCGCGGGCAGCAAGATCAAGAAGGGGGCCGACGAACCGTCGTCGATCCCGCTGGTCCGCAACGACGACATACTCGCCGGCCTCGTGTCGGCTCGCCGCGACGGTGAGCTCGAACCGTCGACGGTCATCGTCGGATTCGCCGCCGAGACCGGGGACGCGGACGGCGACGTGCTGACGTACGCGCGGGCCAAGCTCGAACGCAAGGGCTGCGACCTGCTCGTGGTCAACGCTGTCGGGGACGGCAAGGCGTTCGAGGTCGACCACAACGACGGCTGGCTGCTCGGTTCCGACGGTTCCGAGGCGGCGCTCGGCGAGGGCTCCAAAGCACTTCTCGCGAGCCGCGTGCTGGATTCGGTGGCGCAGATGCTCGATGCGCGGAGTACTCGACCGAAGTCGAATCCGTGACGATGCCGAGAGTGCACGATCGATGTCGTACCGGCTACCGTGCTGGGCACCACGTGTAGTGCCGTAGAGGTTTGCGCGGCTCCGGCAGGGGCGATAACACCGAGGGAACGTCAATTTTCGTGGAGTGCCCGACCGGCGCGAGGCGTCGGGTCGGGCAGGAACATGCGTCGAGAGGAAGTCCGTGAGCAAGTCCGGTAGTCGGCTTTTCACCAGCGAGTCCGTCACAGAGGGTCACCCCGACAAGATCTGTGACGCCATCAGCGATTCCATTCTCGATGCTCTGCTGACGGAGGATCCGCGTGCTCGGGTGGCCGTGGAGACCCTGGTCACCACCGGCCAGGTGCATGTCGCGGGTGAGGTCAATACCACCGCATACGCCGACATCCCCAAGATCGTGCGCGAGAAGGTGCTCGAGATCGGGTACGACTCGTCGGCCAAGGGGTTCGACGGAAATTCGTGCGGTGTCAACGTTGCGATCGGCGCGCAGTCACCCGAGATCGCTCAGGGCGTCGATCACTCGCACGAGGCCCGAGTCGAGGGACTGTCCGACGACGAGATCGACCGTCAGGGCGCGGGGGATCAGGGGTTGATGTTCGGCTACGCCAACACCGACACTCCCGAGCTGATGCCGCTGCCGATCGCGTTGGCGCACCGGCTCTCTCGGCGACTGACCGAGGTCCGCAAGAGCGGAGTGCTGCCGTACCTGCGTCCGGACGGCAAGACGCAGGTGACGATCGAGTACGACGGTGACAACGCCGTTCGCCTCGACACCGTCGTGATCTCGACTCAGCACGCAGCGGACATCGATCTCGACAACCTGCTCACTCCCGACATTCGGGAGAAGGTGCTCGGCTCGGTGCTCGCCGAGTTGGACGTGCCGACACTGGACACGTCCGACGTGCGTCTGTTGGTCAATCCCACCGGAAAGTTCGTCCTCGGTGGACCGATGGGCGACGCCGGACTGACCGGCCGGAAGATCATCGTCGACACCTACGGCGGTATGGCACGGCACGGCGGTGGCGCGTTCTCCGGCAAGGACCCGTCGAAGGTCGACCGCAGTGCTGCCTACGCGATGCGCTGGGTTGCGAAGAACGCTGTTGCCGCCGGTCTCGCCGATCGCATCGAGGTCCAGGTGGCGTACGCCATCGGCAAGGCTGCACCGGTCGGGTTGTTCGTCGAGACGTTCGGTACCGAGAAGACCGATCCCGCGCGAATCCAGGCGGCGATCAGCGAGGTGTTCGATCTACGTCCCGGTGCGATCATTCGTGATCTGGATCTGCTGCGACCGATCTACGCGCCCACCGCCGCGTACGGTCACTTCGGCCGCACCGACATCGATCTGCCGTGGGAGTCCACCGATCGCGCCGGCAAGCTCCGGGAGGCTGCCGGACTCTGAGTTCGGCGTCGACCGTTCTGCACGTACCCTGCTCGCACCGGCTCGGTGCTCCGACATCGAGTGTGGGGTGAGAATCGAGGAGGAGGTGCGGTGGCGGGCGTAGCGCGGGTGGCGGCGTCGGATCTTCCGATCGCGCGCATTCTTCCGATGTTGCCGCTGCCGCATCTCGACCGCGAGTTCGACTACCTCGTTCCCGAAGAGGTGAGCAGTGATGCTCAGCCGGGTGTCCGAGTTCGGGTGCGGTTCGCGGGCCGACTGGTCGATGGTTTCGTGCTGGCCAGACTGGCCGAGACCGAGCACTCCGGCAAGCTCGGCTGGCTCGATCGGGTTGTGTCCGCGGAGCAGGTTCTGACTCCGGAGATCGCAGAACTGGCCGCGGCGGTGGCTGATCGATACGCCGGGACCAGGGCTGACGTGCTACGGCTGGCGATCCCGGCTCGCCATGCCCGAGTCGAGGCGGAACAGACACCCGGCGTCGAGCCCCCGGCCGAGCCCGACATCGATCGGGCAGCCTGGTCGGCCTACACCCACGGCTCGAACTTCCTCGACGCATTGGCATCGGGACGCGTACCGCGCGCTATATGGCAGGCGCTGCCCGGTGAGCTGTGGCCGGTGCGGCTGGCGGAGGCCGCCGCCGTGACCGTGGCCGGCGGTCGGTCCGCGGTGATCGTGGTCCCCGATCAGCGAGACCTCGATCGTCTGGAGACGGCCTGCACGGCTCTGCTCGGTGCCGACCGAGTGGTGGCGCTGTCGGCCGGGCTGGGCCCGGCGAAGCGGTATCGGCAATGGTTGCGTGGGCTGCGATCGGGCCCGGTCGTCGTGGTGGGGACGCGCAGCGCCGTGTTCGCTCCGGTGTCCACTCTCGGCATGATCGCCATCTGGGACGACGGTGACGACAGTTTCGCCGAGCCCCGTTCGCCGTATCCGCACGCCCGAGAAGTGGCGTTGCTGCGAGCGCACGTGTCCGCAGCCGCGGTGGTCATCGGCGGACATGCGCGGACCGCGGAGGCGGAAGCTCTCGTGGATTCCGGTTGGGCACACGACCTGGTGGCTCCACGTGAACTTGTCCGTGAGCGTCAACCCCACGTGGTGGCCTTGGCCGACTCGGACCATGCGCTCGCGCGGGATCCGGCAGCCCGTGTCGCCCGGTTGCCCGCGATCGCGTTCGAGGCGGCTCGGGCCGCGCTGAAGGCCGATTCGCCTGTGCTGGTTCAGGTTCCGCGCGGGGGCTATGTGCCGTCACTGGCGTGCGCGAAGTGTCGACATCCGGCTCGGTGTCGCCGGTGCAACGGTCCGTTGGCGCTGCCGTCGGCCCCGGGGAGCGACGGAGCAGGCAGTCCGACGTGCTCGTGGTGTGGAATCGCAGACACCGCGCATCGGTGCACGGTATGCGGATCGCGCAACCTGCGTGCGGTCGTGATCGGCGCGGGCCGCACCGCCGAGGAACTCGGACGGGCATTTCCCGGAGTACCGGTTCACAACTCGGGAGGCGCCGCCGTGCTCGACGCCGTCCGACCCGGTGCCGGTCTGGTCGTGTCCACCGTCGGTGCCGAGCCGACGGTCGACGGTGGATACGGCGCGGCCCTCTTGCTGGACGGCTGGGCCCTGCTCGGCCGGGCAGACCTGCGTGCGGCCGAGGAGACGCTGCGTCGGTGGATGACCGCTGCCGCTTTGGTTCGGCCGGGCACGGCAGGCGGACGAGTGGTCGTCGTCGCCGAGTCCGAGATACCCACGGTGCAGGCACTGGTTCGCTGGGACCCGCTGTGGCACGCCAGAAGTCAGTTGGACGAACGAGTGGAGGTACGGTTCCCGCCCGCCGTGCACGTTGCGGCCGTCGACGGAACCACCGATGCGATCACCGCGCTGGTGGAGAGCGCAGATCTGCCCGAGTCGGTGGAAATACTCGGACCGGTCGATCTGCCGGACGGCCAACGGGCGCCGGCGGGCGGCGGTGAGGACGCACTTCCCGGTGACGTGCAGCGGTTGTTGATACGCGTGCCGCGCAGCACCGGGGCGGCGTTGGCGCGGGCACTGGCCACCGCGCAGGCATCGCGCAGTGCCAAGAAACTCGGCGGCGGAGTGCGGGTCCAGATAGACCCGATTCGAATCGGCTGATTCCGCCGTCCCGGCTCGACGTGGCCTAGGGTTGCCTCGGGGCGGCGCACGGGGCGCCGATGAAAGGTGGGTCGGGGACATGAAGAGAAGGCAGCTCTTTCGCCGTGCGACAACAGGTTTGGCAGTGGTGATCGGTGCCCGTCTGGCCGCACCTGCCACCGCCGACGCCCTGCCCGGTACCGGCTCGGCGCAGCCACCGACACCGGTCGTTCCGTTGGACCGACTGCTACGGATCGTGTCCCTGTCGCACATCAACGATCCGGCGCTCACCCCGATCTTTCCCGGCGATCCCGAATTCTCGCTCGAGACGGCGTTCACCGTCGCAGACGACGGCTTCTACCTCCAGTACGTCAAGGAGGGCGAGCACACCGGCACGCACTGGGGAGCGCCCGCGCACTTCCAGGAAGGTGGGCTGACCGCCGACCAGCTCGATCCGGAGGATCTGTTTCTGCCCGCGGTGAAGATCGACATTCGTGATCGGGCGGCGGCCGACGCCGACTACGCCGTGACCGTGGCCGACCTGCAGAACTGGGAAGCAGTCAACGGTGCCATTCCACCAGGGGCGGCTGTCGTTCTGTGGACCGGATGGGCGTCACGCTGGGGGACCGATGCGTACGCCAACGCGGACGCGGACGGTGTGACGCACCAACCCGGGTTCTCTCCGGAGGCAGCACAGTGGTTGATCGACACGGGCAGGCTAGCCGACAGAGGTGCCCTCGGCACCGACACCTTCGGGCCCGATCTGGGCAACGACGACACCTATCCGGTGTCGGTCAAGCTCTACGACCGGCGTCGGATCAGCCTGGAGAACCTGACCAATCTGGAGTCGATTCCGACCACGGGTGCCTACGTTCTGGTCGGCGGCCCGATCAACCGAGCCGGATCCGGTTCACCTGCAACCATTTTCGGCCTGGTCCCCAGGGTCGCCTGATCGGAGGTGCTCGGCACCGCGGTGAGTGCACCCGCGGTGTCGTAGGCGTAGATGCCGGCCTTGCCCTCGCGTTTGGCCTCGTACATCGCTCGGTCGGCCAGCCGCATCAGCTCGTCCTCGTCGGCGGTGTCGGAGCCGGCCACGCTCGTGCTGTCGTGGGGTGTGCGGTCGAGCTGACCGATCTGCACCACGCCCACGCACACGCCGACCGACACCGAATGGCCGTCGATCTCGTGGGCGGTCCGCATCGTCTCGGCGATGCGGACCGCCGTCGCGCGACCGGCATCGAGGTCGGCGTACACCAGGGCGGTGAACTCGTCGCCGCCGAAGCGGGCCACCACTCCGTCCACGACGCATCGCTCGAGGCGGCGTGCGAGTTCGACCAGTAGTCGGTCGCCGCCGCCGTGTCCGAATCTGTCGTTGACGCTCTTGAAGTCGTCGAGGTCGATGAGCAGCAGGACGGCGCGGCCTCGGCCCGCTCGGGCGTCGTTCACCGCCGCCCGAAGGTGTTCGTCGAACGACGACCGGTTGAGCAATCCGGTCAACCCGTCGTGATGCGCGCGGTACGTCAACTCGGCCTGCGCCCGAGTCAGGCTTCGCAGCAGATTGTCGTTCTGCACCAGGGTGATCACCTGGCGAACGAGTGAGAGCAACACCACTGCAACCCCGAGTACCACCACGGTCGAGTCCAGCTCCCCGGTCTGCACACGCAGTATCGCCAACACGATCCCGATCGCACCCATGAGTGCGTACGGCAACAGCAATTGCGTTCTCGCGCCGGTGACGGCCTCGGTGCAGTCCGACTCGGTGGGCTTCGATTCGTCCGGCGACGAGCTGTGTGTCGACGAGTCACGCGGTGCCGGGTTGTCGTCCACGGTCCTCGGGGCAGCAGCCGCGAGAGCGATGAGCGCTGTGCCTGCGATGAATCCGCCGTCGGTCAGAACCGGCATGAAGTCCGCACCGGTGGCGACGAGATACGCGTAGATGCTGTCGGATATCGCCATCATCAGGATTCCGGCGCCGAGCAGGGTGAGCTGCGTCCGATATCGCGCGGCGATCCTCGGGATCACGGCGAGCAGCACGATCATGGCCACGAGTACCAGGTCGGTGATGGGGTACATGATCGCCACCAGGAACTCGATCGAGTCGGATTCCGACGAATGCACGACCGCGCCGAGCACGGTTGCCCAGGAGAGAACGAAGAGCGACCCGACGACGACGGCCCCGTCGAGCAACGACATCACCCAGACATGGCGTGCACTGGAGGCAGCCCGCCAGGGCGACGGGCCGACGAAGGCCAGCAGGGCAGGCACGGCGAGGATCGGGAAGAGAAAGAATCCGACGTCGGCGACGGACGCGGTCGGCAGCGGCATGCCGAGAGCGGATCGATAGAAGGCCCAGACCGCCATGCCTGCACTCCAGCAGGCCATTCCGGCGGCCATCAGAACGCGCCACTGCCGTTCGGTGCCCGTTCTTCTCGACGCCGTCCGCCAGCAGACGATCGTCGCCGTGATACCTCCCGCGAGCTGTGCGATGTCGTCGATCAGTACGGAGGTTCGTTGGCCGAGAACGTTGGAGCCGGCGAGCAGGACGATGGCGAGGACGCATCCGAGCACGACGGTCACGCATCGCCTCGTCGATCCGGCCACACGGCCTCCCTCGTTGGTGCGCGAGCGTGGTTGCGCGAGCGCGGTAGAGCCGGCCGCTGTTTCGGTCCGTTGGACGAGCACGTCGACACATGCGTGGCGCGCCGTTCCAGATGTGGGTCGCGCAGAGTGAGGACCGCGGCCCGTCGGACGATCACGGTCCACGAGAGCGCGGCCGCGGCAGGAGAGGTCACGGTGAACGGAGCAGGCACGGTGCCGGTGGGCCGTTCGGACGGGGACCGGAAGGCATGCGCCCCGGTTTCGGTCCCGGTGGTTTCGGTCCCGGTGGTTTCGGGCCGAACGCAGATTTCGGTCGAGGTCGCGGTCGGGGAGGGCGAGGGCGTCGCGGGGACGTGCGCGCTGCAATCCTCCTGCTGCTCGAGGAACGTCCGATGCACGGATACGAACTGATCCAGCAGATCGCCGAGAAGAGCAACGGCACCTGGAAGCCGAGTCCTGGCTCCATCTATCCGGCCCTGTCGCAACTCGAAGACGAGGGCCTGGTCCTCATCGACAAGGTGGCCGGCCGCAAGACCGCTGCGCTGACCGACGAGGGTCGAACACACATCGAGGCCCATCGTGCCGACCTGGGCAGCCCGTGGGACGACGTGGCAGAGTCCGTCGGAGTCGACGCCCGGGATCTTCGGGCGCTCATCGGCCAGTTGATGGGCGCAGCCGGTCAGGTCGCCGGAGTGGGCACACCGAAACAGGTGGAGCAGGCCGCCGAGATTCTCACCGAAGCCCGCAGGTCGCTGTATCGGATACTTGCCGAGGACGGTTCGACCGATCGAGATCCCGACGACACGGTCGACGCCCCCGACGCGCCGTGACCGGCAGGTGCGGAATCGTCCGCAGTGCTTGCGACTCCCTAGGATGGACACCCGAGATCCTTTCGTCCATCCCAGGGAGTTGCTCGAGTGCGCGTCGTCTTTGCCGGTACACCGGAGCCCGCGGTCCCGTCGCTGCGGGCACTGCTCGAGTCCGAACGCCACGAGGTGATCGCGGTGGTGACTCGGCCCGACGCCGCTGCCGGTAGAGGTCGCAAGACGATGCGCTCACCGGTCGGGCAGCTGGCCGACGAGCACGGAATCCCCGTGTTCACACCCGCGAAGCCCGCGGATCCGGATTTCGTCTCACAGCTCACCGAACTCGCACCCGACGTGTGTCCGGTGGTCGCGTACGGGGCACTGCTGCCGCAGCCGGTGCTGGACATCCCTCGCTTCGGCTGGATCAATCTGCACTTCTCGTTGCTGCCCGCATGGCGAGGTGCCGCGCCGGTACAGGCCGCCATCGCCGCAGGCGACGAGATCACCGGTGCCTCCACCTTCCTGCTCGACGCGGGAATGGACACCGGCCCGGTACTCGGCGTCGTCACCGAGCGGGTACGCGCAACCGACACGACGGGGGACCTGCTCACCCGGCTGGCGTCGAGCGGAGCAGACCTACTCGCTGCCACCCTCGACGCGATCGAGGACGGGACGGCATCGGCGCATCCGCAGCCCGAGGACGGGATCTCCTACGCGAGCAAGGTCAGCGTCGACGCCGCACGCATCGACTGGACGCGGTCTGCTGCATTCGTCGACCGGCACATCAGATCGGTGACCCCCACACCAGGCGCATGGACGACGATCGGTGAACTCCGCGTCAAGATCTCACCGGTTCAGCACTCCGAGGACACGCTCGCGCCGGGTTCGATCGAGGTGCGCAAGTCCGGGGTGCACATCGGAACAGGTACGACGGCAGTGGTTCTCGGCGAAGTTCAACCGCAGGGCAAGAAGCTCATGAAGGCACTCGACTGGGCGCGCGGCGCTCGGCTGGACGATACGGCGGTAGCGCGATGACAGAACCCGACAGGCCTCGAAAGCGCGAGTCGAGTCCGGCCCGAAAGACCACCAAGAAGTCGCCCGGTGCGCGTGGTCCGAAGGGAAACCGGCCCCCGCAGGGCGGGGGACCCCGTGCCGTCGACGCGATCGACCCGGCCCGTCGCGCGGCCAGGGACGTGCTGAAGGCCGTGCGCGAGCGGGATGCCTACGCCAACCTGGTGCTGCCCGGTTTGCTGCGAGAGCGCAAGCTCGACTCACGCGACGCGGCACTGGCCACCGAACTCGCGTACGGCGCTTCCCGAGCGCGTGGTGTGCTCGACGCGGTGATCGCCCACGCCGCCGGTCGGCCCGCCGCCGAGATCGACGGACCACTACTCGACATTCTGCGGCTCGGCTCGTACCAACTGCTGCGTACCCGGGTGGCTCCTCACGCCGCCGTCGCCACGTCGGTGGACCTGGCTCGGTCCGAATTCGGTTCCGGCAAAGCAGGTTTCGTCAACGCCGTGTTGCGGCGCGTGTCCGAACGTACGGCGGCGCAGTGGGTCGACGAACTTGCGCCCGAGGCGGGGGTCGATCCCGTCGGCCACCTCGCGTTCGAGTACGCGCATCCCACGTGGATCGCGCAGGCCTTCGCCGATGCACTCGGTGCCGACGCCGGTGAACTCGCCGCCGTCCTCGAGGCCGACGACGCGCGCCCCTCGGTGCACCTGGTCGCCCGGCCCGGAGAGATCTCCGCCGAAGAACTGGCGCTGATCACCGGGGGAGAAGAGGGGCCCTATTCGCCGTATGCCGTGCACCTCGACGGCGGTGATCCCGGCAAGATCGACGCCGTCCGTGACGGGTTGGCCGGAGTGCAGGACGAAGGCAGTCAACTCGTCGGCCGGGCGCTCACCCTGGCACCGCTGGTCGGCGAGGACGGTGGCCGGTGGCTGGACCTGTGCGCCGGACCGGGCGGTAAAGCTGCCCTGATCGGTGCCATCGCCGAAATCGACGGTGCCACGGTCGACGCCGTCGAACCGACCCCGCACCGAGCCGATCTGGTGTCGAAGACGACGAAAGATCTTCCGGTGACGGTGCACACCGTCGACGGTCGAGCGTCCGGACTCGACGGCGGCTACGACCGAGTGCTCGTCGATGCGCCGTGCACCGGACTCGGTGCCCTGCGACGCAGGCCCGAAGCACGCTGGCGTCGACAACCTTCCGACGTGGCGGCGCTCGTGACTCTGCAGAAAGAACTGCTGGCAGCGGCAATACAGCTGGTTCGCCCCGGTGGAGTGGTGCTGTACTCGACCTGCTCGCCGCATCTGTCCGAAACCACGGCCGTCGTCGCCGACGCGATCCGCCGCTACGGCGTCGAGCCGCTCGATACCCGTGAGCTGGTGCCGGGTGTCCCACAACTCGGAGACGGCACGTCGGTGCAACTGTGGCCGCACCGACACGGTACGGACGCGATGTTCATGGCGGCGCTGCGTAAACCGATGTGAACAGCATGCCGATGTGATCAGTCGCCGGCCAGGAACGTCTCGGCCACATCCTTCGGGGCGTAGACCAGCCAGCCGTCGACGATCAGTTCTCGCAGTTCGTCGTCGCCGGTGTTGTCGATGTCGACCAGAACGGCGGCGAACCCGTCGAAATGCGGGATGGTGAAGCACGCCCGCGGGTGGGCGGCGAGGATGGCTTCCTTTTCGTTCGGATCAGCGGTGCGGACCGCGAGGATCGGCCCGCTGGGCGGAATCTCGCTGCCGAACCGCTTCAGATCGGCCTTGCTGAACGGCCGAATCCACGCGAAGACGTTCTTGCCCACCGACCATGCCGGATGGCCGTACCGAACACCCTCGGTGACCTCGGGCAACTCGGCGATCACCGTCGCCGCGTAATCCATGGTGGTCATGGGCGAACGATACCGGCTGGGCTAGGCTCGTCAATCGTGGTTTCCCCGATGATTGCCCCCTCGATCCTGTCCGCTGATTTCGCTCGTCTGGCTGCCGAAGCCGAGGCGGTGGCCGGAGCCGACTGGCTGCACGTCGACGTCATGGACGCGCACTTCGTGCCGAACCTCACCCTGGGTCTGCCGGTCGTGGAGAGCTTGCTGAAGGCGACGAACATCCCCCTCGACTGCCACCTGATGATCGAGGACCCGGCCCGCTGGGCTCCGCCCTACGCCGAGGCCGGGGCGTACAACGTCACCTTCCACGCCGAGGCAACCGACGACCCGTCCGCAGTGGCACGCGACATCCGCGCCGCGGGCGCGAAAGCAGGCCTGTCCGTCAAGCCGGGAACACCCATCGAGCCGTACCTGGAGATCCTGCGCGACTTCGACACCCTGCTGGTGATGAGCGTGGAGCCGGGCTTCGGCGGACAGTCGTTCATGCCCGAGGTGCTCTCCAAGGCGAAAGCTGTTCGGGCACTTGTCGATTCCGGTGATCTCCGGCTGATAGTGGAAATCGACGGCGGCATCAACTCCGATACGATCGAGCAGGCCGCGGAGGCCGGAATCGACTGTTTCGTGGCCGGATCGGCCGTCTACAACACCGCCGACCCCGCGGTCGCCGTGCGCGACCTCCGTGCCCGCGCCGCCCGCGCATCACATCACCTGTCGTAATGAACGGCCAGGGCGCAACACTGTCCGTCGCGGACGCCATGGCCCTCGCCGTCGAGGCATCCGAAGCCGCCCGGGGCATCAGCAGTCCCAACCCCCCGGTCGGCGCGGTGATCCTCGATGCCGACGGCATCGTCGTCGGCATCGGTTCGACTCGCCCGCCCGGCGGACCACACGCCGAGATCGTCGCGCTGGCCGAGGCCGGGGACCGAGCTCGCGGCGGTACCGCGGTGGTGACCCTCGAACCCTGCAACCACACCGGCCGCACCGGACCGTGCTCACAGGCCCTGATCGCGGCGGGCATCGCCGCAGTCGTGCATGCCGTCGCAGATCCGAATCCGCTCGCATCGGGCGGCGGAGACACCCTGCGCGCGGCGGGCATTCGCGTCGAACAGGGGACCGGCGAGACCGAGGTGCGGCAGGGTCCGCTGCGAGCCTGGTTGCACAAGCAACGCACCGGGCGGCCGCACGTGACGTGGAAGTATGCCGCCACCCTGGACGGCCGTAGCGCGGCGGCGGACGGCACGAGCCAGTGGATCACCGGACCGCAGTCCCGGGCGCACGTCCACGCCGAACGGGCCAAGCTCGACGCCATCGTGGTGGGAACCGGCACCGTACTGGCCGACGACCCGCGCCTGACCGCACGACGTCCCGACGGAACCCTCGCACCCCACCAACCGGTGCGCGTTGTCGTCGGATCGCGGCCGACACCCCCGACCGCGGCAATCCGTGGATCCGACGCACCCACCGTGTTCCTGGACACACACGATCCCGCCGCCGTCATCGATGCTCTGCACGAGCACACCGACATCCAGCTCGAAGGCGGTCCGACGTTGGCCGGGGCGTTCCTCGCCGCCGGGCTCGTGGACCGCGTCGTGGCGTACGTCGCGCCGGCCGTGTTGGGCAGCGGGCCCGCAGCGGTGGAGAATGCGGGTATCGGAACAATTGCCGACGCAATTCGGTTCCGCACGGAGACAGTCACCATGATCGGCAACGACATTCTGATCGGCGTCGTGCCCGAAGGAGCGAAGTAGATGTTCACCGGAATTGTCGAAGAGCTCGGCGAGATCGTGGCCAAGGACGAACTTCCCGACGCCGCGCGGTTCACCGTCCGCGGACCGGTGGTGACCTCGGATGCAGGCCACGGCGACTCCATCGCGGTGAACGGCGTCTGCCTGACCGTCGTCGAGGTGCTGCCCGACGGCGGATTCACCGCCGACGTCATGCAGGAAACTCTGAACCGCTCGAGCCTCGGCACCCTCGATGTGGGCAGCCGCGTCAACCTCGAGCGGGCAGCCGCGCTCGGCAGCCGTCTCGGTGGGCACCTGGTGCAGGGCCATGTGGACGGCACCGGGACCATCATTAGCCGGTCCCCGTCGGAGAACTGGACGGTCGTACGCATCGCACTGCCCACCTCGGTCGCACGCTACGTCGTGGAGAAGGGCTCGATCACCGTCGACGGCGTCTCGCTCACCGTCTCCGGACTCGGCACCGACGACGGTGCGCACTGGTTCGAGATCTCCCTGATCCCCACCACCCTCGACCTGACCACTCTCGGCACGGCCGAGGTCGGAACGCCGGTCAACCTGGAAGTCGACGTCATCGCCAAGTACGTGGAGCGGCTGCAGACGATCGACGCACAGTAAGTACTGTTGACGTGCACGCAATCGATGGTGCATCGGAGAATTTCCAGGGCGCTGAGCCAGGCCCGAGACGTATGGAGCACACCGTGGTGACCAGGTTCGACAGTATCGAGCGCGCAGTTGCGGACATCGCTGCGGGCAAAGCAGTGGTGGTCGTCGACGACGAGGACCGCGAGAACGAAGGCGACCTCATCTTCGCCGCCGAGAAGGCCACCCCGGAACTGGTCGCCTTCATGGTCCGCTACACCTCCGGTTACCTCTGCGTTCCGCTCTCCGGTGAGGACTGCGACCGGCTCGGCCTGCCACCGATGTTCGCCACCAATCAGGACAAGCACGGCACCGCGTACACCGTCACCGTCGACGCCCGCGAAGGCATCGGCACCGGAATCTCGGCCTCCGACCGGGCGGCCACCATGCGACTGCTCGCCGATCCCGACACCGGAGCCAACGACTTCACCCGGCCGGGCCACGTCGTACCCCTGCGCGCCAAGGACGGCGGAGTGCTGCGTCGCCCCGGCCACACCGAGGCGGCCGTCGACCTCGCGCGCATGGCAGACCTGAGGCCTGCAGGCGTCATCTGCGAAATCGTCAGTCAGAAGGACGAGGGCGCGATGGCCCAGACCGACGAACTGCGCGTCTTCGCCGACGAACACGACCTCGCTCTCATCTCCATCGCCGACCTCATCGCCTGGCGTCGCAAGCACGAGAAGCACGTCGTCCGCGTCGCCGACGCCCGAATCCCCACCAGCCACGGCACCTTCCGCGCCGTCGGCTACCAGAGCATCTACGACGAGGTCGAGCACGTCGCGCTCGTGCGCGGCGACATCGCGGGCCCCGACGGAGACGGCAACGACGTGCTCGTTCGAGTGCACTCCGAATGCCTCACCGGCGACGTGTTCGGATCACTGCGCTGCGACTGCGGACCACAGCTGGACGCGGCGCTGGAAATGGTCGCCGCCGAGGACCGCGGCATCGTGCTGTACATGCGCGGACACGAAGGTCGCGGCATCGGTCTGCTGCACAAGCTCCAGGCCTACCAACTCCAGGACGCAGGCTCCGACACCGTCGACGCCAACCTGCAGCTCGGACTCCCCGCCGACTCGCGCGACTACGGAATCGGTGCCCAGATCCTCGTCGACCTCGGCGTGTCCTCGATGCGGCTGCTGACCAACAACCCCGCCAAACGAGTGGGACTCGACGGCTACGGACTGCACGTGACCGAGCGAGTGCCGATGCCGTTGCGCGCCAACGCCGAGAACCTCACCTACCTGCGCACCAAGCGCGACCGCATGGGCCACGACCTCACCGGGCTCGACGACTTCGAAAATGGTCATTCCGCAGGCTCCACTCCCGCCCACGAGAATGGGGCCACATCATGAGCGGCGAAGGCGAACCCACCCTGCAGCTGGCAGGCGCGAGTGATCTCAAGCTGGCGATCGTGGCCGGTCAATGGCACCAGAAGATCTCCCAGGCGTTGCTCGACGGTGCACTTCGCAAAGCCGAGTCGGCGGGGATCGAGGACGTCACGGTCATCCGTGTCGCCGGAGCCATCGAACTGCCCGTCGTCGCGCAGGCGCTGGCCCGCAACCACGACGCCGTCGTCGCTCTCGGCGTCGTCATCCGTGGCGGCACACCACATTTCGAGTACGTGTGCGACGCCGTGACGGCCGGGCTGACGCGTGTCTCGCTCGACGAGGGCACTCCGGTCACCAACGGCGTGCTCACCACCAACGACGAGCAGCAGGCGCTCGATCGCGCCGGACTGCCCGGTTCGTTCGAGGACAAGGGCGCACAGGCCACGGCGGCCGCGATCGACACGGCGCTGACTCTCAAGCACCTCCGCCAACCCTGGACGAATCAGGAGTTCACGTGACCGGCAGCGCACCGTCCGCCGAGTGGGACATGGTGGTGAAGTCGCGTAAGTCGGCCCGCTACGCCATCGCGACCGCGGTACTGCTCGTGGTGGCGCACTCGACCGTCGCCGTCCTGCTGCGAGTGTCGCCGACCGGGGTGTACTTCAGAACCGCCGACCAGCTCGCGATGGCGGGAATCGGAGTCCTTCTGGGAGGCCTGGCGCTAGTGCTGACGCGCCCGCGCATTCGCGTCGGGCCGGCCGGTGTCGCGGTACGGAACCTGTTGTCGGAGCGTCTCATCGAATGGGATCTGGTGCGTGGCCTGTCCTTCCCGGACGGAGCCATGTGGGCCAGAGTCGACATTCCCGACGACGAGTTCATCAACGTGATGGCCATCCAGTCCAACGATCGTGACCACGCGGTCGCGGCGGTGAGACAGTTCCGCACACTCGAGCGTAAGTACGCGCCCGCCGCCTCCGTTCCGGACATCGAGGTCGATCGGGACTGACGTCGGACCTCCGCACCACAGCTGAGCTGCGGATGCGGAGAACGTCGGACCCGACGGCTAACGTGGTTGCCGTGTCCGACCCCGCTACCTACCGCCCGGCCACCGGAACCATCCCGGTGGAGCCGGGGGTGTACAAATTTCGCGATCCGCACGGTCGCGTCGTCTACGTAGGAAAGGCCAAAAGCCTCCGCAGTCGGCTCAATTCCTACTTCGCAGACATCGCCTCGCTGCATCCTCGCACTCGCCAGATGGTCACCACCGCGGCTTCGGTGGAGTGGACGGTGGTGACCACCGAAGTCGAGGCTCTGCAGCTCGAGTACAACTGGATCAAGGAGTTCGATCCACGGTTCAACGTCCGATATCGCGACGACAAGAGCTACCCGATGCTCGCGGTGACGATGAACGAGGAATTCCCGCGGTTGTTCGTCTACCGCGGACCGAGGCGCAAGGGCGTGCGGTATTTCGGCCCCTACGCGCACGCGTGGGCGATTCGGGAGACGCTGGATCTTCTGTTGAGGGTGTTCCCCGCCCGCACGTGCTCGACCGGAGTGTTGAAGCGCCACAATCAGATCGGCAGGCCCTGCCTGCTGGGTTACATCGACAAGTGCTCGGCACCGTGTGTCGGCCGAGTCAGCGCCGACGAGCATCGGCGCACCGTCGAGGACTTCTGTGACTTCCTGGCCGGTAAGACGGACAAGCTCGTTCGTCAGCTCGAGAAGAAGATGCAGGCTGCGTCCGAGGACCTCGATTTCGAGACCGCCGCGCGTCTGCGAGACGACGTCGGTGCGCTGCGTCGAGCACTGGAGAAGCAGGCGGTGGTGCTCGGCGACGGCACCGACGCCGATCTCGTCGCCTTCGCCACCGATGCCCTGGAAGCGGCAGTTCAGGTATTCCACGTCCGCGGCGGCCGTGTGCGAGGGCAACGCGGCTGGGTGGTGGAGAAGGCAGGCGAGGTGATCGAACGCCAGGACGAGGCCGATCTGCCCGCCCTGGTCGAACAGTTCCTGACGCAGTTCTACGGCGAGCAGGCAGCCCTGTCCGCACAGGCACCGGGCGGCGACGACGGTGGATCCAATGCCGTCCCGAGGGAAGTACTGGTTCCGGTCCTGCCGGACAACGCCGACGAGGTTCAGGTCTGGCTCAGTGAACTCCGGGGCTCGAACGTGACCTTGCGAGTTCCGCAACGCGGCGACAAGAAGGCGTTGGCCGAGACCGTCGAGCGCAACGCCAAGGAGGCCCTGCAGCAGCACAAGCTCAAGCGTGCAGGCGACTTCACGTCCAGATCGGCTGCGCTGCAGGGTATTCAGGAGGCGCTGGATCTGGATTCCGCACCACTGCGCATCGAGTGCATCGACATCTCCCACGTGCAGGGAACCGACGTGGTGGCCTCGCTCGTCGTCTTCGAGGACGGACTGCCCCGCAAGAGCGACTACCGCCACTACGCGATCAAGGAAGCGGCAGGCGACGGGCATTCCGACGACGTGGCGAGCATCGCCGAGGTGACTCGTCGCCGATTTTTGCGACATTCGGCCGACGGTACGGCCGAGGGAACAGGGGGCGATCTGGCCCCCGAAGCGGCCTTGGATCCGCAGACCGGCAGACCGCGAAAATTCGCGTATCCACCCAACCTGTTCGTCGTCGACGGCGGTGCCCCTCAGGTGGCCGCCGCCGCAGCGGTACTGGACGAGCTCGGCGTGACCGACGTCGCTGTGGTCGGTCTGGCGAAGCGTCTCGAGGAGGTATGGGTTCCGGGGGAGGAGGATCCGGTCATCCTGCCGCGCACGAGCGAATCGCTCTATCTGCTGCAACGGGTCCGAGACGAAGCGCACCGGTTTGCGATCACGTTCCATCGCAGCAAGCGATCACGGCGGATGACGGCGTCGGCCCTCGATTCGGTTCGCGGACTCGGTGAGTCGCGTCGAACAGCGTTGGTGGCACACTTCGGTTCGGTAGCCAACCTCAAGCGTGCAACGGTCGCGGAGATCGTCGAGGTTCCGGGAATCGGAGAGACCACGGCCAAGTCGGTGCTGGCCGCGCTGGGTTCCGACACGGACGACGCCGATGTAGGCGATGATGGCAACGCAAGTGCAACGACATCGGGCGAGAACACGGCGGAACATGCGATCGCACCGCGTGTGGAATCGGCGGGACAGGCTTCGTAGTGAGCGAACACCAGACACAGAGACATCCACCGTCCGAAGAACACCTCGAGCAGTCCATCGAGGGGGAGTCGCAGCACGACGAGATCGAGGTGGCGTTGGTCACCGGGGTGTCCGGTGCAGGATTGCGCACTGCGGCCAAGATTCTCGAGGATCTCGGCTGGTACGTCGCCGACAATCTACCGCCGGAGCTCATCTCCAAGATGGTCGATCTCGGACGCGAGTCCAAGCCCAGAATCGAGCGACTGGCACTGGTGATGGACGTCCGAAGCCGCCTGTTCACCGGCGATCTGGGCTGGGTGGTGAAAGAACTCGACTCCAAGGGCGTGCGCAACAGAGTGCTCTTCCTGGATGCGTCCGACGCCGTGCTGATCCGTCGATTCGAGTCCAACCGGCGTAGCCATCCCCTGCAGAACGACGGTCAGGACGGAACGCTGACCGAGGGCATCACCGCCGAACGGTTGCGACTCGCTCAGGTCAAGGCAGCTGCGGATCTCACGGTGGACACCACGTCCCTGTCCGTGCATCAACTCCGGCGCAAGATCGAGACGGTGTTCGGCGCGGCCGAGACCACCGGAGTGGGCGTCACCGTGCAGTCGTTCGGCTTCAAGTACGGCCTGCCGATGGACGCCGACCTGGTCTGCGACGTGCGCTTTCTGCCCAACCCACATTGGGTGCCCGAGCTGCGCGAACATACCGGCCAGGACGCGGACGTTCGCGACTACGTGTTGGGGCAGGACGGGGCACGCGATTACCTGCAGACGTACACGCACCTGCTGAATCTGACCATCGAGGGATACGTGCGGGAAGGCAAGAGGTACATGACGGTGGCCGTTGGCTGCACCGGAGGGAAGCATCGAAGTGTCGCGATGACCGAGGCACTGGCGGCAATTCTCGCCGACCAGGGTGATGTGTCGGTGCGCGTGCTGCATCGGGATCTGGGTCGCGAATGAGCGAGGTCGACACCGAAGTACCGACAGCGGGCCCCAGGATCGTCGCGCTCGGCGGCGGGCACGGCCTGTACGCCACGCTGTCGGCGGCCCGGCTGCTCGGTCCCGACGTCACCGCCATCGTCACGGTCGCCGACGACGGGGGATCCTCGGGGCGTCTGCGGGCCGAGCTCGGCGTCATTCCGCCCGGAGACCTGCGCATGGCACTGGCTGCGCTGGCACGATCGGACGAGAGGACGCAGCTCTGGACGGACGTCCTGCAGCAC
The DNA here is from genome assembly GCF_033042195.1 of Rhodococcus cerastii. Classification (NCBI taxonomy): domain Bacteria; kingdom Bacillati; phylum Actinomycetota; class Actinomycetes; order Mycobacteriales; family Nocardiaceae; genus Rhodococcus; species Rhodococcus cerastii. The sequence continues at coordinate 93,060 of NZ_JAWLKF010000005.1, forward strand.
CGCTTCGGCGGCACGGGCGCTCTGGCCGGGCATTCGGTGGGCAACCTCATCCTCGCCGGCCTCACCGAGGTACTGGGCGATCCGATCGCCGCACTCGACGAGATGGTGCGGATGCTCGGAATCGACGGACGGGTGCTTCCGATGTCGCCGATCGCACTCGACATCGAGGCCGATGTCTCCGGTCTGGAGGACGACCCACGTGTGAGCCGCGTCATTCGCGGACAGGTTGCGGTGGCGACGACTCCTGGCAAGGTTCGCCGCGTTCGACTGTTGCCACCCGAACCGCCTGCCTCGGCGGATGCACTCGCTGCGATCGATAAGGCCGACCTCGTGGTGCTCGGACCGGGATCGTGGTTCTCCAGCGTCATCCCGCACGTGTTGGTGCCCGATCAGCTCGCCGCGCTCGCTCGCACGAGCGCGCCGAAGGTACTGGTGTTGAACCTGGCACCGGAGCTGGGGGAGACCACCGGATTCTCCGCCGAGCGCCATGTCCACGTACTCTCCCAACACGCACCGGATTTGGGAATCGACTACGTGTTGGTCGATTCCGCCTCGGTCCCGGAAGGCAGCAACCGCGAGCACGTGGCGCGGGCAGCGGCCCGGCTCGGTGCCGAGGTCGTCTACGTCGACGTTGCCGAAAACGGCACCCACGCACATCATTACGGCAAGCTTGCTGCGGGGCTCGGATCCATCGTGTCGTCCACCGACGGCACCGCACCGACTACCGCACGCAGAGAGGGGATCACTTCGTGGCCATGACAGCGGAGGTCAAGGACGAGCTGAGCAGGCTCACCGTCAGTCAGGTCAGTTGCCGCAAGGCCGAGGTGTCCGCACTCCTGCGATTCGCCGGCGGATTGCACATCGTGGCAGGCCGCGTGGTGGTCGAGGCAGAGGTGGATCTCGGGTCCATTGCGAGACGGCTGCGTCGGGAGATCTTCGAGCTGTACGGCTACTCCTCCGACGTGCACATGCTCGGAGCAGGCGGGCTCCGCAAGACCTCTCGCTACGTGGTGCGCGTGGCCAAGGACGGCGAGGCACTGGCGCGGCAGACCGGCCTGTTGGACCTGCGCGGTCGCCCGGTTCGCGGCCTGCCCGCCCAGGTGGTCGGCGGCACGGTGGGGGACTCCGAGGCGGCATGGCGGGGCGCATTCCTGGCGCACGGTTCACTCACCGAACCGGGTCGATCCTCGGCTCTGGAGATCAGCTGCCCGGGTCCCGAGGCAGCTCTCGCGCTCGTCGGAGCCGCTCGACGCCTCGGCGTGGCCGCCAAGGCACGCGAGGTCCGCGGCACCGATCGAGTGGTCGTCCGCGACGGCGAGGCGATCGGGGCACTGCTCACCCGCATGGGCGCACAGGACACCCGGCTCATCTGGGAAGAACGACGGATGCGACGCGAGGTCAGGGCCACCGCGAACCGGCTCGCCAACTTCGACGACGCCAACCTGCGCCGCTCGGCCAGGGCCGCCGTCGCCGCCGCAGCGCGCGTCGAGCGGGCCCTGCACATCCTCGGCGAGGACGTGCCGGATCATCTGGCCGCCGCGGGCTCGCTCCGGGTACAGCATCGCCAGGCGTCGCTCGAGGAACTCGGCCAGTTGGCCGACCCGCCGATGACCAAGGACGCTGTGGCAGGCCGAATTCGACGCCTGCTGTCCATGGCCGACCGCAAGGCGAAGGAAACCGGAATTCCGGACACCGAGTCCGCCGTCACCGCCGAGTTGCTCGACGAGGCATGACCGGCCCGATCACGTGATGCGCGCGCTCTGCCTGCGCGCACACTAGGGTGGGAACCGCGTGTGGCACCCCGCACGCAGGCACAATCAGACATCTGTTTTCACAACTTTTAGGAGCGAACAGTGACGATCCGGGTAGGCGTCAACGGCTTCGGCCGCATCGGGCGTAACTTCTTCAGGGCTGTCGATGCGCAGAAGGCGCTCGGTACCACCGACATCGAAATCGTTGCTGTCAACGACCTGACCGACAACGCATCGCTCGCACACCTGCTCAAGTACGACTCGATCCTGGGTCGCTTGCCGCACGATGTCTCGCTCGAGGGCGAGGACACCATCGTCGTCGGTGGCCAGAAGATCAAGGCGCTGTCGCTGCGTGAGGGCCCGTCCGCACTTCCGTGGGGTGACCTGGGTGTCGACGTCGTCGTCGAGTCCACCGGCATCTTCACCGACGCTGCCAAGGCACAGGGCCACATCGATGCCGGTGCCAAGAAGGTCATCATCTCCGCGCCCGCCAAGGGCGAGGACATCACCATCGTGATGGGCGTCAACGACGACAAGTACGACGGCAGCCAGAACATCATCTCCAACGCGTCGTGCACCACCAACTGCCTCGGCCCCATCGCCAAGGTTCTCGACGACGAGTTCGGCATCGTCTCGGGTCTGATGACCACCATTCACGCGTACACGCAGGACCAGAACCTGCAGGACGGCCCGCACAGCGACCTGCGTCGCGCCCGCGCTGCAGCCCTGAACGTGGTCCCGACCGGCACCGGCGCGGCCAAGGCCATCGGCCTGGTTCTCCCGCAGCTGCTCGGCAAGCTCGACGGCTACGCGCTTCGGGTACCGATCCCCACCGGCTCGGTCACCGACCTGACTGCGCTGTTGAAGAAGAAGGCAAGCGCCGACGACATCAACGCCGCCATGAAGGCCGCAGCCGAGGGCCCCCTCAAGGGCATCCTGAAGTACAACACCGATCCGATCGTCTCCTCGGACATCGTCACCGACCCGCACTCGTCGATCTTCGATGCGCCGCTGACGAAGGTCATCGACGATCAGGTCAAGATCGTCTCCTGGTACGACAACGAGTGGGGCTACTCCAACCGCCTCGCCGACCTCATCGGTCTCGTCGGCAAGTCCCTCTGACACCGATGGCTGTCAAGACACTGCAGGATCTGCTCGATGCCGGTGTCGAAGGCCGTGGCGTCCTCGTGCGATCGGACTTCAATGTCCCGCTCGAGGACGGCACGATCACCGACCCCGGCCGCATCCAGGCGTCGATCCCGACTCTCCGGGCACTGGTCGAGGCGGGTGCCAAAGTCATCGTGACCGCGCACCTCGGTCGTCCCGACGGCAAGCCCGACGCGAAGTACAGCCTGGCTCCGGTCGCAGCGAAGCTCGGCGAACTGCTCGGACGCCACGTTCAGCTCGCGGGCGACGTGGTGGGTCAGGACGCCGAGGCTCGGGCCGAGGGTCTGACCGACGGCGACGTGCTGCTGCTCGAGAACATTCGCTTCGATCCGCGCGAGACCAGCAAGGACGAATCCGAGCGAGCTGCTCTGGCTCGTGAGCTCGTTGCTCTGGCCGGCGACGACGCGGCCTTCGTCTCCGACGGATTCGGCGTCGTGCACCGCAAGCAGGCATCGGTCTACGACGTGGCGCAGTTGCTGCCCCACTACGCGGGCACTCTCGTCGCGGCCGAGGTCGAGGTACTGGCCAAGCTCACCGAGGACGCCGCGCGTCCGTACGCGGTGGTGCTCGGCGGCTCCAAGGTCTCGGACAAGCTCGGCGTCATCGAGGCGTTGGCCCCCAAGGTCGACACCCTGGTCATCGGCGGCGGCATGGCGTTCACTTTCCTTGCCGCGCAGGGATATTCGGTCGGCAACTCGTTGTTGCAGGAGGATCAGATCGGGGTCTGCAAGGACCTGCTCGAGCGTTTCGGTGACGTGATCCACCTGCCCGTCGACATCGTCGTCGGAGACAAGTTCGCGGCGGACGCCGAGGCGAAGACCGTGAAGGCATCCGAGATTCCGGACGGCTGGATGGGCCTCGACATCGGACCCGATTCGGTCAGCCGCTTCGCCGTCGTTCTCTCGAATGCCAAGACCGTCTTCTGGAACGGACCGGCCGGAGTGTTCGAGTTCGACAAGTTCTCGGCCGGCACCAAGGGCATCGCCGAAGCGATCATCGGAGCCACCGAGAAGGGCGCGTTCAGCGTCGTCGGTGGCGGCGACTCGGCCGCTGCGGTACGCACCCTCGGACTGCCCGACGACGGTTTCTCGCACATCTCCACCGGCGGCGGTGCATCCCTCGAATACCTCGAAGGCAAGCAGCTCCCCGGCCTATCCGTCCTGGAGGCGTAACGCATGGCACGTAAGCCGCTCATCGCGGGCAACTGGAAGATGAACCTCAACCACCTCGAGGCCATCTCGCTGGTGCAGAAGATCGCATTCTCGTTGCCCGAGAAGTACTTCGACAAGGTCGACGTGACGGTGATCCCGCCGTTCACCGACATCCGCAGCGTGCAGACCCTGGTCGAGGGCGACAAACTGCTGCTCACCTACGGTGCGCAGGACGTCTCGTCCGAGGACAAGGGTGCCTTCACCGGCGAGATCAGCGGATCGATGCTGGCCAAGCTGGGGTGCACCTTCGTCGTCGTCGGTCACTCCGAGCGACGCACGCTGCACAGCGAGGACGACGCCGTCGTGCTCGCCAAGACGAAGGCGGCCCTGAAGAACGGCCTCACTCCGATCGTGTGCATCGGCGAGGGTCTGAACATCCGTGAGGCCGGCGAGCACGTGGCCTACAACGTGGCACAGCTGCGAGGGTCACTCGAAGGACTGTCGGCCGACGACATCTCCAAGGTCGTCATCGCCTACGAGCCGGTATGGGCCATCGGTACCGGCCGGGTCGCGTCGGCGTCGGACGCTCAGGAAGTGTGCGGTGCCATTCGTGAGGAATTGAAGGCGCTGTCCTCGGACGAGGTCGCCGCGGGCGTGCGCGTGCTGTACGGCGGCTCGGTCAACGCGAAGAACGTCGGTGAGATCGTCGGACAGCCCGACGTCGACGGTGCCCTCGTCGGTGGCGCTTCGCTCAAGGCGGACGAGTTCGCCACGTTGTCGGCCATCGCCGCAGGTGGACCCCTGCCCTGATCGGCCATCGGCAACGCTGTATCGGACGGTTTTCGGACACCTCGCTTCGGCGGGGTGTCCGAAGCCGTTCGCGGGGCCAGGTAGGCTGCTGAAGGCATCGAATCGAGTTTGAGGTGGACATGGATCTGTTTCTGGATATTCTGCTGGTCGTCACCAGCCTGGCACTGATCTTGCTGATCCTGCTGCATCGCGGCAAGGGCGGCGGATTGTCCAGCCTGTTCGGTGGCGGAGTGCAGTCCAGCCTCTCCGGTTCCACCGTCGTCGAGAAGAACCTCGATCGCCTCACGGTCTTCACCGGCATCATCTGGCTCATCGCCATCCTCGGTATCGGCCTGGAGATCAAGTACACCTGATCGGATTCGGCTCCGAGTGCGAGTTGGTGACGGAGCGACGATACTGGGTGGATGAGCGAATCCTCCTACGAGTCAGTCGGTTCCCCAGCCTTCGTCCCACCGACAGCTCAGGGTCGGGAGTTGACAGAGCCTCTCCGTGAGGACATCCGCTATCTCGGCGGCATCCTGGGTGAGATCATTCGCGAGCACGAGGGCGACGACGTCTTCGAGCTGATCGAGTCGGCTCGCGTCGAATCCTTCGCGGTACGCAGGTCGGAGATAGAACGCGACGATTCCGTCGGACGTTACACCGACGTCGAAGTGGCACAGGCAGTTCCACTGATTCGCGCGTTCAGTCACTTCTCGCTGCTGGCCAATCTTGCCGAGGATCTACACCGCGAACGTCGTCGAGCGATTCACCTCGACCGCGAGGACCCGCCACAGGACAGCAGTCTCGACGCCACCTGGCTCAAGATCGATGCCGCAGCACCGTCGCGCGAGCAGGTGGCCGCGGCCCTGACGGATGCGTTGGTCGCGCCGGTGATCACCGCGCACCCCACCGAAACACGTCGACGCACCGTGTTCGATGTGCAGTCGAAAATCACCGAGCTGATGCGGCGCCGCGATGTCGCCGCTGCGGCACGTGAGGGCAAGGCCGCCACTGCGGCGAAGGAACTGGCCGCCATCGACGTACAGATCCGCAGGCAGGTACTGACCCTGTGGGAGACGGCTCTGATTCGGTTGTCACGGTTGAGGATTCAGGACGAGATCGAGGTCGGCCTCCGGTATTTCGAGTCCTCCCTGTTCGATGTCATGCCGGCGTTGAACGCCGACGTGCGGGCAGCGCTGCGGGCACGGTGGCCCGAGGAGGATCTACTGCCGCGCCCCATTCTCCGGCCCGGTTCCTGGATCGGCGGCGACCGCGACGGCAATCCGAACGTGACCGCAGAGGTGGTCCACACCGCGACCCATCAAGCGGGATACGTGGCGTTCGAGCATTACCTCGACGAATTGGTCGCGCTGGAGAAGGAATTGTCGATGTCCGCGCGTCTGGTGGATGTCACCGAGGATCTCGAGGCTCTGGCCGGCGCATCGACCGAGCCGGACGACCGTCGATCGGACGAGCCGTATCGCGTCGCCGTCGCCGGTATCCGGGCGCGGCTCACGGCCACCGCCCGGGCTGTGCTCGACGCGGTGCCGGTCTCCGGGATCGACCTAGGTGCGGAGAAGTACGCCGGTCCGCAAGACGTTCTCGACGACCTCGACGTGATCGATCGGGCTCTACGCGCCGACGGGGATGCATTGATCGCCGACGATCGTCTGCTGCGGCTTCGGCAGTCGGTCGAGACGTTCGGATTCCATCTGCAGGCGTTGGACATGAGGCAGAACTCCGAGACCCACGAAGAGGTGGTCGCCGAGCTGTTGGCCTGGGCCGGTGTCCACTCCGATTACATGTCCCTCGGGGAGGACGAGCGGGTCTCGGTTCTGTCGCAGGAACTTGCGACCAGGCGGCCGCTCGTCGGCCCCAACGCGCAGCTCAGTGAACTCGCCACCAAGGAACTGGGCATCGTCAGGGCCGCCAAAGAGGCCATCGATCACCTCGGCCCCGACACCATCCAGAACTACATCATCAGCATGTGTCAGTCGGTCAGTGACATGCTCGAAGCGGCGTTGCTGCTCAAGGAAGCAGGAATCTTCGACCCCGGCACCGACGGCTCGGCACCGACGTCGACAGTGGGTGTCGTGCCACTGTTCGAGACCATCGAGGATCTGCAGCAGGGCGCCGCGACCCTGCTCGCCACGCTCGACGTTCCGATCTACCGCGCGCTGGTAGCCGGGCGCGGCATGAACCAGGAAGTCATGCTGGGGTATTCGGACTCGAACAAGGACGGTGGATACCTCGCGGCGAACTGGGCGCTGTACCGCGCCGAGTTGGATCTACTCGAGGCCTCACGCAAGACGGGTATTCGCTTGCGGCTCTTCCACGGTCGCGGCGGTACGGTCGGCCGCGGCGGCGGTCCCAGCTACGACGCGATCCTGGCGCAGCCGCCCGGAGTGGTACAGGGTTCGTTGCGGCTCACCGAGCAGGGCGAGATCATCGCGGCTAAATACGCCGAGCCGTCCATGGCGCGCCGAAATCTCGAGTCTCTGGTCGCGGGAACTCTCGAATCGACTCTGCTGGATGTGGAGGGTCTCGGAGACGGCGCAGAAGCCGCATACGACATCCTGGACGACCTCGCCGCGAAGGCGCGTGCGGCCTACGGCCGGCTGGTGCACGAGGAGCCCGGTTTCGTCGAGTACTTCCGAACGTCCACACCGGTCGCCGAGGTCGGTGAGCTGAACATCGGCTCCCGTCCGGCATCGAGAAAGCCGACGAACTCGGTGTACGACCTGCGTGCCATTCCTTGGGTGATGTCGTGGAGTCAGTGCCGGGTGATGCTGCCCGGCTGGTACGGCACCGGTTCGGCATTCGAGGAGTGGGTCGGCGACGACGATTCCAAGCTCGAGGTGCTGACCGAGCTGTACCGAAAGTGGCCGTTCTTCCAGACCGTTCTGTCCAACCTCGCGCAGGTCATGGCCAAATCGGATCTGGGCATCGCGGCTCGGTACGCGGAGTTGGTTCCCGACGCAGACCTGCGCGCGCGGATCTTCGGGATGATCGAAGCCGAACATGCCACGACGGTGCGGATGTACCTGAAGATCACCGGTCACAGTCGCCTGCTCGAAGACAACCCGTCGCTGGAGCGCTCGGTGCACAATCGCTTCCCGTACCTGGAGCCGCTCAATCAGATGCAGGTCGAGATGCTGCGTCGATACCGCAACGGTGACGACGACGAACGGGTCAAGCGAGGAATTCTGCTGACGATGAACGGTCTCGCGACGGCGCTGCGCAACAGCGGTTAGCCACGCACGAGGGGCGAGGAACCGGTCGTCGGTCGATCGCGTCCAACGAGGTATGACGCAGTGCAGTAGTTCGATCGATACCTGGAGAGACGGATCCGCCTACCGCGGGAGCAGTAGGCGGATCGGTCGTTCGATATCAGGATATGCCCGGGGCGTCGGCGACTACGACTGCGAGCGGCCGGGATGTGACCCCGACGCTGCCGACCCCGATTAGTCGGGTGGGATCAGACGGTGTCCAGCTTGGACGCTGCGCCGGCATCGAGGAACCAGACCGTCGATTCGGTGCCCAGCGCGCCTGCCGACGGGACGTCGTCGGAATCGGCTCCGCCCACCGCAGCGGCGACGGCGTCGGCCTTGTTCGCTCCCGAGACGAGCAACCACACGTGCTGTGCGCGGCGAACCGCAGGCAGTGTCAGTGTGATGCGCACCGGCGGGGGCTTGGGGGAGTCCTCGACCGCCACGACGAAGCGGTGCTGTTCACGCACTGCATCGGTGTGGGGGAAGAGTGAATTGATATGGCCTTCGCCGCCCATACCGAGGAGATGGACGTCGAACCGGGGCGTCGGCTCACCCTCCGATCCGGAATGCAGGATCTGTGCGTACGTTGCCGCGGCCACCTCGGGGTCGCTTCCGTGCGGTCCGTCCGATGCGGCCATCCGGAACACCCGATCCGGGTGGACATCGACGTGATCGAGCAGCGCCTCCGAGGCCTGGACCTCGTTGCGTTCGGGATCACCCGAGGGTAGGAAGCGTTCGTCGCCGAAGTAGATGTCGACTTTGCCCCAGTCGATCGATCCGGAGTCCTCACGTAGCGCTTGCAGCAGCGCGATTCCGGTGCCGCCGCCGGTGAGCACCACCGATGCGAAGCCGCGCTCGGCCTGCGCGGCCGTGACCACGTCGACGAAGCGAGATCGTGCAGCGTCGACCAGGGCCTGCGCGTCCAAGTACTGGAGTACCGATGTCTTACTCATAGCTCACTTTCGACAGTCCGTGCAGGGCGAGTTCGTAGATCTCGTCCGTGTCGAGTCTGCGCAGTTCCTCGGCGAGGCACTCGCGCGTGTTGCGACGCGCCAGTGCGACCTCCGCGTCGGGCTGACCGGTGCGTCGCAGGGTTGCGGTCTTGCCGGTCTGCGGACGCGTCAGCGAGATGCTGCTGTTCTCTCTGATCAGCTCCACCTTCAGCTCACCCGCACGGCGGTGGACCGGCACGTCGAGTTTGGCGGCCAGCCAACCTGCCAGGATGTCGAGTGCGGGTTCTTCGGCCAGTCCGGACACCGTGGCCGAGACGACCGCCTCGAACGGAGCCTGGTCGAGCGCGGTGGCCAACAGGCCGCGCCAGTACGTGATGCGACTCCAGGAGAGATCGGTGTCGCCCTCGGTGTAGCTGCTGAGCCGACCCTTGATCGTCGCCGTGGTGTCGGGCGAGTTCGTGGCATCGGTGATCCGCCGAATTGCCAAGCGCCCCAGCGGATCTTTCGCCGGAACGGTCGGTGCCTCGTCCGGCCACCACGCCACGATCGGAGTATCGGGCAGCAGGAACGGGATCACCACACTGTGTTCGTGATCGGCGAGTTCGCCGTTCAGGCGCAACACGACGACCTCCGATGCACCGGCGTCTCCGCCCACCCGGATCTGTGCGTCGAGGCTCGATTCGGCGGATCGGTCTCCGTGGATGAGCACGATGACGCGGCACGGGTGCTCGCGGCTGGCCTCGTTCGCTGCGTCGATCGCCCGTTCGGCCTTGGCCGGATCACGGCTGGCGACGATCAGTGTCAGCACCCGGCCGATGGTCACCGCACCGCCTGCTTCGCGCACCTCCACCAACTTCTTGCCGACCTCGGCCGTCGTCGTGGCGGGGATGTCGACAATCACGGTCTTCTCCATTCGCGTCCGGTGCGGTGCATCATCTCGTCACCCGAGGAAGGCCCCCAGGTACCGGCTTCGTACGGTTCCGCGGTGCCGCCGGAAGCCCAGAATTCCAGAATGGGATCGAGGATCTTCCACGACAGTTCCACTTCGGCATTGACCGGGAACAGCGACGGCTCACCGAGCAGCACGTCGAGGATGAGGCGTTCGTACGCCTCGGGCGAGGATTCGGTGAACGCCTGGCCGTAGCTGAAGTCCATGCTGACGTCGCGCACCTGCATGCTCGATCCCGGCACCTTGGAGCCGAACCGCATCGTCACGCCCTCGTCGGGTTGGACTCGGATCACCAACGCGTTCTGACCGAGTTCCTCGGTCATCGTGGCGTCGAACGGCAGGTGTGGAGCGCGCTTGAAGACCATCGCGATCTCGGTGACTCGACGCCCGAGTGCCTTGCCGGTACGAAGGTAGAACGGCACCCCACCCCAGCGTCGCGTATCCACCTCCAGGGTGATGGCGGCGTAGGTTTCGGTGTTCGACTCGGAGTCGAAGCCCTCTTCCTCCTTGAGGCCCTTCACTTTCTGGCTGCCCTGCCACCCCGCGGAATACTGACCGCGCGCCGAGGTTCGATCGAGTGGCTCGGCGAGTTTGGTGGCCGAGAGCACCTTGATCTTCTCCGATTGCAGCTCCTTGGGGTTGAAGCTCACCGGCTCCTCCATCGCTGTGATGGCGAGAAGCTGCAGAAGGTGGTTCTGGATGACGTCGCGGGCGGCGCCGATTCCGTCGTAATACCCTGCGCGACCGCCCAATCCGATGTCCTCGGCCATCGTGATCTGGACGTGGTCGACGTAATGCGCATTCCAGATCGGATCGAACAGCTGGTTGGCGAAGCGCAGTGCCAGGATGTTCTGCACCGTCTCCTTGCCGAGATAGTGGTCGATGCGAAACACGGTGTCCTCGGGGAACACTCGGTTCACGACCGCGTTGAGCTCTTTCGCGCTCTGCAGATCGTGTCCGAACGGCTTCTCGATGACGACGCGTCTCCAGTTGCCGTCCTTGCTCTGCGCCAGGCCCGAGCGCGACAGCTGCTCGAGGACGACCGGGAACGCGCTCGGCGGAATGGACAGATAGAAGGCGTGATTCCCGCCGGTGCCGCGGGTCTCGTCGAGTTCGGTCAGCGTTCGTGACAGCTCGTCGAACGCGGCGTCGTCGTCGAAGGAGCCTTGGACGAACCGGAATCCTTCGGCGAGGGTGTTCCACACCTCCTCGCTGAACGGTGTTCGCGCGTGATCGCGCACGGAATCGTGCACGATCTTGGCGAAGTCCTGGTTCTGCCATTCCCGCCGGGCAAATCCGACCAGGGCGAAACCGGGGGGTAGCAGCCCCCGGTTCGCCAGGTCGTACACCGCAGGCATGAGCTTCTTACGCGCGAGATCGCCGGTCACCCCGAAGATGACCATGCTGCACGGGCCCGCGATACGGGGGAGCCGCTTGTCTCGGGCGTCGCGGAGAGGGTTGCGCCAGTCCGCGGAGTGGAGAGGTTCGGTTTCTGCGGTGGGCACAGTCGGTCAGCTCTTCTGACCTGCTTGGCGAAGCTGTTCGCCGGTGGCCTCGAGCAACTCGTTCCAGGCAGCCTCGAACTTCTGGACGCCTTCGTTCTCCAACGTCAGGAAGACATCGGAGATGTCGATACCGAGTGCCGAGATGCGGTCGAAGATCTCCTGGGATTCCGGTCCCTTGCCCGAGACCGTGTCGCCGACGATCTCGCCGTGATCGGCAACCGCGTCCATGGTCTTCTCCGGCATCGTGTTCACCGTGTTCGGCGAGACGAGCTCGGTGACGTACATGGTGTCGGGGTAGGCGTCGGACTTGACGCCGGTCGAGGCCCACAGCGGACGCTGCGGACGTGCGCCACTGCCGACGAGCTCGCGGAACCGAGGAGCGACCTCGAAGATCTGCTGGTACGCCACGTATGCGAGACGAGCATTGGCCAGCGCGGCCTTGCCCTTGAGCGCCTCGGCATCGGGAGTGCCGATCGCATCGAGTCGGGAATCGATCTCGCTGTCCACGCGGGAGACGAAGAACGACGCGACCGAGTGGATCTTGTCGAGGTCGTGACCGGCCGCACGGGCCTTCTCGAGACCCTCGAGGTACGCGTTCATCACCAGCTCGTAGCGCTCGACGGAGAAGATCAGCGTGACGTTGACGCTGATGCCCTCGCCGATCACCTTGGCGATTGCGGGAATTCCGGCCTCGGTGGCCGGAATCTTGATGAGCAGGTTCGGGCGGTCGACGATCTTCCACAGCTCGACGGCCTGCTCGTACGTCTTGTCGGCGTCGTGGGCCATGCGGGGATCGACCTCGATCGACACCCGGCCGTCGACGCCTGCACTCGCCTCGTACTGAGGCATCAGGATGTCGCATGCTTCCCGGACGTCGTCCGTGGTGACCGTGCGGATCGTGGTCTCGACGTCGGCACCTTCACCGGCGAGCTTGGTCACCTGCTCGTCGTAGGCCTCGCCCGTGCTCAGGGCTGCCTGGAAGATCGACGGGTTGGTGGTCACTCCGACGACGCTCTTGGTGTCGATCAGGTCCTGGAGGTTGCCCGAGCGGATGCGGTCGCGGGACAGGTCGTCCAGCCATACCGAGATGCCGGCGGCGGAGAGCTCTGCAAGATTCTTGTTCTGGGTCATGAATTATCCCTTCACATTGGTGATGGAGCGCTGTGCGGCTGCGGTGACGGCCTCGGCCGTGAAGCCGAACTCGCGGAAAAGTGTTGCAGCGTCGGCAGATTCGCCGTAGTGCTCGAGCGAGATGATCTCGCCGAAGCCACCGACGATCTTCCACCACGGCATCGCGATGCCGGCCTCGATCGACACCCGGGCCTTGACGGTGGGCGGGATCACCTGATCGCGGTAGTTCTGATCCTGGCTCTCGAACCACTCGACGCACGGCATCGAGACGACGCGGGCGGCGATGCCCTGCGCCTCGAGCTGCTTCTGCGCCTCCACGGCGTACTGCAGCTCGGAGCCGGTGCCGATCAGGACGACGTCCGGGGTCGCCTTGGACGACTCGACGAGAATGTATCCACCCTTCGAGACGCCCTCGTAGCTGGTGCCCTCGAGAATCGGGATGCCCTGACGCGTCAGCGCGAGACCGACGGGTCCGCTGCTGCTGGACTTGGCCAGCACTGCCTGCCATGCGAATGCGGTTTCGTTGGCGTCACCGGGGCGAACCACCGACAGGTTCGGAATCGCCCGCAGCGCCGCGAGATGCTCGACCGGCTGGTGCGTCGGTCCGTCCTCGCCGAGGCCGATGGAGTCGTGCGTCCACACGTAGATGGGGTCGATGTCCATCAACGACGCGAGTCGAACTGCCGGCCGCATGTAGTCGCTGAACTGCATGAACGTTCCGCCGTATGCGCGGGTCGGGCCGTGCATGACGATGCCGGACAGGATGGCACCCATCGCGTGCTCACGGATGCCGAAGTGCAGCGTGCGGCCGTACGGCTCGGCGTCCCAGTCGTCGGTGGAGATCGACGTGGGGCCGAAGGACTTCGCACCCTTCATCGTGGTGTTGTTGCTGCCGGCCAGGTCGGCGGAGCCGCCCCACAGCTCCGGGAGGACAGGTCCGACGGCGTTGAGGACCTCGCCCGACGCCGCACGTGTCGCGACGGCTTTGCTGCCGGGCTCCCAGGTGGGCAGAACGTCGGTCCAGTTCTCGGGCAACGTGCCCTGGGTCAGGCGATCCAGTAGCTTCTTGCGCTCGGGCTCGCGCGCGGCCCAGGCGTCGAATTCGACGGTCCACTCGGCGTGAGCCTTACGGCCGCGTTCCTGCAGCTTGCGGGTGTGGCCGATGACCTCGTCGGTGACCTCGAACGTCTTGGCGGGGTCGAAATCGAGTGCCTGCTTGACCTTTGCGATCTCCTCGTCGCCCAGTGCGGCACCGTGAACAGCACCGGTGTTCATCATGGTGGGGGCCGGGAAACCGATGATGGTGCGCAGGACGATGATCGACGGCTTGTCGGTGACAGCCTTGGCAGCCTCGACGGCCTCTTCGATGGCAGTCACGTTCTCACCGCCCTCGACCACCTGCACGTGCCAGCCGTAGGCCTCGTAGCGCGCGGCCGTGTTCTCGGACAGGGCGATGTCGGTGGAGTGCTCGATCGAGATCTTGTTGTCGTCGTAGAACAGGATCAGGTTGCCGAGCTGCTGCGTACCGGCCAGCGACGACGCCTCGGACGTGACGCCTTCTTCGATGTCGCCGTCGGAGGCGATCACGTAGATGAAGTGGTCGAACGGACTCTCGCCGAGTGCGGGCTCGGGATCGAACAGGCCACGCTCGCGGCGCGCCGCCATGGCCATACCCACGGCGGAGGCGAGTCCCTGACCGAGCGGGCCGGTGGTGATCTCGACGCCGTCGGTGTGGCGGAACTCGGGGTGCCCGGGAGTCTTGGACTTGTAGGTGCGCAGCGCCTCGATGTCGGCGAGCTCGAGTCCGAAGCCGCCCAAGTAGAGCTGCAGGTAGAGCGTCAGGCTCGAGTGACCGCACGAGAGGACGAATCGGTCGCGGCCGATCCAGTGCGTGTCGGTGGGATCGTGGCGCATGGTGCGCTGAAAGAGGGTGTAGGCGAGAGGGGCCAGGCTCATCGCGGTTCCGGGGTGGCCGTTGCCGACCTTCTGCACTGCGTCCGCTGCCAGAACACGAACGGTGTCGACCGCTCGGGTGTCCAGGTCCGTCCAGTCGCTCGGGTGGTGCGCCGTGGTGAGGACGTCAATATCGTCTGTGATCGACACGAGCAGAAATCTCCTGACATTCGTTCGAGTTGTGGCTCCGAGGAATCGTCGCTCGCCTCCGCTGCAATGCGCCTGGGTGGAGCGCGCGCGCAGTCGGTGCCGAAGGACGTCCCCCACCAGCCTAGTTCCGTCCGACCCTACTGTCGTGCCTTCCCCCGGGCGATTGCGCGCGGGTTACTCGTAGGCGACGTATTCCTCACTTTGGGTGCCCTGCGAATTGGAGGTGCAAACCCAGCCGTCTACCATCGGTCGTAGTAGGCGAACGTTCGTCGGCTGCCGCGGTAGTGAACGCGGGGGTCGGCGCGTGCGCGAAGGCGCCGAAGTGTCGCCATGAAGAGTCAACCCGCGTGCCGGTGGCATGCGAGCAAGTGGCCGAGTGCCAGAGAACGACAGTCGTGCGAGGAGACGCAGTGCGAATTGGGCAGCAGCCGGGCGGACACGGTTTCGCCGGCGGCCCCGGATTCGGAGCAGACGACGAGGGTGAGCCCACGCAGGCCGCGCCGGCGACGTCCGCCCCGCGCAGAGCACTCGCACTCTTTCTTGCGTATGTCGCGCTCACGAAGCCCCGGGTCATCGAACTCCTCCTCGTCACGACCATTCCGGCGATGCTGCTGGCCGACCGAGGAAACGTCGATCCCTGGCTGATCCTCACCACACTCTTCGGCGGAATGCTGGCCGCAGCCAGCGCCAACACTCTGAACATGGTCGTCGACGCAGACATCGACAAGGTGATGAAGCGCACCGAGAAGCGCCCACTCGCGCGCGGTGCCATGCCCGTCTCGCACGCCCTGATCTTCGGGCTCGTCCTGGGTGTGTTCTCGTTCTTCTGGCTGTGGGCCACCACGAATCTGCTCAGCGGTGTGCTCGCCGTCGTGACGATCTGCTTCTACATTTTCGTCTACACGCTCGTGCTCAAACGGCGCACCTCGCAGAACGTGGTGTGGGGCGGCGCGGCCGGATGTATGCCGGTGATGATCGGTTGGTCCGCCGTGACCGGCACGATCGGGTGGCAGGCGCTGGTGATGTTCCTGGTGATCTTCCTGTGGACGCCGCCGCACACCTGGGCACTCATGCTCCGCTACAAGGAGGACTACCAGGCCGCCAACGTGCCGATGCTGCCTGCTGTCGCCTCGGAAACGAAGGTCACCAAGCACATCGTGCTCTACGCGTGGGCCACCGTTGCCGCAACGCTCGCGTTGGCCCCGGGCTCGGGCATCGTCTACGCAGCCGTCGCTGTGGCGTCGGGAGTGTGGTTCCTCGTCGTGGCCCACCGTCTCTACGCAGGCGTGCGTGCGGGAACACCGGTCAAGCCGCTCAAGCTGTTCATTCTCTCGAACGAATACCTGGCACTGGTGTTCTGCGGCTTGGCCGTCGACTCCGTTCTCGGCTGGCAGACGCTCGCTCAGATCCTTTCCTGAGCGAGCCGTCCGGCACAGTCGGCGTCAGGGAACCAGCACGATGGACCCCATCGTCTTGCGTGACTCCAAATCGATGTGGGCCCGAGCCGCATCCTCCAGCGCGTACTGCGCACCGATCTCGACCGTCAGAGCGCCGCTGGCCATCGCTGCGAACACATCTCCGGCGCGCCACTCCAGTTCGGCCCGGTTTCGGATGTGATGTGCGAGCGTGGGCCGGGTCAGGAACAGGGAGCCCGCGCCGTTCAGGCGCTGCGGATCCATGGGCGGGACGGGACCGCTCGCGGCACCGAACAGAGCCAGAGTCCCTCTGATCCGAAGCGACGCAAGACTTGCCTCGAACGTGTCGGCACCCACGCCGTCGTACACCGCATGGACACCCTCACCGTCGGTGATCTCACGCACGCGGGCGGCGATGTCGTCCTCGTAGCGCAACACGTGGGCGGCACCGGCCTGCGTCGACCGCTCGGCCTTGGCATCCGTGGAGACCGTGGTGATCACGTTCACGCCCTTCGCCACCGCCATCTGCGTCAACAACAGTCCGACGCCACCTGCGCCTGCATGTACCAGCACTGTGTCGCCCCGCTGGGCGGGATAGGTGGACTCGATCAGGTAATGCGCAGTCATGCCCTGGAGCAGCGCCGAGGCGGCCTGATCGGCAGGAACACCGTCGGGAACCGCGATGGCCGAGGAAGCGTCCACCAGGACGTATTCGGCGTAGCTGCCGGGTGCTGCGGCCCAGGCGACGCGAGCTCCCGGAGCAAAGTCCGTGACGTCCGCCCCGACCTGATCGATCACTCCGGACCCCTCGTCGCCGGGAACGTAGGGGAGTGCGCGCGGATACAGGCCGCGCCGAAAGTACGTATCGATGTAGTTGATGCCGATGGCGTCCGTCCTGACCAGGAGTTGAGTAGGTCCTGGCGTCGGTATCGGAACATCGACGACGTTCATGACCTCGGGTCCGCCGGTGTTGTCTATTCGAATGGCACGCATGAAGTCCGTTCTACACCGGCGCGTCGCACCCGGTGGCATCGATCCGCTCGATGTACGCACGCGGGCGAAGTTACCGATCAGTAACGACTGGACGGGTCGATGCGGGGACTGCGAACGGCCTCGGTATCGTGTCGGCATGGCTACCGAAATCGACAGTGCGGGCATCGAGAAGAACGAGTCGAACGACGTTCCCAAGGGAACGCTCGCGGCGGTGAAGAGCTTCCTCGCCGACCACGGCAACTCTGCCAACGTGGTGATTCAGCCGGTCGGTCGCGCCGGGACTCGGCTCACCATGGTCGGTGCCGACGGAGTTCTGGGGGACCAGGTGGTGGCGACGACCGCCATCGCCCGCGCGATCGTCGACGGTCTCGACCAGTTGACCGAGGCCGAATGGGACCGCGAGTTGACCAGTTCGGTCAATCCGGCACCCGGACACCACGAGAAGATGGCCGGGTGGGTAGCCCATCAGAAGAAGTTCCCGAAGGCGCGCAACCAGGCGATCGTCTGAGCGGAGAAAAGTCGCAAAACTTGTTCGATTCGGCGGGAACCATCTGGGCACCCGGTGCGTCGAAGTCAGTGGAGGGGCAGTCGGCCATCTGAGGGGGAGGTCGGCTGCCCCTCCACCCTGTTCGAAGATCGATCGATCGTCACGAGTGAACTGCGACGTCCTCGGCGGTCTCGATCTTGTCGGTCGCGGCCGGGCCGCGAGTTCGGCAGGCCGCCCAGACGGCAGCGGTGGCGGCGGTACACGCGCCCGCACCGGCCACATGGAAGGCGACGAGTACGGCTGGAACCCCGGTGAAGTACTGGACCAATCCGATCAGAGACTGTGCCAACACCAGAACGATCAGGACATTGAGTCGAAACGTGACCGTCTTGGGCGCACGAACGGCATACAGGGCGAAGGCCAGTCCGACGAGCAGCCCCAGGTAGCCGACCAGGAACTGCGAGTGCGCGTGCACCAGCGTCACGATCTCGATACCGAGGCGCGGTACCGGTTCCTCGATGCTCTTGTCGCCTGCGTGCGGACCAGCTCCGGTCACCATGGTGCCCGCGATCAGCACACCCGCCAGAGCGATCCCGGACAGTCCCGTCAGCGCTCGCAGAGCACCGGGCACCGTCGGCGTCGACTCCGATGCCGCATCGCTCTCGCCCACCTTGGCGTACAGCAGCGTGGCCAGCCAGACCATCGCCATCGAGACGACGAGGTGAACGGCGACGGTCCACCACAGCAGTCCGGTCAGCACGGTGAATCCACCGATCACGGCCTGCACGACGGTACCGAGCGGCATCAGCCACGCGAAGAACAGCACTCCGCGACGACGCCGCGCCCTGGTGACGGCGATGACGACAGCGGCAGCAGCGAGCACGACCACGAACGTGAGCAGGCGGTTACCGAACTCCACGGCCTGATGCAGAATCGGCACCTCGGACACTCCGACGGGGGTGAAACTCCCGGGGAAGCACTGCGGCCAGGTGGGGCAACCGAGACCGGATCCGGTGACGCGAACGACTGCACCGGTGACGGCGATGCCGCCCTGCGTCAGGATCGCGATGAAAGCCAGAATTCGCTGTACGCGAAGCGACGGCAGTGGCAGGAGATCGACGACGCGCAGGAATACGCCATAGAGCTTCCGTGGGAGGTAAGGCACTCCACGATGGTAAACGCCGATCAACTACACAGCGTCGTTGGGTAGCGAGCGTGACTCAGGTGAACTTGAACGTGCGGACGGCGAGCGTGCTGCACACCGCAGCCCACACCAGCAGTACGACCACACCGAACACGTCGAACGACGACGCCACACCCCTGCTCAGTGCCTCGCCCAGTGCGCCGGACGGAACGATGCGTGCCACGTTCTGCATTCCCTGGGGGATCTGGTCGTCGACGAACACAGCGCTTCCGACGCCCAGCATCACGAACCAGGCGACGTTCGCCAGCGCCAGCACGATCTCGGCGCGCAGGGTGCCGCCCAGCAGCAACCCCATGGACGCGAAGGTGACGGTTCCCAGAGCGATGATGACGGCACCGAGCAACAGCCCCGTCGCGCTCGGGCGCCATCCGAGAGCGATTCCGATCGAGCCGAGCAGAATCGACTGCAGGATCACCACGATCACCACGGCGGCGGATTTGCCGCCGATGATGCCCCACCGCGGAAGTGGTGTCGCCCCGAGCCGCTTGAGAGCGCCGTAGCGGCGATCGAAGCCGACGGCGATCGCCTGACCGGTGAACGCCGTCGACATGATGGCAACCATCATCACGGCCGGGACCACTCGGGCAACTCGGTCGACGCCGAGCTCGCCGAAGGGC
This sequence comes from Rhodococcus cerastii, assembly GCF_033042195.1. Taxonomy (NCBI): domain Bacteria; kingdom Bacillati; phylum Actinomycetota; class Actinomycetes; order Mycobacteriales; family Nocardiaceae; genus Rhodococcus; species Rhodococcus cerastii. The sequence goes on from NZ_JAWLKF010000005.1 coordinate 112,550, forward strand.
AGCAGGGTCAATCCGATCAGCAACGTGATCGGGATGAACATCGTCAGCAGCAACTGTTCACCGTTGCGCAGCAACAACTTCAGCTCGAGGCGGGTCTGCGCGAGCAACATACGTGCAGCCGACGCGGGCTGCGGGCGAGGCGCGAACAGACCTGTCTCGAATCGGTTGTCGGCGAGCCGGGCTTCTCTGCGCACGGTCACTTCCTCAATTCTCTGCCGGTCAGTTCGAGGAACACGTCCTCGAGGCGGCGCTGGTCGACCTGCAGTTCGGTCGCCAACACGTCCTGCTGTGCACACCAGGACGTGACGATCACCAGGATCTGCGGCTCGATCACACCGGCGACCACATAGGAACCGGGCGTCGGTTCCGACGGTACGTACCCCGGGGGAAGAGCCGCGTCGAGCATGGAGAGTTCGAGTCCAGGGGGTGCGGTGAAGCGCAGTTGGCCCTCGGCACCCTGCTTGGTCAGCTCCGAGGGAGTGCCCGAGGCGACGACGCGACCGTTGTCGATGATCGTCAGCCGGTCTGCGAGCTGCTCGGCCTCGTCCATCAGATGCGTCGTGAGCAGAACGCCGACTCCGTCACGGCGCAGGGCGTCGATCAGCTCCCACACGAGCAGCCGGGCCTGGGCGTCGAGCCCGGCGGTCGGTTCGTCCAGGAACACCAGTTCGGGCCGTCCGACGATGGCGCACGCCAGGGCGAGCCGCTGCTGCTGCCCACCGGAGAGCCGCCGGTACGGGGTGCGGACGGCCGAGGTCAGGCCGAGGCAGTCGAGCAGCCATGCCGGATCGAGGGGGTCGGCCGAGTACGAGGCGACGAGTTGGAGCATCTCGCCGGCTTTGGAACCGGGGTACGCGCCTCCGCCCTGCAGCATGACGCCGATGCGTGGCCGCAGCTGCGCCGACTGCGCGACGGGGTCGAGTCCGAGGACTCGGACCGAGCCGCCGTCGGGTACGACGAATCCTTCGCACATCTCGACGGTGGTGGTTTTTCCGGCACCGTTGGGGCCCAGCAGTGCGAGAACCTCGCCGGGGCCGATGTTCAGGCTGAGTCCGTCGACGGCACTGACACCGTCGTACGACTTGCGTACGTCGGTCAGCTGTACGACAGGTTGCGTCGCGTCGGACGTCCCGGAGATCACGAGGACTCAGCGTATTCGTCTGCGCTGCGGTCGCGTGCCGGTGGTCCGGTGCGGGTGGGCCACGGCATCCGGTTTCGGGTGAACAGGTAGAGCACTGCGATCGTCAGGATGGTCATGACTGCGGCCTGCACGATCTGGAACGGCTGGTACTCACTGCCGTTCGGCATCAGGATCACACTCACCAACGACGAGAAGGCGATGGCCGGACGCCGGAACGAGGAAGTGGTGGCCCAGGCGGCCAGCGGAATCACCGCCCACAGCAGGTACCAGGGTTGGACCACGGGGAACAACAGGACGACGGCACCGAGCGCGACGCCGAGTGCGCCGACCGGATGCAGACGGCCGCGCAGAACGGCGATGAGCATGCGGACGACGATGATTCCCGCGACGACGGCAGCGATCGGGCGAGTGAGGCCCAACACAGCGGTGGTGTGGTCGCCGAGGCCGAGGAGTACGCCGACGAATCCGGTGCCCAGCCCGAGAATCGTGGGAATCGACATCCAGCTGCGCACCACGCCGGCGGTCCCCAGAGTGTTGATCCAGCCGAAGCCGAGCCCACTGCCCAGGCTCACCGCGACTTGGACCGCGACGGCTATGGAGCCGAGCAGGATTGCCGCGTACACCACGGATCTGAGGGTCCCGCCCCACCTCCTCGACAGGGCCATTCCCACGAAGCCGAGCGCGATGAGCGAGGGGATCTTGATCGAAGACGACAGTGCGATCAAGCCTGCACCGCCGACGAGGAACGCGATATCGCTGTTGCGGAGGGGACCCGAGCGCTCGATCGCGCGAAGCGCCAGTTCGGTACCGGCCAGCATCAGCCCGATCATCAGGGCCTCGTTGTGGATACCGGCCACCAGATGGAAGAGCAGCAACGGATTCGCGGCACCGAGCCACAGTGCCGTCACCGACGCAACCCCGCAGCGTCGGGCGAGGCGGGGCAGCGACCAGACGATCAACGCCACGCCCGCCAATGCGAGCAGGCGATGCAGAAAGATGCCGGCGACGATGTTCTCGCCGGTCAGGTACGTGATGCCACGCCCCATCCACAGGAACAGCGGGCCGTAGGGTGCCGGGGTCTCCCGCCAGATGTTGGGAACCGTTCGGGTCAGTACGTTGTCGGCCCCGAGTGCATCGACCGGACCGACCTCGTACGGGTCGAGTCCGCGTGCGGTGATCTCGCTCTGAGCCAGGTACGAGTAGACGTCGCGCGAGAACATCGGCGGTGCCACGCACAACGGCAGGATCCACAGCAGCAACGTGCGGTCCATCTGGGAGCGGGTGAGTCGCCGCGGGGTCGCTCCCGATCGCAAGCGTCCCAACGCGAATCTTCCCAGCAGCAACCACGCGAGCACCACGATGACGGTTCCGGTCATCGTGACGGTCAGTGCGGTGGTCGCCATCCGGGACGGCAGGCTCAGGAGTCGGACGCCTGCGATCGGGTTCTGCAGCACCGGCTGCGCGCCCGCGCCGAGTGCTCCGATCGCCATCAGCAGTGCGCCCGCGGCACCGAAACGGCGGATGTTCCTGAGCTGGTTCGTCTCCGCCGGATTCAGTCCCGGTGCCTCCTGCTCGTCTCCGTGCAGGGTGGCCACCACCCCGCCCGGAGGCGTGGGCTCGAGGCCGATGACTCGACGTGCCGGGGCCACGACGAACCTGTGGACGAATGCGGCCGGCGCGGACTTCGATGTGCCGGACTCCGGGGGAGAACCGGGACCGCCCGCGGAAGGTGAGCTCTCGAAACTGGGCTCACTGTCGGTCGATGGCACAGTGGGAGCGTAGCGGGGCACTCGGTCACCACCTGCACGGTGCTCCACCCGACGACATGCGCATCGGCCACCGCGCTGGGTGAGTAGCCCGCATAGGGCACCCTTGCTGGACCGAGTACAGCAATTCCGTCACACTGGTGTTGTGAAAACAACCGAGAGCTCGCTCGTGCGTCCGGGAAGTGTCGAGTCGTCGGCCTCCGGCGCAGGCGTTTCGTCGGTGCGACCCACGTCGGCGCCCGAGGGGCAGACGCGGAGCGCTGTGGTCACGCTGCTGCTGGAGGAAGGCCCCATCACCGCCTCCGACATCGGCACTCGACTGGGGTTGAGCGCGGCGGGTGTCCGACGTCACCTGGACGCACTCATCGACGCGGGCGAGGCCCGCATCACAACCCCCGCAGGTGCCCGGCAACGGGGCCGAGGCCGACCGGCGAAGCACTTCCAGCTCACCGCAGCCGGGCGTAACCGTCTCGGCCACACCTACGACGATCTTGCCGGTGCCGCCATGCGGCAGTTACGCAAGATCGGCGGGGACGCGGCCATCGAGACATTCGCGCGGCAACGCGTCAACACCATCGTGGCCGACGTGGAGCCGGCCACGGGTTCCGATGCGCATGCCGTGGAGGACGCTGCCGACCGGATCGCCGACGCGTTCAGCGCGGCGGGCTTTTCTGCCACCACCCGTCAGGTGGGCAACGGTGTGCAGATCTGCCAGCACCACTGCCCGGTGTCGCACGTCGCCTCCGAGTTTCCGGAGCTGTGCGAGGCCGAGCAGACCGCGTTCGCCGAGATCCTCGGCACGCACGTGCAGCGTTTGGCGACCATCGCAAACGGCAATTGCGCCTGCACGACGCACGTACCGCTGTCACCGACGCGGTACTCGAACACCGATAGTTCCGACAAGAAGACTCCCGACGCGCAGCCCCGTGTCGGAGAACGCCCACGCCTCCGGAAGGAGCCCGCATGACCGTCACACCAGACCAGGTGACACCCACCGCGCCGCTGACCCAGGACGAGACCATCGCCTCGCTCGGCACCTACGGATACGGCTGGGCCGACTCGGACGTAGCCGGTGAAAGTGCCAAGCGCGGTCTTTCCGAGGCCGTCGTTCGGGACATCTCGCAGAAGAAGAGCGAGCCCGAGTGGATGCTCGAGGCGCGCCTGAAGGCGCTCAAGACGTTCGAGCGCAAGCCGATGCCGAACTGGGGTTCCAACCTCGACGGCATCGATTTCGACAACATCAAGTACTTCGTGCGCTCCAGCGAGAAGCAGGCTGCCACGTGGGAAGACCTGCCGGAAGACATCAAGAACACGTACGACAAGCTCGGCATCCCCGAGGCGGAGAAGCAGCGCCTCGTCTCCGGCGTCGCTGCTCAGTACGAGTCCGAGGTGGTCTACCACTCGATCCGTGAGGATCTCGAGGCCCAGGGAGTGTTGTTCCTCGACACCGACACCGCCCTGAAGGAGCAGCCGGAGCTGTTCCGGGAGTACTTCGGCACCGTCATCCCCGCAGGCGACAACAAGTTCTCGGCGCTGAACACCGCGGTGTGGTCCGGCGGATCCTTCATCTACATCCCGCCGGGCGTCCACGTGGACATCCCGCTGCAGGCCTACTTCCGGATCAACACCGAGAACATGGGTCAGTTCGAGCGCACGCTGATCATCGTCGACGAGGGTGCCTACGTGCACTACGTCGAGGGCTGCACCGCACCGATCTACAAGTCGGATTCGCTGCACTCCGCCGTGGTCGAGATCATCGTCAAGAAGGGTGGCCGGTGCCGCTACACGACCATCCAGAACTGGTCGAACAACGTCTACAACCTCGTCACCAAGCGTGCCAAGGCCGAGGCGGGCGCAACCATGGAGTGGGTCGACGGCAACATCGGCTCCAAGGTCACCATGAAGTACCCGGCCGTCTGGATGACCGGTGAGTACGCCAAGGGTGAGGTTCTCTCGGTCGCGTTCGCAGGCCCGGACCAGCACCAGGACACCGGCTCGAAGATGCTGCACCTGGCACCGCACACGTCCTCGAACATCGTCAGCAAGTCCGTCGCCCGCGGCGGTGGCCGGACGTCGTACCGCGGTCTGATCCAGATCAACAAGGGTGCACACGGTTCGCGCTCGACGGTCAAGTGCGACGCATTGCTCGTCGACACGATCAGTCGTTCCGACACGTACCCGTACGTCGACATCCGCGAGGACGACGTGTCGATGGGCCACGAGGCCACCGTCTCGAAGGTCAGCGACGATCAGTTGTTCTACCTGATGAGCCGCGGCATGACCGAGGACGAGGCCATGGCGATGGTCGTGCGCGGCTTCGTCGAGCCGATCGCTCGCGAACTGCCGATGGAATACGCGCTCGAGCTCAACCGGCTCATCGAGCTGCAGATGGAAGGGTCGGTCGGATAAGTGAACAACCCCCTCACCGGAGTCATGGGTGCTGTGGCATCCGAGAATCCAGAGTCGGCCAAGGAAGACAAGTCGAAGCTCGTCGAGAACAAGGGCGCTCAGTTCACGTCCTACGATGTGAATGCATTCGAGATCCCGTCCGGCCGTGACGAGCTGTGGCGTTTCACACCGCTGCGTCGGCTGCGCGGATTGCACGACGGTTCCGCTGTCGCCGACGGGGCCGCTCGGGTCACCGTCGGTGCCCCGGAGTCGGTGGTCGTGGAGACCGTCGGCCGCGACGACGAGCGACTGGGCAAGGCCGGTGTCCCGGCCGATCGTATTGCCGCACAGGCATTCTCGGCATTCACCGAGGCCACGATCGTCTCCGTGCCGAACGAGGTCGAGGTGGCCGATCCGATCGAGATCACCGTCGACGGTCCCGGTGTCGACCACGTCGCCTACGGCCACGTGCAGATCAGACTCGGCACGTTCGCTCGCGCCACCGTCGTGATCGACCAGCGGGGTAGCGGAACGTACGCCGAGAACGTCGAGTTCGTTCTCGGAGACAGCTCGCAGTTGCACGTCGTACTCATCCAGGACTGGCAGTCCGACGCCGTGCACGTCGCAGCACACCACGCGATGCTCGGACGCGACGCCGTGCTGCGGCACTACAACGTCAGTCTCGGCGGCGATCTGGTGCGCATCAGCCCGACCGTGCGCTACAGCGCACCCGGCGGCGACGCGAACATGCTCGGTGTGTATTTCGCCGACGCAGGCCAGCACCTCGAGCAGCGACTGCTCGTCGACCACTCGGCACCGCATTGCAAGTCCAACGTGATGTACAAGGGCGCGCTGCAGGGCGAAACCGGACCCGGAACCGTCGACGCGCACACCGTGTGGATCGGAGATGTTCTGATCCGAGCCGAGGCCGAGGGCACCGAGACCTACGAGCTCAACCGGAACCTGGTCCTGACCGATGGCGCTCGCGCCGACTCGGTGCCGAACCTCGAGATCGAGACCGGGGAGATCGTCGGAGCAGGCCACGCCAGCGCCACCGGCCGGTTCGACGACGAGCAGCTGTTCTACCTGCGCGCTCGTGGCATCTCGGAGGAGGTTGCTCGCCGACTCGTCGTCCGGGGCTTCTTCCACGAGATCATCGACAAGATTCCGGTCCCCGCCGTACGCGAGCGTCTCGACGCCGCCATCGAGACCGAACTCGCCGTCGCCGGCGCGTAGGTCTCACCCGAACCTTTCTCGACTGCACAAAGGAACTGTGATGTCCACACTCGAAATCCGCGATCTGCACGTCAGCGTCGCCAACTCCGACTCGACCGCGGAGCCCATCAACATCCTCAAGGGTGTCGACCTCACCGTGAAGTCCGGTGAGACGCACGCGATCATGGGGCCCAACGGTTCCGGTAAGTCCACGCTGTCCTACGCCATCGCAGGCCACCCCAAGTACACGGTGACCTCCGGCACCATCACCCTCGACGGTGAAGACGTGCTCGAGATGAGTGTCGACGAGCGCGCCCGTGCCGGCCTGTTCCTGGCGATGCAGTACCCGGTGGAGGTGCCCGGCGTCTCGATGTCGAACTTCCTGCGTACCGCCGCCACCGCCGTGCGCGGTGAGGCCCCCAAGCTTCGGCACTGGGTCAAGGAAGCCAAGACCGCCATGAGCGAGTTGGAGATCGAGGCCAACTTCCTCGAGCGCAACGTCAACGAAGGCTTCTCCGGCGGCGAGAAGAAGCGCCACGAGATTCTTCAGCTGGGACTGCTCAAGCCGAAGATCGCCATCCTCGACGAGACCGACTCCGGCCTCGACGTCGATGCTCTGCGCGTGGTGTCCGAGGGCGTCAACAAGTACAAGGAGCGTGAAGACGGCGGAGTGCTGCTGATCACGCACTACACCCGCATCCTGCGCTACATCAAGCCCGACTTCGTCCACGTCTTCGTCAACGGCGAAATCGTGAAGTCCGGCGGTGCAGAGCTGGCCGACGAGCTCGAAGCCAACGGATACGCCGGTTACGCGCAGGCCGCGACCACCGGAGCATGAGTATGGCTGCACCCGCAGCTGCGGCGGTGGCGACATCGTTCGATGTCGCCACGGTTCGTCGCGATTTCCCCATCCTCTCGCGCACCGTCCGCGACGGGAAGCCGTTGGTGTACCTCGATTCCGGTGCCACCTCGCAGCGGCCCGTGCAGGTACTCGACGCCGAGCGTGAGTTCCTGACCACGTGCAACGCCGCCGTGCATCGCGGGGCGCATCAGCTGGCCGAAGAGGCCACCGACGCCTACGAAGGTGCGCGCGCGGCCATCGCGTCGTTCGTCGGGGCGGATGTCGACGAGATCGTGTTCACCAAGAACGCGACCGAGTCGCTCAACCTCGTGACGTACGTGCTTGCCGATCAACGATTCGATCGTCACCTCGGTCCCGGCGACGAGATCGTCGTCACCGAACTCGAGCACCACGCCAATCTCGTTCCGTGGCAAGAGCTTGCTGCTCGAACCGGTGCAACGCTGCGCTGGTACGGCGTGACCGACGACGGGCGCATCGATCTCGACTCGCTCGAATTGTCTTCCGCCGTCAAGGTTCTCGCCTTCACGCATCAATCCAACGTGACCGGCGCGGTGGCCCCGGTCGAGGAGTTGGTGCGTCGGGCCAGGGCGGTCGGTGCACTCGTGGTCCTCGACGCATGCCAATCGGTGCCACACATGAAGGTCGATTTTCACGCGCTCGATGTCGACTACGCCGCGTTCTCGGGTCACAAGATGCTCGGTCCCTCGGGAGTGGGCGTGCTCTACGGCAAGGCGGCGCTTCTCTCGGCGATGCCTCCGTTCATAACCGGCGGTTCGATGATCGAGACCGTCACCATGGAGAAGACGACGTTCGCCGCGCCTCCGCAACGATTCGAGGCCGGGGTTCCCATGACCTCGCAGGTCGTCGGACTCGGTGCCGCCGTGCGGTACCTGGAGAACATCGGCATCGATGTCATCGCCGCGCACGAAAAGGTTTTGGTCGCAGCAACTCTCGCCGAGTTCGCGAAAATCGACGGTGTTCGCGTGATCGGCCCGACCGAGAACGTCGACCGCGGTTCGGCAGTGTCGTTCGTGGTCGACGGCATTCACGCCCACGACCTCGGACAGATCCTGGACGACGAGGGCGTCGCCATTCGCGTCGGGCATCACTGCGCGTGGCCGTTGCACCGACGGTTCGGTGTGGCTGCGACAGCGCGTGCCTCGTTCGCGCTGTACAACACGGTCGAGGAAGTGCAGGTTCTCGCACAGGCGATTCGCCGCGCGCAAACATTCTTCGGAACCGCTCGCTCCGACGACCACGGCGGGGGAGGGCAGCTCTAGATGCGGATGGAACAGATGTATCAGGAAGTGATCCTCGATCACTACAAGCACCCGCACGGCCGCGGACTGCGTGAGCCGTTCGGCGCGGAGGTACATCACGTCAACCCCACCTGCGGCGACGAGGTCACCCTGCGCGTGCAGATCGAGGATGGCGCCGTTGCAGACGTCTCGTACGACGGCCAGGGTTGCTCGATCAGTCAGGCAGCGACGTCCGTTCTCACCGATCAGGTCGTCGGCCTGAGCGTGGCCGACGCGCTGAAGACGGTCGACGCGTTCAGCGACATGGTCGGCAGCAGAGGTACCGTCGAGGGTGACGAGGACGTCATCGGCGATGGCATTGCGTTCGCCGGTGTGGCCAAGTATCCGGCTCGCGTGAAGTGCGCATTGCTGGGATGGATGGCTTTCAAGGACGCGGTTGTTCAAGTAGTGGACGCAGATTCGACAGCCACGACGGGCGAGACCGCCCGGTCGGCACTTTCCGGAGGACAGCAATCATGACCGAAGCAACAGAGACGACGCAGGCAGTGACAGCCGAGACCACGCCGGTGGAATTGACTGCCGACGAGATCAAAGTGCTCGAGGACCTCGAAGAAGCGATGCGCGACGTCGTCGATCCGGAGCTCGGAATCAATGTCGTCGATCTGGGACTGGTGTACGACATCAAGATCGACGCCGACGACATCGTCACCGTCGACATGACGCTCACCTCGGCGGCATGCCCGTTGACGGACGTCATCGAGGATCAGGCGCGCGGCGCGCTCGTGCGCAGCGGACTGGCCGCCGATCTCAAGATCAACTGGGTCTGGATGCCGCCATGGGGCCCGGACAAGATCACCGACGACGGTCGCGAGCAGCTCAGGGCCCTCGGCTTCACCGTCTGACGCATGGCCGAATCGGCCCCTTCACGCACCCTTTGCTTCGTCGGCTTTCGAGTCGGCGGATTTGGCCGAGGCTTTCTTCGCAGCCGCCTTCTTGGCCGGAGCCTTCTTCGCAGCAGCCTTCTTGGCGGGTGCCTTCTTCGCCGGAGCCGATGAGGCCGACCCGGACTTCGCGTTCTTGCCGGCCGCCTCGACGCTCCGCTGCAAGGCCGCCACGAGATCGACGACCTCGGCGTCCTCGCCGTCGTCGTCTTTTTCCGTTTCGGTGTGGATGACCTTCTCACCGCCGTTGGCGAGCGTCTCGTCGATCAGCTTGCGCAGTTCGGTCTGATAATCGTCCGTGTACTCGGTCGGATCGAATTCCGAGGACATGCTTTCCACCAGGGACGTCGCCATTTTCACTTCCTGCGGGCGCGCGGACGGTGCGTCCTCGAGCGAAGGAAATTCAGCGGCCCTGACTTCGTCCGGCCACAGCAGTGTCTGGATCACCAGGACGTCGTCGCGCACGCGCAGTGCGGCCAGGCGGGTCTTCTGTCGCAGAGTGAAATGCACCAACGCGGTGCGCTCTGTTTCTTCGAGAGTCTCGCGCAGCAGCACATAGGCCTTCGGTGAGGCAGAGTCCGGCTCGAGGAAGTAGCTCTTGTCGTACAGTATCGGATCGATCTGCTCGGTCGGCACGAATTCCAGAACCGGAATCTCGTGTTTCTCCGCCGCAGGCAGCTTGTCGAAGTCCTCGTCCGTGAGAATGACGCGTTCACCGTCGGGGGAGTCGTAGGCCTTGTCGATATCTGCGAACTGTACCGACTTGCCGCATTCCTGACAGATCCGGTCGTACTTGATACGACCGCCGTCCTTCGCATGCACCTGATGGAACCGAATGTCGTGCTGCTCGGTGGCCGAGTAGACCTTCACCGGAACATTGACCAGTCCGAAGGCGATCGAGCCCTTCCAAATGCTGCGCATCTGTCCATGATCGCCGACCGGGCGCCCGCGTGTCGACCGTTGGCGAGAAACTCAGCCGCGGCCCGGCGTGCGCACTATCGTGCGCGCGATCGCGAGCCTGGCCGACGCCGGAAGCGTCGGAAACATCTTCAGCATCGCGGTCATCGTCCCGAATGCGTCGTCGTGGCCGGACAGGTACGAGCGTTGCAGTTCGACCGGGAGCGAGAAGAAGCTGGAGAAGAACTGGGGGACCATCTCGGGTTCGAGAGCCAGTGCCGTGCGCAGTCCGAGGTTACGAAGCTTCTGGACCGTCCAGACGTGCACCGGGCGGATCGGGCGCGACCGACCGCCACCTCGGAATCGCTCGACGAGGTGATCCGCCGCCGCCAGCGACGCCGCGACGCTGTACCCGGTGGCGGGATGCATCAGATTCGAGCGAGAGCCGAACAGCACCGGGCCGCCTCGGCCGGTGTGCAGTCGGGACCGAGGCGGCGGTTCGACCGAGAAGCGGACTCGTTCGACATCCTCGTGGCCGGTCGGTTCCAGATTGCGATGGGTCAGACGGTGGTGCAGCCGCGATCGAAGAACTGCGAGTTCCAGCGGGGGTCGGCCCACCAAGCATGTCTCTTCGAGCAGGATTCGATCGTCGTCGAGTGCCACGGCGTACAGAAAACTCGGGGCTTCACCGTGCCGAGCCCCGTTGTCGGTGCGCCAGTCCATGAACCACGCGTCGGCCCCTTCGAGGATCGGTTCGGCGCGGTCGCGTTCGACGACGATCCCGTAGGCGGTCTGCTGGGCGAGGTCGCGCGAGTCGAGGGTGCCACGGGCGTCGACGACGTGACGGGCATCGACGATCGAGCCGTCGGCGGTCGTCACCCGGGAACCGGTGACGTCGACAGCCGTCGCGGCCAGCACCCGCACGCGGTCGACAGACAAGGCCGCTTGCAGTGCAGGTGTGTCCAGCACGCAGTATGTCCGGTCGATGATCCGCTGGTGATCGGTCCACACCGCGGGTTTGCGCGCAGTCGAGGCGACCGCGGTCTCGGGCAACCACGACGGCAACTCGTCGGCCCAGGCGGAGTACGTCGGTGTCCACGTGCGCGACGGGTGTGGATCGACTGCGATCACATCGAGTCCGGCCTCGGCACATCGATGGGCGACCGCCCGCCCGGCTGGACCGAGTCCGACGACCGCGACGTCGGCCGAGAAATCGTTCACATTCCGCCGGTGGCGAGCAAACCACCGTCCACGCGCACGGTCTCGCCGGTGATCCAGGAGGAGGCGTCCGAGACCAGGAAGGCCACCAACGCAGCCACGTCCTCCGGGTTTCCCAGACGCTTCATCGGGTAGCCGGCCGCTGCCGCGTCTTCTCCGTTGGCGACGAGGGCCTCGGCGAATTTGGTCTTCACCACGCCCGGTGCCACGGCATTGACGCGAATTTTCGGACCGAGCTGCCAGGCGAGCTCCTCGGTGAGGCGGATCAGAGCGGCCTTGGATGCGCCGTACGCGGCGATCACCCCGGTCGAGCGGATGCCGGCCACGCTCGCGATGTTGACGACCGCGCCGCCGTGCTCGCCCATCCAGGCATGGAAGGCCTGCTGGACGAAGCCGAGAGTCCCCACCACGTTCGTGTCGAAGATCTTGCTCACGCCCGCCAGGTCGGCATCCATCAGCGAGCCGTAGACGGGATTGATACCGGTGTTGTTGACCAGGATGTCCAGCGAACCGAAGGTCTCCACCGTGCTCGCCACCGCGGTGCGTCGGTGCTCCGGGTCGCCTGCGTTGCCGTCGATCGCGAGCACGGAATCGCCGAGCTCTGCTGCCGCCGCAACGAGTGGTTCGCGCTTGCGGGCGGTGATGGCGACGTTCGCGCCGCGAGCGAGCAGTTCCGCGGCGATGGCCTTGCCGATGCCTCGGCTGCCGCCGGTGACGAGTGCGGTGCGCCCGGCCAGGTCGGGAATCGGCGCGCTGGACGGGCTGACGGTTTCGGGGGCGTCGGTCATCGATCAGACGTTACCGGTGTCACCGTCGTTCCTGGGTGAGGGCACGTGAATGCTGAGCTAAAATGGGGGTTTGCTGTGCCGTTCGACGGCACACCTGAGTTCGCCCGTCGGTCGACGGGCAACGGTCTTGTTCGGCAATCGCTAGGAGCGCACGCGTGATCACCGCCACCGACCTGGAAGTTCGTGCCGGTGTGCGGACCCTTCTGTCCACCGAGGGGCCCGCGCTCCGCGTACAGGCAGGCGACCGCATCGGGTTGGTGGGCCGCAACGGTGCAGGCAAGACCACCACGCTGCGCATCCTGGCAGGTGAGGGAGAGCCGTACGCGGGCGAGGTCGTGCGTACCGGAGAGCTCGGCTACCTTCCGCAGGATCCCAAAGAAGGCGACCTCGACGTGCTGGCCAAGGATCGAGTGCTCTCGGCCCGGGGCCTGGACACCCTCCTGCACAGCATGGAGAAGCAGCAGGCACTGATGGCCGAGGTGGCCGACGAGGCGCTGCTCGACAAGGCCGTGCGCAAGTACGGCGAACTCGAAGAGCGGTTCGCATCCCTCGGCGGCTACGAGGCCGAGAGCGAGGCGGCCCGAATCTGCAACAGCCTCGGTCTGGCCGACCGCATCCTCGGTCAGCCGCTGCGGACCCTCTCCGGTGGTCAGCGCCGACGCGTCGAACTGGCTCGAATTCTGTTCGCCGCGTCCGACGGCAGTGGCGGACGCTCGAACACCACATTGCTGCTCGACGAGCCCACCAACCACCTCGACGCCGACTCCATCACCTGGTTGCGCGGATTCCTGCAGAGCCACGAGGGCGGACTCATCGTGATCAGTCACGATGTCGAACTGCTCGGAGACGTGGTGAATCGGGTGTGGTTCCTCGACGCAGTACGCGGCGAAGCCGACATCTACAACATGAACTGGAAGAAGTACCTCGACGCCCGCGCCACGGACGAGCAACGCCGCCGCCGTGAGCGCGCCAACGCGGAGAAGAAAGCCGGCGCGCTACGGGTGCAGGCCGCCAAGATGGGGGCCAAGGCAACGAAAGCCGTTGCGGCACAGAACATGGCGAAACGCGCGGACAAGCTGCTCGCCAACCTCGACGCCGAACGGGTGTCCGACAAGGTCGCCCACATTCGTTTCCCCGAGCCCGCACCGTGCGGCAAGACGCCGCTGATGGCGAAGAACCTGACCAAGATGTACGGATCGCTGGAAATTTTCGCGGGCGTCGATCTCGCGATCGACCGAGGCAGCCGCGTTGTGGTGCTCGGGCTCAACGGTGCGGGCAAGACGACGCTGCTCCGAATCCTGGCCGGAACCGAGAAGGCCGACACCGGCGAGATCGAGCCGGGCCACGGCATGCGCGTCGGGTACTTCGCACAGGAACATGACACCCTCGACGACCACGCGTCGGTCTGGGAGAACATCCGGCACGCCGCACCGGACACCGGCGAGCAGGAACTGCGGTCGCTCCTGGGAGCCTTCATGTTCACCGGTCCCCAGCTCGACCAGCCTGCAGGGACACTGTCGGGCGGTGAGAAGACCCGCCTGGCACTCGCCGGATTGGTGTCCTCGGCGGCGAACGTGCTGCTGCTCGATGAACCGACCAACAACCTCGACCCGATCTCACGCGAGCAGGTCCTCGACGCGCTCCGCAGCTACAAGGGTGCCGTCGTACTGGTCACCCACGATCCCGGTGCCGCCGAAGCGCTCTCACCCGAGCGGGTGATTCTGCTTCCCGACGGTACCGAGGACCACTGGTCGCAGGAGTACCTGGAACTGATCCAGCTGGCCTGACCCGCTCGCCAGGGTCATTCCGATCGGTCTTGCCTGCGAACCGACTCCTCGACCAGGTCCAGGATCGCCGAGAGGTTGGACCTACCGTGGCCCGACGCGATGCGCGCCACCAGGCCGTCCAGCACGAGATCCAGGTAGTCGGCGAGGACGTCGTTGGGTATGTCGTCGCGCAGTCTTCCTGCGGTCTTCTGACGCTCTAGTCGCCCCAGCGTCGCGTCGGTCAGCTCTGCAGACCGTTCGGCCCAGCTGCTCCGGAAGTCCGCGTCCGTGCGTAGTCGTCGGGTGATCTCGAGCCGCGTTCCGAGCCACTCGAATTGTTCGGGTTGCGCCAGCATGTCTCGCATCACCTGCACCAGACCCTGGGTGGACGCGACCTCGGCCATGCGTCGGGCATCTTCCTGCGCCAGCGCGAGGAAGAGACCGTCCTTGTCCTTGAAGTGGTGGAAGATCGCTCCGCGCGACAGGCCGGTGGCCTCTTCGAGGCGCCGTACCGTCGCGCCCTCGTAACCGAACTCGCCGAAGCACTTGCGCGCGCCGTCGAGAATTTCGCTTCGACGGGCGGCCAGGTGGTCTTCGCTGACCTTGGGCACGTGTGGGTTTCCTACTTTCGATGAGGGCCTCGACCGATACGGCGATGGGCCCGGAAACACGTTGTCGGTTCCGGGCCCATCGCCGTTCGAGGCATACGTCAGACGACGCGCACTCAGCCTCTGATCATGTTGCGCAGCACGTACTGCAGGATGCCGCCGTTGCGGTAGTAGTCCGCTTCACCCGGGGTGTCGATGCGAACCACGGCCTCGAATTCGACCTTCGTGCCGTCTTCCTTGGTGGCGATGACGGTCATCGTCTTCGGGGTGGTGCCTTCGTTCAGCTTCGCGACGCCGACGATGTCGAACGTCTCGGTGCCGTCCAGCTTGAGCGACGCTGCGCTCTCACCGGCCGGGAACTGCAGGGGAACGACGCCCATGCCGATGAGGTTGGAGCGGTGGATGCGCTCGAACGACTCGGTGATGACGGCCTTGACTCCGAGGAGCGAGGTGCCCTTGGCCGCCCAGTCGCGCGAGGAGCCGCTGCCGTACTCCTTGCCGCCCAGCACGACCAGCGGGATGCCGGCCTTCTGGTAGTTCTGCGACGCGTCGTAGATGAAGGACTGCGGTCCACCGTCCTGCGTGAAGTCACGGGTGTAACCGCCCGAGACGTCGTCGAGGAGCTGGTTCTTCAGGCGAATGTTCGCGAACGTTCCGCGAATCATGACCTCGTGGTTTCCGCGACGCGAACCGAGCGAGTTGTAGTCCTTGCGCTCGACACCGTGCGAATCGAGGTACTGCGCAGCAGGCGTGCCTGCCTTGATGGGGCCTGCCGGGCTGATGTGGTCGGTGGTGACCGAATCGCCGAGCAGGGCCAGCACGCGTGCACCCTTGATGTCCTCGACCGGAGCCGGATCCATCGTCATGCCGTCGAAGTACGGAGGCTTGCGTACGTACGTGGAGTTGGGATCCCACTCGAACGTGTCGCCCTCGGGGGTCGACAGGTTCTGCCAACGGCTGTCGCCGGCGAAGATGGTGTCGTAGGACTTGGTGAACATGTCCCGGCTGATCGAGGACTGGATGGTCTCTTCGATCTCCTGCGTGGACGGCCAGATGTCCTTCAGGAACACCGGGTTGCCATCGTGATCCTCACCGAGGGCGTCGGTCTCGAAGTCGAAGTCCATCGTGCCCGCGAGGCCGTACGCGATGACCAGCGGCGGTGAGGCCAGGTAGTTCATCTTGACGTCGGGGGAGATGCGGCCCTCGAAGTTGCGGTTACCCGACAGCACAGCGGTGACCGAGAGGTCGTTGTCGTTGATCGCCTTCGAGATCGGCTCGAGCAAGGGACCGGTGTTGCCGATGCACGTGGTGCAGCCGTAACCGCCCAGGTAGTAGCCGAGCTTCTCGAGGTACGGCCAGAGGCCGGCCTTCTCGTAGTAGTCGGTGACGACCTGCGAGCCGGGTGCCATGTTGGTCTTGACCCAGGGCTTGGTGGACAGGCCCTTCTCGACGGCGTTGCGGGCGAGCAGTGCGGCACCGAGCATGACCGACGGGTTCGAGGTGTTGGTGCAGGAGGTGATGCCCGCGACCACGACGGCACCGTGATCGAGCACGAATTCGCCTGCCTCGTCGGTGGTGACGCGGACCGGCTTGCTCGGGCGCCCTTCGGAACCGTATGCGGCAGAACGAACGTCGACGGAATCCTCTTCGGCGAAGCTCAGCGAAGCGGAGTCGCTGGCCGGGAAGGATTCGTCGAGGGCCTCGTCGAGCTTGCTGTCACCCTCGTGCTTGGGGTGGTTCTCCTCGACGTAGTTGTGGATGTCCTTGCGGAACGCAACCTTGGACTCGGACAACAGGATTCGGTCCTGCGGGCGCTTCGGGCCTGCGATGGACGGAACGACCGTGTTGAGGTCGAGTTCGATGTACTCGGAGTACACGGCCTCGTTCTTCGGGTCGTGCCACATGCCCTGTTCCTTGGCGTACGCCTCGACGAGAGCGAGCTGCTCGTCGCTGCGGCCGGTCAGGCGCAGGTAGTTGATGGTTTCCTCGTCGATCGGGAAGATCGCTGCGGTGGAACCGAACTCGGGGCTCATGTTGCCCAGGGTGGCGCGGTTCGCCAGCGGAACCTCGGCCACGCCTTCGCCGTAGAACTCCACGAACTTGCCGACGACGCCGTGCTTGCGCAGCATCTCGGTTGCGGTCAGCACCACGTCGGTCGCGGTGACGCCGGGCTGGATCTCACCGGAGAGCTTGAAGCCGACGACGCGGGGGATGAGCATCGAGACGGGCTGACCGAGCATGGCCGCCTCTGCTTCGATGCCGCCGACGCCCCAGCCCAACACGCCGAGGCCGTTGACCATCGTGGTGTGCGAGTCGGTGCCGACGCAGGTGTCGGGGTAGGCCTGGCCCTTGCGGGTCATGATCGTCGGTGCGAGGTACTCGATGTTGACCTGGTGCACGATGCCCATGCCCGGGGGGACGACCTTGAAGTCGTCGAATGCGCCCTGTCCCCAACGCAGGAACTGGTAGCGCTCACCGTTGCGCTCGTACTCGAGGTCGACGTTGCGCTCGAGAGCATCGGCGCGGCCGAAGACGTCGAGGATGACCGAGTGGTCGATGACCATGTCGGCGGGGGAGAGGGGGTTGACCTTGTTGGGGTCGCCGCCCAGAGTGGTGACGGCTTCACGCATGGTGGCGAGGTCGACGATGCACGGAACACCGGTGAAGTCCTGCATGATGACGCGTGCAGGGGTGAACTGGATTTCGAAGCTCGGCTCTGCGGACGGATCCCACGAGGCAATCGAACGAATGTGGTCGGCGGTGATGTTCGCACCGTCCTCGGTGCGAAGGAGGTTCTCCGCGAGGACCTTCAGTGCGTAGGGCAACTTCTCGGCACCGGGCAAAGCCGACAGTCGGAAGATCTCGTACGAGTTCTCGCCGACTTCGAGGGTGCCCTTTGCACCGAATGAATCTTTACTTGCGGTCACTTCAGCTCCACTCGTCTATGAGGCACACCGCCGACGGGGCTGTGTCGACGGTTGAAGCGAGGCTCCGGCTGCGGGCCTCGGCCTCGAATCTCGGTAACGAGAGTTCGAGGCGGACGCACAGTCGGTGTCTCGATGGAAGTCTAACAGTACGCTTGTCCTGTGAAAACCTGCGGTCCGGTCCTCGGTGGGTGTCGCGAGACCGATCCACAGGACGATCCTCACGTAGTGCTCCCGGCTGCGCAATGAAGGGCGACCTCAGTAGTTGCGTCGGACCTGCGGGCCTACCAGGTACGGGCGCGGCGGTGACGTAGGGTTCGATCCGACTGGTTCCTACCGACTGGACGAGAGATGCCTGAGCCGATTCACGCCGTTTCCCCACTTGCCACCGACATACCGGCAGGTCTGGACGTCGACAGCATCGTCGCCACGGTCCGCGAGTCCGGTGTCAGTGCCCCCGCCGACGAAGAAGCAGGGTTGTCTGCGGCCGTTGCGCGCGCCGAGGACCACGGCATCGACCTGAGCATCGTGATCGTGCCGACCGAACCTCGTCACGACTCGCAACTTCGCGACCTCGCCACCGCTGTCGGAGCGCGTGAGGGTGGCACGGTTCTCGTGCTCAGTCCCGGTCAGGTGGGCACGTTCAGCGACTCGATCAGTCGGGTGACCCTCGAAGCAGGCCAGGACCGTACCTACACCGGCAACCACGTCGTCGCCGCGGACAACTTCGTCGACACCCTCGTCGAGGACCAGACGCCGTGGGGCCTGCTCACCGGCGGCCTGGTCATCGTTGTCGCCGCGGTTGCGACCCTGACCGCTGCCGTCAAGGTCCGCAGATACCGCTCTCGTTCGGAGTCGAAGGATCACGCTCACAGCGAGTCCGTCAGCGACTGAGCGCTCTCCTGCGCGTGTCGTTCGAGTGACCGACACCCGCACTGTCGGACCCGGTCGCGATCATGACCGTGAGGTCGTCCGAAAAAGTCGGAAAAATTGTTTCCGGTAAACCCCGAGTTCACGGCGTTGTGCCTGGTGGAATTACCAATGTGTCATTTGTGACTGGAGTTTCCTTAGGGTGCGAAGTGTCGTACGGTGCCATTGGCACTGCTGGGGAAGGAGTGTCGCAGAAGGCGGTTGTCATCCGTGGGGAACTCGGGAGGCCACTGCTTCGGGTGTGACTGACGTGGTTCGCACCTGTCGTATCGCTGCGTGTTTCTTTCCTGCCCGGCGAGAACGCTCACCGTCACCTGCGATCGGGGTGGAGGACGGAGAGCACCTCGACGGCACGACGGTTCGACGCGAACCCGAGTGAGTGCCGGACCCGAGGGAGACATTTGTGAGCCGACGTCAAGTCCGCGGAACTCACCGCCGTGCACTCGTCCGTACCCGATTCGTGCTGGTGGGCGTAGGCCTCGTTCTCGCGTTGACGGCGACCCTTCCCGGGGTTGCCGCCGCGGTACCTCCGCCACCGCCCAACCCCTCGGACACCGATCTCGCCGCCGCAGGCAGCGCCGTCGATTCGAGCCTCGGCCAGGTGGGTCAGCTGATCGACGCGATCGCGTCGGCCAACCAGCAACTCGCCCAACTCGACGACGAGGTGGCGTCGAAGCGGGAAGGCGTCAACAAGGCCCTCGTCGATCTGCAGAATGCGCGTGACGCGGCCGATGTCGCTGCGGCCGTCGTCGGTGCCGCGCAGCAGGCTCTTGCCGATGCGGGCACCCAGATCCAGGCAGCCCAGAAGAAGTTCGACGAGTTCGCCAAATCCAGCTACACCCAGGGCTCCGGGGTTGCCTCGATGGCATCGTTCCTCGGATCCAGCGGACCCGACGATGTCCTGGACCGCGCCCAGGTCCTCAAGGTGCTCTCCAACAGCCAGAACGCGGTACTCGACGGCTTGCAACGGGCCCGTACCGAGCAGGCGAACCGCGATTCGGCGGCGCGTGAATCCAAGCAGCAGGCCGACGCGGCCGCCTCGGAAGCCGAGGCCAAGAAAGCAGAGGCCGAACAGGCCATCGCCGAGGCGCAGGCAGCGCTGCAGGCAGAGGCCGATCGTAAGGCCACGATCGAATCACAGCGCGACTCGGCGCAGTCCGAACTCGACGCCGCCCGCAGCAACGTCGCCGGTCTGCAGGATCAGCGTGCGGCGTACGGCACCTGGGAGGCGCAGAAGGCGGCCGAGGACGCGGCCATCGCCGCCGCCACGGCCGCAGCGAAGGAAGCTGCCGTGCAGGCAGCGGCGCGAGTATCGGCCAACCTGGCGGCGCAGCAACGCGCGGCGGCCATCGCCGAGGGCCAGCGTTCACACGTGGACGTGGACGAGGATTCGAGCGCATCGACCGACTCGGACAGTTCCACCGCGACCACCCCGACCACGCCGAGCACTCCCACCACGCCGAAGACGCCCGCCAAACCGAAGACGTCCACGACCCCGTCGGTGACCGGAAGCGCAGCCGTCGAATTGGCGATCGACCGCGGCATGAGTCAACTCGGCGTGCCGTACTCGTGGGGTGGCGGCGACGAGAACGGACCGACCAAAGGCATCAGGGACGGCGGAGTCGCGGACAGCTACGGCGACTACAACAAGGTCGGCTTCGATTGCTCGGGGCTGATGATCTACGCCTTCGCGGGCCTGGGGATCTCGCTGCCGCACTACACCGGTTACCAGTACACAGCGGGTAAGCAGGTGCCGTCCTCGGAGATGAAGCGGGGCGACATGATCTTCTACGGACCCAACGCCAGCCAACACGTCGCGCTCTACCTCGGCGACGGCAAGATGCTCGAAGCTCCGCAGTCGGGTTCGGTGGTCAAGGTGTCCGACGTGCGATACAGCGGAATGACGCCGTACGCCGTGCGCATGGTGTCCTGAGCGCGGATCCGGCGCGCGCGTCGGGGGTGCCTTTCGGCGCGCGTGCCGAACACCTGGAATAGTTGATTGCGGCGGTATGAAACGTGCCCGACGACGATCGACTGAAAGCGGTGAATTCTTGGTGACATCACGTGACGGCCGGATTTCGAACGACGAGGGGTCGACGCGAGTCGAGTCCGAGACGTCGAATCCACCGGGTGTGGAGCCGAAGCGGGTGGACAGTCCGGCCTTGGCCGAGGACGTCCAGCTTCTCGAGAAAGCCGTGTACGAGGTCAAGCGCGTGATCGTCGGTCAGGATCGGCTGGTAGAGCGCATTCTGGTGGGGTTGCTCGCCCGCGGACACGTGTTGCTCGAGGGTGTTCCCGGCGTCGCGAAGACCCTTGCCGTCGAGACGTTCGCACGTGTGGTCGGTGGCTCGTTCTCGCGAGTTCAGTTCACGCCCGACCTTGTTCCCACCGACCTCGTCGGCACTCGCATCTACCGTCAGGGTCGTGAGGAGTTCGACACCGAACTCGGACCCGTCGTGGCCAACTTCGTGCTGGCCGACGAGATCAACCGTGCACCGGCCAAGGTTCAGTCCGCTCTGCTCGAGGTCATGGCAGAACGACACGTGACCATCGGCGGCAAGACGTTCCCGATGCCGGATCCGTTCCTGGTGATGGCAACGCAGAACCCCATCGAGAACGAGGGTGTCTACCCCCTTCCCGAAGCGCAGCGAGACCGATTCCTGTTCAAGATCGTGGTCGACTACCCGACGGTCGAGGAAGAGCGCGAGATCGTCTACCGCATGGGAATCAAAGCCCCCGAGCCCAAGCAGATCCTGGACCCGGTCGAGTTGGTTCGCCTGCAGAATCTGGCCAGCTCGGTGTTCGTGCACCATGCGCTCGTCGACTACGTGGTGCGGGTCATCTCTGCTACTCGAACTCCCGAGCAGTTCGGCATGGACGACGTGGCCAGCTGGATCGCCTACGGTGCATCGCCGCGTGCGACGCTCGGCATCATCGCCGCCTCTCGCGCACTGGCTCTGCTCCGTGGTCGCGACTACGTCGTTCCCCAGGACGTTCTCGAGGTCATCCCCGACGTGCTCCGGCACCGTCTCGTGCTGTCCTACGACGCTCTGGCCGACGAGGTGACCCCGGAGACGGTCATCTCCCGGGTGCTGCAGACCGTCGGGTTGCCGCAGGTGTCACCGCAGGCGGTACCGGTGCCGCAGGGCAACGGAGCCGGTCCGGACGGCCCACACTTCGACGGACGTCAGCCACAGGGTCCCTACCCGAGCCAGGGTCAGCATCCTGGCCAGTTTCCCGCTCCGGGGCAGTTTCCCGCGCAGGGCCAGATGCCTCAGTCGCAGCAGCCCGGACCCCAGCAGCAGCCGGGACCCCAGCAGCAGCCGGGATCTCAGCAGCCACAGGGCGGTCAGTACGGTCAGTCGGCACCGTCGTTGCAGAAGCCGTCGGGTGACGGATCGGCGATCGGTACGCCGGGGCAGTGAGCGGATCCGACACCGCTCCCGTGACCGCATCCCGTACCGTCGTCTCTCGGCCGCCGTCCTTCCGATCGGGTGAACTGCGCGATCCGAAACTGGCTGCCGCGCTGCGGACCTTGGAGCTGACCGTCCGCCGCCGATTGGACGGGGTGCTGCACGGCGATCATCTCGGGCTGATTCCCGGTCCCGGTTCGGAACCGGGCGACGCCAGGGAATACCAGCCGGGCGACGACGTCCGCCAAATGGACTGGTCGGTCACCGCGCGTACGACGCATCCGCACGTGCGGCAGTCCGTGGCCGACCGCGAGCTGGAGACCTGGCTCGTCGTCGACTTGTCGGCCAGCCTCGACTTCGGCACCACCGGGTGCGAGAAGCGCGATCTCGCGGTCGCGGCCTCGGCCGCCATCACTCATCTTTCCGGCGGCGGCGGTAATCGAATCGGCGCGGTGGTGGCCACCGGTTCCGAGACCAACCGCATTCCGGCACGCGGCGGCCGCGTGCACACTCAGTCGATGCTCCGTGCCATTGCCACGACGCCGGCTGCGGCCGACGGTGTGCGCGGTGACCTGCGCGCTGCCATCGAGGCGCTGCGACGGCCCGAACGCCGCCGCGGTATGGCTGTGGTTATCAGTGACTTCCTCGGGCCGATCGATTGGGAGCGCTCGCTTCGGGCCATCTCCGCTCGACACGACGTGCTGGCCGTCGAGGTACTCGACCCACGTGATCTGGAACTGCCCGACGTCGGTGACGTGGTTCTCCACGATCCGGAATCCGGCCGCACTCGCGAATTCAGTACCACGCCTCGGCTGCGTGCAGATTTCGCGCGCGCAGCTGCAGCACACCGCGACGATGTCGAGAAGGCGCTACGTCGGTGCGGTGCACCCCGATTGACGCTCCGCACCGACGGTGACTGGATCGCAGACGTCGTTCGGTTCGTGACCGCACGCAGGCACACCATCGGGTCCGGGTTCACCAACACTGCGCGGGCACCGCGATGAGCCTGACCGATTTCGCCTCGCCGTGGTGGCTGGGCTTTCTCCTCGTCGTTATCGCACTGACGGTCGGCTACGTCGTGATCCAGCGGCGCAAGCAGAAGCACGTGCTGCGGTTCTCCAACATGGAACTGCTCGAGTCCGTTGCGCCGGATCGGCCCAATCGACTGCGACACCTGCCGACGGCACTGGTTCTGGTCGGCCTGATGTTCCTGACCGTCGCGTTGGCCGGTCCCACGGCGGACCAGCGGGTGCCACGGAACCGAGCGACCGTCATGCTCGTCATCGACGTGTCGCTGTCGATGGAGGCCACCGACGTGGAGCCGACTCGGTTGGCAGCCGCGCAGGAAGCAGCCAAATCCTTCGCCGACGGTCTGACGCCCGGCATCAATCTCGGGTTGGTCGCGTTCGCCGGAACGGCGTCCGTCCTGGTCTCGCCCACGGCCAACCGCGAGGCCACCAAATCCGCCATCGACAGGTTGCAACTCAGCGAACGAACGGCCACCGGCGAGTCGATCTTCACCTCGCTCCAGTCGATCGACACTCTCGGCGCGATACTCGGCGGCGGCGACGCGGCGCCGCCTGCGCGCATCGTGCTGCTCTCGGACGGTAAGCAGACCGTTCCGCAGAACCTCGACGACCCCCGCGGCGGGTACACCGCGGCGCGTGCCGCCAAGGACAAGAACGTGCCCATCTCGACCATCTCGTTCGGCACGAGCTACGGCTCCGTCGAGATCGAGGACGAGAACGGCGTCGAACGTGTACCCGTACCGGTCGACGATCCGTCATTGCGGGAGATCGCGAATCTGTCCGGCGGCAGCTTCTTCTCCGCGTCGTCGCTCGAGGATCTCAGAGACGTCTACGACACCCTCGAGGAACAGATCGGGTTCGAGATCACCCGCGGAGACGCGTCGCGTCCGTGGCTGATACTCGGCGTCCTGTGCATATCGGCTGGCCTCGGTTCGGCATTGGTGATGCGGCAACGTCTCCCGTGATCGTTGTTCTTACTCACCAGTAAGTTTCGCTTTGTCATTCCAGGACGAACAGATAGGTTGCTAGGCATGTCCACACCTGACTTCATCGCGCGATCGGTACTCGTCACCGGAGGTAACCGGGGAATCGGTCTTGCCATCGCCCAGCGGCTCCAAGCCGACGGCCACAAGGTGGCCGTCACCCACCGTGGCTCCGGCGCTCCCGACGGGCTGTTCGGAGTCGTCTGCGACGTCACCGACTCCGCCTCGGTGGACGCGGCCTTCAAGGAGGTCGAAGAGAAGCAGGGACCGGTCGAGGTGCTCGTGGCCAACGCCGGCATCACCGACGACACGCTGCTGATGCGTATGACCGAGGACCAGTTCCAGCGTGTGATCGACGCGAACCTGACCGGAGCCTTCCGCGTCGCCAAGCGCGCCAACCGAGCCATGTTGCGCGCGCGCTGGGGTCGGATGATCTTCCTGAGTTCTGTCGTGGCCATGGCCGGCGGACCGGGGCAGATCAACTACGCAGCGTCCAAGGCGGGCGTCATCGGAATGGCTCGATCGATCACGAGGGAACTGGGTTCGCGTTCCATCACGGCGAACGTCGTGTCCCCGGGTTTCATCGAAACCGACATGACGGCAGAACTCTCGGACGACTTGCGCGGCAAGGCGAAGGAATACATCCCCCTCCAGCGTCTCGGTCAGCCCGAGGACGTTGCGGCAGTGGTGAGCTTCCTTGCCGGACCTGACTCGTCGTACGTGTCCGGTGCGGTCATTCCCGTCGACGGTGGTATGGGCATGGGGCACTGAAGTCCTACTCGCACAACGATTTCGACAGACGTACACCTCCGAATTAAGGAATACAGCACTATGGGCGGATTGCTCGAAGGCAAAACCATTCTCATCACCGGCATCATCACCGACGCCTCGATCGCTTTTCACGCTGCAGCCATGGCGCAGGAGCAGGGTGCCAAGGTGATCATCACCGGGTTCGATCGACTCCGACTCATCGACCGCATCGCGCAGCGTCTGCCCAAGGAGGTGCCCCCGGCGATCGAGCTCGACGCCACCAACGAGGAGCACCTCGCGGCGCTGGCCGACCGCGTACGCGAAGTGGCACCGGAAGGTATCGACGGGGTTCTGCACTCGATCGCATTCGCGCCCCGCACCCTCATGGGCCCCGATGCGAAGCCGTTCCTCGACGGCCCCGGACCCGATGCCGCGAGGGCATTCGAGATCTCTGCGTGGAGTTACGCGTCGCTGGCGCGCGCCGTGCTCCCGGTCATGAACGAGGGTGGCTCCATCGTCGGAATGGACTTCGATCCGCGCACCTCGATGCCGTACTACAACTGGATGGGTGTGGCGAAGGCCGCCCTCGAGTCCGTGAACCGTTACGTGGCACGGGAAGTGGGCGCAGCCAAGCGCATCCGCTCCAATCTTGTTGCAGCAGGGCCGATCAGGACTCTTGCCGCCAAGGCAATCGCGGGTACTGCGACCGGTGATGCCGCCAAGATGGACCAGCTCAACGTCTACTGGGACGGCGCCGCTCCCATCGGTTGGGACGTCAACGATCCCACTGTCGTCGCGAAGTCGATCGTCGCGCTGCTGTCCGATTGGCTGCCCGGCACCACCGGATCCATCGTGTACGTCGACGGTGGAGCCAGCCACAACACGTACCTCCCCGAGAACATGTGACACCGCGGTGGGCGGAACCGCACGTGGTTTCGCCCACCTAGAGGTTTCGATCGCCGATCGGACCCCCACCGGGGCCGGTCGGCGACGGGGGCACAATGGACACATGACCACCCCTGGAGACTTCGACGCATTGTTGGTGCTCTCGTTCGGCGGGCCGGAACAGCCCGCCGACGTACGCCCTTTCCTGGAGAACGTCACTCGCGGACGTGGAGTGCCGCCCGAGCGGCTCGACACGGTCGTCGAGCATTACATGCACTTCGGGGGCGTCTCGCCGATCAACCGGCTCAACCGAGACATCATCGACGCCCTCCGTGTCGAATTCGATTCCGCCGGAGTGGATCTGCCGATCTACTTCGGAAACCGCAACTGGCATCCGATGATCGAGGACACCGTCGCGACCATGAAGTCGGACGGAATCAGGAACGCACTCGTGTTTCCCACCTCCGCGTGGGGCGGATACTCCGGATGCAGGCAGTACCACGAGGACATCGCCCGGGCCCGCGCCGCCGTCGGTGACGATGCGCCGCATCTGCTCAAGATCCGGCAGTACTACGACCACCCGCTGATGGTCGACGCGTTCAGCGACGCCGTCGCATCGGCGCGAGCCACACTGCCCGAGCAACACCGCGCCGGCGCGCGTCTGGTGTTCACCGCACACTCCATTCCCTCGGCCGCCGACGCCAACGCCGGCCCGCCCGAGGACGGCGGTCACCTCTACAGCCGTCAGGTGGCAGAGGCCTCGAGGCTGGTCGCAGCCGCGTCGGGCGTCGACGACTACGACCTGGTCTGGCAGTCCCGCTCCGGGCCCCCGCAGGTGCCGTGGCTCGACCCCGACATCTGTGATCATGTCGAAGCGCTGTCGGAGAAGTCCGTCGACGCCGTGATCGTGTGTCCGATCGGATTCGTGTCCGACCATCTCGAGGTCGTGTGGGATCTGGACACCGAAGCGGAGGAGAAGGCCCGCGAACTCGGCATGGCCTTCGCGCGCGCAGGCACTCCCGGATCCGACGCGCGTTTCCCACGGATGATCCGCGAGCTGGTGGACGAATACCGAGTAGGCGGCCGATGCCGCGGTCTCGGCAGTGTGCCCGGCTACGGCTCGACACTGGACGGCAGTCGCTGCGCCGTCGGTTGCTGTGAGCAGCCCACCAGGCCCTCCCGGCCCGCCGCTGCCACGTCGTGAACGTTGCCGCCTGACACCGCGTCCGGACGTCGGTGTCAGGCGGAATGCATCGCCGCTTCGATGCTCGTCGCGACCGCGATGGTTCGTGCGGTGCGCACCGCAGCCCAGAGCGGTCGAACGAGTTCTTCCCGTGCTGCAGCTGCCGACGCGGTCGGTGCCTCCGACGGAGCCGATCCCGCCGCGACCGTCAGAATGGCGGCCACCCGATCCGCCGATTCGAGGACGCGGAACGCCCTGTCGGACATGTCTGCGGGGTAGCGATGCCGCGCCGCGTCGGCGATCAACTCGGCGATACGAGTGCGCGGATCGGCGTCGAGGGTTCGGGTGGGTAGCGACTGCATCCGTGCGAGAGCGTCGGCCGCACCGCGGACGGCCTCACGCATCTCGTACTCGGCCTCACCCAACCCCCGATCCCGATGACCGTGCTCGGGGACGACGATCGAGTAGACGGTCCAGCGCAACACATCCGGCCCCTCGACGACGGGTACCAACCCGATCCCGGTGTTGCCCGAGGTACCGATCACCACCGCTTGACCGGTGTTCAGGGCAGCTCGGGAGAAGTCCGTGTTGGCGGGGAGGCCGCTCACCGCGCCCGGGGCGGGCAGAACGAGCTTGATCCGATCGTCCCCGGCCGTGGGCGTCGACGCAGTTGCGGCCGCTCTGATCGCAGGCAGCAAGCCCGCTATTCCCTCGGCGTAGCCGGGGTACTGCAGCCCGAAATCGTTGGCTGCGGCCACATCACCCGCACCGACGAGATGCATCGGCGCCCAATCGGACATCGCGTCGATGACGTCGTCGGGCGAGCTGGAACCGGCCAGCCAGGAACCGGCCCACAGGGCGAGACTTGCGCTAGAGGAACACACGACTCACGAGCATAGGTCGGCGTGGCGAACCGTGCTGGAGACGCCGGTGTCGCTAGCGTTGGTCGCCGTGAACGACATGTACGGCGGAGACATTCTCAGAGGGCACAGTCGCATGCGCAAGGTTCCGGCACCGGAGGTGTCGGCCGACCGTGGATTGGTCGTCGAAGATGCCGGTACCGGGTACTGCGGTGCCGTGGTCGGCTTCGAGCGCACCTACGACGGAGATTTCGTCCGTCTCGAGGACGGTGCCCGAACGACGCGGCTGTTCGCCCTGCGCGAGGCGGCATTCCTGATCGACGGACGCCGGGTGACTCTGGTGCGTCCGAAGCCTGCCGCTGCAACGCCGCAGCAGACGCGCTCCGCGTCCGGGTCGACAAAAGTCGAGGGGCTGCGGGCACGGACGGCCCGTGCCAGCCGCATCTGGGTCGAGGGCGTGCACGACGCGGCCCTGGTGGAAAGTGTGTGGGGACACGATCTTCGGGTGGAGGGCGTGGTCGTCGAACATCTGGAGGGTCTGGACAATCTGGGGGAGCGGTTGGCCGATTTCGGTCCTGGCCCCGGCCGTCGCGTCGGAGTGCTGGTGGATCATCTGGTGACCGGGTCCAAGGAGTCGAAGCTGACGAGGTCGCTGGGTGAGCACGTGTTGGTCACCGGTCATCCGTTCATCGACGTCTGGGAAGCGGTGAAGCCTGCGGCCGTGGGAATCGCTGCGTGGCCGAAGATTCCGCGCGGCGAGGATTGGAAGACCGGGATCTGCCGAGAGCTGGGGTGGGGTACTCCCAGGGAGGGGTGGCGTCGGGTGTATTCGTCGGTGTCGAGCTTTCGGGATCTCGAGGCACCGTTGATCGGTGCCGTCGAACAATTGGTCGACTTCGTGACCGAGTAGGGCTGTGTCCAGCAACGCACCGGCAATTGTCCGATTCATGATTGTATGGAGGCTGTGGCAGCGATCATTTGGCTCATAGCGGCAGTGGTGCTCGCCGGTACCGAGGCACTGACGGGCGACTTCTTTCTTCTGATGATTGCCGGCGGTGCGCTCGGCACTGCCGGTGTCTCTGCTCTGACGGATTTCCCGGTGTGGGCCGATGCGATCGTCTTCGGTGTCCTGTCACTGGCGTTGGTGCTCGGGTTGAGGCCGATTCTGTTGCGGCGCTTCGCGAATCCGCCCGATACCCCGATGGGCATGGCGGCGCTCACCGGTAAGAGTGCGGTCGTTCTCGAACAGGTCACTGCCCACGAAGGCCAGATCAAGCTCGGTGGTGAGGTGTGGACGGCTCGTCCTCTCGACGAGACCGAGGTCTATGCCCCTGGCACCACCGTGACCGTGATGGAAATTGACGGCGCTACTGCCGTCGTATGGAAGGGACCGTAGCCAGTGGAAGCACTCATCGCACTGGCTGTCATCGTCGCGTTCGTTGCGGTGTTGATGGCCAAGTCCATCTCGATCGTCCCGCAAGCCGAGGCCGCCGTCATCGAACGGCTGGGCCGCTACACACGCACCGTGTCCGGACAGCTCACGTTCCTCGTGCCGTTCGTCGACCGCATCCGCGCCAAGGTCGACCTGCGCGAGCGGGTCGTGTCGTTTCCCCCGCAGCCGGTGATCACCAAGGACAACCTGACCGTGTCGATCGACACCGTCGTGTACTTCCAGGTGACGAACCCGCAATCGGCCGTGTACGAGATCAACAACTACATCGTCGGCGTCGAGCAGTTGACGACCACCACACTGCGTAACGTCGTCGGCGGAATGACGCTGGAGGAGACGCTCACCTCGCGTGATTCGATCAACGGTCAACTCCGCGTCGTGCTGGACGAGGCGACCGGCCGCTGGGGCCTGCGAGTGGCCCGAGTGGAGCTCAAGAGCATCGATCCGCCGCCCTCGATCCAGGAATCGATGGAGAAGCAGATGAAGGCCGATCGCGAGAAGCGAGCGACCATCCTCACCGCCGAGGGCCATCGTGAATCGGCGATCAAGACCGCCGAGGGCGACAAGCAGAGTCGGATTCTCGCGGCCGAGGGTGGCAAGCAAGCGTCCATCCTCACCGCCGAGGGTGAGCGGCAGTCCCGCATCCTGCGGGCGCAGGGTGATCGAGCTGCGAAGTATCTCGAGGCCCAGGGCCAGGCCAAGGCCATCGAGAAGGTGTTCGGTGCCATCAAGGCCGGCAAGCCGACCCCCGAGTTGCTCGCGTACCAGTACATGCAGACCCTGCCGCAGATGGCGCAGGGCGATGCGAACAAGGTGTGGATGATTCCGAGCGATTTCGGCGATGCGCTCAAGGGCTTCGCCAAGACCCTCGGTGCGCCCGGCGAGGACGGTGTCTTCCGCTACGAGCCCAACGAGTCGGCGGGCAACGAGCCCAAGCCGGAGGACGACTCCGACGAGGTCGCCGAATGGTTCGAGACCAAGACCGATCCGGCGGTCGCCGAGGCGGTCAAGGCGGCAGAAGCAGTGGCGCGCAAGCCGGTCGACACGTCGCTGGCTGCGTCTCCCGAACTCTCCAAAGGGCTGGACCTCGGTGCCCTGGCGGCGTCACCCGAGGCGGAGCCGGAACAGCGCTGAGGTCCGCCCTGATCAGCTGATCAGGGCAGTTCCGACGCCGGCAGCGGCCAGGGCCCACAGCACGCTGGCGAAGGTGCCGATGATGAACTGTTCGGAGGCATGGGATTCGCGCAGTTCGGGATAGCGCGCGAGTCCCTTGACTGCCAGCACGATGGCGATCCCTTCCGGCCAACCGGCGAGAATCGACACGGCAACGGCCACGCGTTCGAGGATGCCGATGGTCAGTCCACCACGAAGCGGCTCGACCGGATCTTCTCCGGTCGAGTCGCTTCGTCGTCGTGCGACGCGAAAAACGGTGGGCACCATCGCTGTTCCACCCAAGGCCGCAGCGACGACGCTCAGGACCACTCCGATGGCGTGGCCGAGACCGTAGGCCGGTCCGGCGACAGTGGCCAGGACTGCCGCTGCCGCGAGCAGACTCGACGCGGCGGCGGTGGGCAACCATCGGCGAATTCCGGTGCCGGCGGGGACCGTAGCGGCGATTGCGGTCAGTGCAAGCAGTACGAGGGTGGCGACGATCATGACCGATGGCTTTCCGTCGTGTTCGCGGTGTCGAGCAAGCGAGTCGCCAGGATGCGGCCCGCGTTCTCGACGTGCCAGCCGGCTACCGAGAGTCGTTGTGACATGGCTTGTTTGCTGATCTTCAGTCGTTCGGCCGCGTCGGTCTGCGACAACCCGCGAGCCATGAGTTCGACTGCTTCTCGGCCCTGGTCCGAGCGTCTGCCGACGAGCAGCGCAACCAGGGTCGATGCGGTCTCCGCATCCTCGGCGGCAGCGGCGTCGGGGCCGCTGACGGCGAGTGCAGCCGGTGCGTTCTTGGCTCTGGTCACGGCTTCCCGGGCTGCCTCGAACGCCGGTCCGCGTCCGGCGCGCGTGGTCTCGGGCAGCGGGAGTTCGACGGAGCCGATGCCGATGCCCACGCTCCAGTGCGGGGTGGATACCAGTTCGAGGGCGATCGAGACGACGATGGCGGCCTCCTCGCAGACGGCTTGCACTTCGTCTCCTGCGGTTCGCTCGAAGGGACGGATCAGCTCGTGGTCGCGGTAGCGATCGAGCAGTTCGGGTACGCGATCGATATCGCGCCTACTGCGGCGCTGGTCCACGGTCAGTACGAACATCGGACAAGGCTAGATCGTTGATGTGACCCAGTCAAGCTTCAAGGCTTGATTAGTCAGAATCAAGGTTCCCGGCCTGTCGACTGCCAGCGGGTGTGGGCTCGGGTCGCGAACCGCGCGACAGACGCCAATCCACGACCAGCCCACTGAGGCCGATCGCGATACAGACCGCGGACAGCACCAGCAGCGCCGGATGTGTCTCGCCCCCGATCGCTCCGCCGATCACGACGATTCCGAGAGTGCCCGGCAGCATCCCGACGGCCGTCGCCAGCGCGAACGGGACGGGCCGAACCGCCGACACGCCACACGCGTAGTTCACCACCGAGAACGGCACCGGCGCTATCAGGCGCAGAGAGCCGACGGCCAGCCATCCGCGCCGCCGCAGACTCTCGTCCACCGAATCCAGGACCGAGTGCGACATCCGCGCTGCCACGGCTTCTCGACCTATCGCGCGGACCAACAGCAGAGCCAGAATCGCACTGACCGTCGACGCGCCGATGGTGACCGCCAATCCGGTCAGGGGCCCGAACAGCACTCCTGCGCTGAGCGTGAACAGTGTTCTCGGGACGGGTGCGACGGTCACGATCGCGTGCACGCCGAAGAACACGAGCGGGAATGCCGGGCCGACTGAGACGCCCCAATCGCGAATCTGTTCGACACTCGGATGGGGAGCGAACACCGCCACGAGAGCGAAGACGGCAACAACCGCCAGCAGCGCGATCAGTCGAACGTCACGCAGGTGCCGGGTCACGAGAGACCAGCGTACCGGCGCGAGACGACACCTCGGTGTTTCGGCGAGTGCGAGAGCTGAGCCGTCCTACCGAACGTGAGGTGATCCTCACGATAACCTGCAAGGCGGTGGGGTTAGCATCACTTCAAGTCGGGCGCAGGACTACCCGCCGAACCGAGGGAGCAGCACACGTGTCCATCGCGTCGCACGAAGATGCCGCACGCAGCGCTCATGCGGCCTGGCAGAAGGCAGTGGCCGGTGTCCTGGCCAAATCTCGTCGGGTCGAGGTGGCCGATCTGCCCGCCGACGCCGAACATCTACTCGATTCGACGACGTACGACGGGGTCACCGTGTCCCCGCTGTACACCGCGTTCGACGAGCGCCCGGAAGGTCCACTGCCGGGGCAATTTCCCTACTTGCGGGGCCGCGACCCCCACCGCGACGTCAACGCCGGCTGGAAGGTGTGCACCCGCCACGGCTCGGTCCGCGGCGACGGTGCCGACGACGCGTCGACCCTCAACACGCAGATACTCGATTCCCTCTCCAACGGCACCAGCGCTCTGTGGTTGACGGTCGGCACCGGTGGTGTGGATCCGACTGCGCTCCCGGAGGTTCTCGGTGGAGTGTTTCTCGAGCTCGCACCGCTGACGCTCGATGCGCGCGGGGATGTTCGGGCAGCAGCTGCAGCAGTGTTCGGGGTGCTCGACTCGGCCGATATCGACGATCGCGCCGCAGTCGACATCCGACTCGGCGCGGCCACTCTCACAGCGCCGTTGGGTGGAACCGAGTCGATCGAGATGGACGAGGCACTCGAACTGGTTCGTGAATCGATCGGTCGCACCGAGACAGTTCGTGCGATCACCGTCGACGGCACCGTGTTCCACAATCTCGGAGGCGGCGACGCGCAGGAGCTCGGTGCTGCGATCGCCGCAGGCCTCGAGTACCTCCGGTCCATGACCGATGCCGGTATCGGCATCTCGGATGCCCTGAGACAGATCGAGTTCCGATTCTCCGCCACCGACGACCAGTTCCAGACCATCGCCAAGTTCCGGGCCGCTCGCACGTTGTGGGCGCGCATCGCGCAGGTCTGCGGAGCCCCCGACGCCGGTGACGCTCCTCAGCACGCGGTGACCTCGGAGGCGATGATGTCGCAGCGGGATCCGTGGGTGAACATGCTGCGGACCACGCTGGCGTCGTTCGGCGCGGGAGTCGGCGGTGCCGATGCGGTGACCGTGCTCCCGTTCGATGCGGCACTCGACGGCGGCGCAGCCGGGGTGTCGAAGACGTTCGCGGCACGCATCGCCCGGAACACCCAGCTGCTGCTGCTCGAAGAGGCGCATCTCGGACGGGTCCTGGATCCGGGTGCCGGGTCCTGGTACATCGAAGAACTGACCGCTGCGGTCGCCGCGAAGGCCTGGGAGTTCTTCCAGACCATCGAAGCGTCGGGCGGATTCCGTGCCGCTGTCGCCGACGGTTCGCTCGTGGCCGCGATCGAGAAGACCCGCGCCGAACGCGATTCCGACATCGCTCACCGAGTGACCCCGCTGACCGGCGTCAACGAGTTTCCCAACCTGGCCGAGGCACCACTGACCCCGGAGCAGACCGAGCCGCAGGATTCGGCAACCGTGTACAGGTACGCCAGGGCTTTCGAAGCTTTGCGGGATCGCTCGGATGTTCATCTGGCTCAGCATGATTCACGGCCGACCGTGCTTCTGGTACCGCTGGGCAGCGTTGCCGAACAC
Organism: Rhodococcus cerastii; assembly: GCF_033042195.1. Lineage (NCBI taxonomy): Bacteria > Bacillati > Actinomycetota > Actinomycetes > Mycobacteriales > Nocardiaceae > Rhodococcus > Rhodococcus cerastii. Next base: position 146,526 of record NZ_JAWLKF010000005.1, read on the forward strand.
AACGTCCGGACGACATTCGCGTCGAATCTGTTGGCGTCGGGCGGGATCGAGGCCGTCAACCCGGGTCCGCTGACCGTCGAGGCTGTTGCCGGGGCAGTGGAGGCGTCCGGAGCTCACATAGCGGTGGTGTGTGGAACCGACAAGAGGTACGTCGACGAGGCCGCCACTGCCGTGGAGGCACTGCGGGCAGCAGGCGTCACGCAGGTGCTGCTCGCCGGTCCCGAGAAGATCTTCACCGGCGTCGAGGGTGACTCGCGTCCCGATGGATTCCTGACCGCGAAGGTCGACGCCGTCGCCGTGCTGACCGAACTTCTCGACACCCTGGGAGCCTGAGATGAGCGAGCCTGAAGTGAATACCGACGAGCGCAGAATCTCGCACACCATCGGCAGTTTCGCCGAGGTGCCACTGGTCGATCCCGACGAGCCGACTCCGCCGCCGCCGTCGGCCGAGGACGTCAACGCTCACGTGGAGAAGGGCGCGAAGGCCAACTTCTACACACCCGAGCAGGTGGTGTGGTCCACCCCCGAGGGCATCGACGTCAAGCCGGTGTTCACCGAGGCCGATCGCGCCGCCGCCGAGGCCGAGGGCTACCCGCTGCACAGCTACCCGGGTGCCCCGCCGTTCCTTCGCGGGCCGTATCCCACGATGTACGTCAACCAGCCGTGGACCATTCGTCAGTACGCGGGCTTCTCCACCGCGGCCGAGTCCAACGCGTTCTATCGTCGAAACCTCGCGGCCGGCCAGAAGGGTCTGTCGGTGGCGTTCGACCTGGCCACCCACCGCGGCTACGACTCCGATCACCCGCGAGTACAGGGTGACGTCGGAATGGCCGGTGTGGCCATCGATTCCATCTACGACATGCGTCAGCTGTTCGACGGCATCGACCTGGGCAGCGTCTCGGTCTCGATGACCATGAACGGTGCGGTGCTGCCGATCCTGGCGCTGTACGTCGCGGCCGCCGAGGAGCAGGGCGTCGGGCCGGAGAAGCTCGCCGGCACCATCCAGAACGACATTCTCAAAGAGTTCATGGTGCGCAACACCTACATCTATCCGCCCAAGCCGTCGATGCGCATCATCTCGGACATCTTCGCGTACACCAGCGAGAAGATGCCCAAGTACAACTCGATCTCCATCTCCGGGTACCACATCCAAGAAGCCGGTGCCACAGCCGATCTCGAACTCGCGTACACCCTCGCGGACGGTGTCGAGTACATCCGGGCCGGTCTGGATGCGGGCATGGACATCGATACGTTCGCGCCGCGACTGTCGTTCTTCTGGGCCATCGGAATGAACTTCTTCATGGAGGTCGCCAAGCTGCGTGCCGGGCGTCTGCTGTGGGCCGAGCTCGTCCAACAGTTCGAGCCCAAGAGCGCCAAATCCCGTTCGCTGCGCACCCATTCGCAGACGTCGGGTTGGTCGTTGACGGCACAGGACGTGTTCAACAACGTCGCCCGCACCTGCGTGGAGGCGATGGCGGCCACCCAGGGTCACACCCAGTCGCTGCACACCAACGCCCTCGACGAGGCACTCGCCCTGCCGACGGACTTCTCGGCGCGGATCGCCCGCAACACCCAGCTGCTCATCGCTCAGGAGTCCAACACCGTTCGCCCGATCGATCCGTGGGGCGGCTCGCACTACGTCGAATGGCTCACCCACCAGCTCGCGAATCGGGCCCGGGCACACATCGCCGAGGTCGAGGAAGCAGGCGGCATGGCTCAGGCCATCGGCGAGGGCATCCCCAAGCTACGCATCGAGGAGGCCGCGGCCCGCACGCAGGCGCGAATCGACTCCGGTCGTCAGCCCCTGGTGGGCGTCAACAAGTACGTGCCCGACGAGCCCGACACCATCGAGGTGCTCAAGGTCGAGAACTCCAAGGTTCGACGTGAGCAGATCGAGAAGCTCGAGCGGCTGCGGGCCGAGCGGGACACCGCCGAGGTCGAAGCCGCTCTGGCGAACCTGACCAGAGCTGCGGCGTCGGATCAGCCGGGGATGGAGAACAATCTGCTGGCCCTCGCCATCGACGCGGCACGCAAGATGGCCACCGTCGGCGAGATCTCCGATGCGCTCGAGAAGGTCTACGGGCGCCATCAGGCGGAAATCCGGACAATCAGTGGTGTGTACCGCGACGAGGCAGGCAAATCCGAGAACATCACCCGCGCCACGACGCTGGTCGGGCAGTTCGCCGAGGACGAGGGCCGTCGGCCTCGCGTCCTGGTGTGCAAGATGGGTCAGGACGGGCACGACCGTGGTCAGAAGGTGATCGCCACGGCGTTCGCGGACATCGGCTTCGACGTGGACGTCGGCCCGCTGTTCCAGACCCCCGAGGAGGTGGCCCGCCAGGCCGCCGACAACGACGTTCACGTCGTCGGAGTGTCGTCACTGGCGGCAGGCCACCTGACGCTGGTGCCCGCGCTGCGGCAGGCCTTGGCCGATGTCGGGCGCGAGGACATCATGATCGTCGTCGGTGGCGTCATCCCGCCCGGCGATTTCGACGAGCTGTACGCCGCGGGCGCTGCGGCGATCTTCCCTCCTGGCACCGTCATCGCCGACGCGGCGATCGGCCTGGTGGAGAAGCTGTCCGTTGCGCTCGGGCACGCACCACGCGCGGCCAACGCCTGAGCATGGGTTCTCCGAACGACAACACGAGTTCCACGACCGGTGCAGGGTCGCCCAGAGGCCGTGTCATCGACATCGATGCGGTGGCCGACTCGGTTCGAGCGAACGAGCGATCCGGTTTGGCGCGTGCCATCACCCTGGTCGAGTCGACCCGCTCGGATCATCGAGACCTGGCTCAGCAGCTGCTGCTGCGGGTGCTGCCCGATGCCGGTGGCTCCCATCGAGTAGGAATCACCGGCGTGCCGGGGGTCGGCAAATCGACCTTCATCGACGCGCTCGGAATGCGGTTGATCGAGAAGGGACACCGGGTCGCGGTGCTGGCCGTCGATCCGTCGTCGACGCGAACCGGTGGTTCCATCCTGGGTGACAAGACCCGGATGTCGCGTCTCGCGGTGCAGGAGAACGCATACATTAGGCCGTCTCCGACGTCGGGAACCCTGGGCGGTGTCGCACGTGCGACGCGGGAGACGATCGTGCTCCTCGAAGCAGCAGGCTTCGACGTCATTCTCGTCGAGACGGTGGGCGTCGGGCAGTCCGAGGTGACGGTCGCGAACATGGTCGACTGTTTCACGTTCCTGACGCTTGCGCGCACCGGAGATCAGTTGCAGGGCATCAAGAAGGGCGTTCTCGAACTCGCCGACCTGGTGGCCGTCAACAAGGCCGACGGCAAGCACGCGACCGACGCGAAGAACGCGGCCCGGGAGTTGGCGGGCGCCCTGCGGCTGATCTATCCGCACGACGCGATCTGGAAGCCCCCGGTGTTGACGATGAGTGCCATCGAGGGCACCGGTCTGGACGAGTACTGGGACACCGTGCTACGCCATCAGCAAGTGCTCAGCGACGCAGGCGAATTCGCGGAAAAGCGTCGCAAGCAGCAGGTCGATTGGACGTGGACGATGGTCAACGATCAACTGCTGCGAAGGCTGGCGCAAAATCCCTCCGTCAAGGCGATTCGCGGCGACGTCGAGGCCCGGGTACGCGACGGTTCACTGACCGCCGCGCTGGCTGCGCAGGAACTACTCGACGCCTTCGATTCCTGAATCTGTCTCGGCGATTTGGATTGCGGGGTAGAGTCGGGCGGCGAGATCCCCGACACGCTCGATCAAGCGGTCGAAGAATGCCTCCGGGTCCGTACGAGTCGCGATCGCGGCATTCGGTTCTCGACCCCACATCCGGCGCCAATCGGCCACTGTCGTTCCGCGCGTGAGAGTCCCGACGAGTTCGACGTCCACGGTCGCGTGTCGGTAGGTGGCGATGTCCGCGTCGAGCGCGAGCGCGGCCGCAAACGGATCGTGCATGTGCGCCAGGAAGCCTTGATCGTGATCGCGATGGAATTCCAGGTAGAACCGCACCGCGTCGGAGAAGTGCCGCACGATCGGGTTCGACGCGGCCGAGCGAACACCCGGAGCATCGCTCGACGAGATCGATTCGGCCGGAACGCTTCCGGCGCGCTCGGCAAGACGCCGGATGTGTTCGGGGGTCATCTCGATGGTCTCGGTGATGTCGAGCGCGCAGACGACGGGACGGCGTTCCGGCGGTAGCCCGGAGAAGGCCGCGAACACTTCTGCGGCGGCCTCGGGGTCGACGGCGATGTTCCACTCGCTGGTCGGTGTCGTGTTGCCCTGGTGCTGAAATGCGCCGCCCATCAACACCAGTCGCTTCAACAGTCGAGGTAGCTCGGGATCCCGACGGATCGCCAGCGCGAGATTGGTCAGCGGACCGGTGACCAATCCGGTGATCTCGCCCGGCCGCGAACGAACCAGCTCGATCCACATCGTGGTGGCGTCCCGGTCGGACAGCGGCCGCGTCGACACCGGAAGCTCCGCGTACCCGATGCCCTGCGGACCGTGGGTGTCCTCGGTGGTCATCAGTGGTGCCACGAGGGGTACCTGTGCGCCGAGCGAGACCTCGACATCGCCCGCGCGGCACACGTCGAGCCAGGCGAGATTGTTCGCGGCAACCTGGTTCACCGGCACATTGCCCGCGGTGGATGCGATGCCGAGGATCTCGGCATCCTCACTGGCGAGCAAGTAGAGCAACGCGAGAGAATCGTCGATTCCGGTGTCCACGTCGACGATCAAGGGGACGGTCACGACGCCACCTCCGTCGTCGGGATGTGTCGCACCGGGAAATTGACCGACCGCGCGATGAAACACTTCGAAGACGCCGATGCGTGCAGTCGCTCGGCCCGCGGCACCATCGACGGGTCGACGACGGTCACGACCGGAGCCAGGGTGACTTCCACGAACTGACCCGAACCGTCGGACTGCTCGGTCATCACTCCAGTGGGGGAGTCGGTGTATTCGGTGACGACCACTCCCGACGCCGCGGCGAGCCCGAGGTACCACAGCATATGGCAACTGGACAGCGAGGCGACGAGCATCTCCTCGGGATTCCAGCGTTCGGGATTGCCGCGAAAGCTCGGATCGGAGCTCGCGTGGAGGTCGGGCTTGCCGGGTGCCGAGACGGTGTGGTCGCGATCGTAGGCAGCGGCACCGGTGGTACCGACGCCGCGGTTGCCCGTCCAGTTCACCGTGAGTCCGTAGTTGTGGTTCGGCACGGGTCCATCCTGCCAGCTGTGCGTCGATCGGTGTCGTTGCCCCGCGACGGTCTCTGTCCGGATTGGCCGAATTGCTCCAATTGTCAACGTGGTGTGGCACATTCGACGCCTTGCCGTTCACCTGGAGGAACAGCGGTAGACCGAGTTCGGCCGTTTGAAATCATATCGTTTGTCTGGCTAACGTTGCTGGAATGACCGTAGCCCGAGAGCCTGAGACAACCCCGCAGCACACGCGGTGGGGACATCGACACGTCCAGCTTCTTCGACGCGACGCGTTCACGAACCGAATGCGGAGGAAGCCGGCGCTCTCGCAGGAGAGCATCACCGTCGTGGATCAGCCGATGCTCAAGCGCGCGGTGTCGGCCGCTGCTCTCGGCAACACGATGGAGTGGTTCGACTTCGGTGTGTACGGCTACCTGGCCGCGACGTTGGGCAAGGTGTTCTACCCCGACGCCACGCCCGCAGTGCAGCTCATCTCGACGTTCGCGACTTTCGCGGCAGCGTTCGTCGTCCGTCCACTCGGAGGCCTGTTCTTCGGACCACTGGGGGACCGAATCGGGCGGCAGAAGGTACTCGCCGCGACGATGATCATGATGGCGATCGGCACGCTGGCCGTCGGACTCATCCCCAGTTACGCGACCATCGGGATCTGGGCACCGATTCTCCTACTCGTCGCGCGGCTGGTCCAAGGGTTCTCCACCGGCGGCGAGTACGGCGGTGCCACGACGTTCATCGCCGAGTACTCCCCGGACAAGCGTCGTGGTTTTCTCGGTAGTTGGCTCGACTTCGGCACTTTCGTCGGTTATGCCATGGGCTCCGGCCTGGTGACGATCCTCAACGCGGTGTTGGGCGACGCCACGATGGTCGAATGGGGCTGGCGCATACCGTTCTTCGTCGCAGGACCGATGGGTCTGATCGGGCTGTACCTGCGGCTGAAGCTGGAGGACACCCCTGCGTTCCGCAAACAACTCGACGAACACGACAGCAAGGTCAAGGCGCAGGAGAGCGGTCGGAGGTCGATCGGGAAGATCTTCACCGACCATTGGCGGGCTCTGTTGATCTGCACTGGAATCGTGTTGCTGTACAACGTGACCAACTACATGGTCACGTCGTATCTACCCACGTACTTCACCGAGGTCGTCGGCCGCAGTCAGCTCAGCGCCGATTTGCTCGTCCTGTCGGCGATGGTCGTCGTGGTGAGCGTCATCGTGGGTGTCGGCAGGCTGACCGATCGAATCGGCCGCAAACCGGTGTTCGTGTTCGGTGCTGTCGGGCAGATCGTTCTCGCCGTGCCCTGCTTCCTGCTGCTCCGCGAGAGCGGGTGGATCGGCCCGCTGATCGCGTGCCTGTTGCTCGGTCTCGTGCTGGCGTGTTTCGCGGCGCCGAGCGCGTCGACGCTACCGGCCCTGTTTCCCACCCGAATTCGCTACGCCGCGCTGTCGATCGGGTTCAATCTGTCGGTGTCGATCTTCGGTGGTACGACGCCACTGGTCACCTCGGCGTTGGTCAGCGCAACGGGTAGCCCGATGATCCCTGCGTACTACCTCGTCGTGAGCGGTGTTATCGGCCTCGTCGCGGTTGGGTTTCTGCGCGAGTCCGCCACCCAACCGTTGGAAGGCTCACCGCCACAGGTCGACTCGACCGCGGAGGCCGAGGAGCTCTACTCCGAGCTGTCCTCGGCCTCCCCGCGGTCGTAGTTCGCGGTCGATCAGTTCCGCTTGGCCCAGATCTCCATTCCGGCAGCGTTGAGACGATCGACGAGGACGTCACCGATCGCGGTGGCGGGAGTGAGAACTCCTGCGGCCTTCGGTAAGGCGTCGCCGCCGTACACGAGTGCGAGTGCCGACTCCGCCAGCATGACCGCGGTGGCCTTGTAGCCGGGGTCTCCCGACGCTTTGACGCGAGCCCGGTAGCGAGCCCCCGACGTGGTGAGGGTGTACAGGTCGACCGTGAAATGTCCCTTCTCACGGGCTTTTTCACTGGGGCCGGTGCCCGGCTTGGGCAGAATGCGGTCGAGCACCTTGGCCGGAAGCACAGTCATCGCGGACACGCCGACGAACAGCCCGGCAGACAGAGCACCGGCGAGGACGGGGCTGGCGAACGACGAGCCAACGCTCATCACCTCGCTGTAGCGGAACTGCTTTCCGTAGGCCCAGTCGCGAAGTGCATTGGTGCGCCGGACGACTCGCGTGTTGTACGAGGCCATCACGAACGGGGCTTTCCAACCACGCAGGCTCGGGTCGATCTTCTTGCCGTCGATCAGCACGGTGTCGAGCTGACGGCCGAGTTGCGGCTCGAGGCCCCGGTCGGGACTGAGGGAGTACGGCCGCGCGGCGATGCGTCGGGCTCGCTTGTCCTTCTTCATCGCCTCGATCTGCCCGCGCAGCGAGTCGATGGTGCCGCCGCTGACCCCGCCGGACATCGACGTGACCACCAGGGTCGTGTCGGTCAGCTCACCGGCGTTGTCTGCGGTAACGGCCTCGTACAGCGCGTGTACGCCGATGTCGGACGGGATGGAATCGAAGCCACACGAGTGAACGATGCGGGCCCCGGTGCGCTGAGCGATTTCGTGGTTGGTATCGATGCTCTCGCGAGCGAACAGGACCTCGCCGGTGAGGTCGACGTAATCCGTCCCGGCCTCGGCGCACGCCGTTGCCAATTCCAAGCCGTACTTGGCGTAGGGACCGACCGTGGTGATGACGACTCGGGTCGATCGGGCCATGGCCTCGAGCGATGCGAGGTCGGTTGCGTCGGCCTCGAGAACGGACCACTGCTGAGCCCTGGAGCCCAGTTCTTTCCTGGCGGCCTCCACCCTCGCCGTAGAGCGCCCGGCGAGGGCGATGCGGGTGTCTGCCGGTGCATGCTCGGCGAGGTACTTCGCCGTCAATTTCCCGACGAAGCCGGTGACGCCGTAGACGACGATGTCGTGAGTGCGATCGGGGGAGTCGGATGCAGGCGAATTCATACCAGCGACACTAACGCGGGTCACCCCGGCGAGTCGACGCGCCGTCAGTTCGTCCAGGTGTGCACGGGTTCTCCGGCATTCATGAGGGTGACGTAATCACCGAGCATTCCCGCAAGCGCTCTATCGCGCTTCTCACCGGCGCTTTCGCGGGCGACGACGGCGTTGCGCTGCCACACCGAGCCGGACTGCTTGGCCAGGCACCGCGCCTCGATCACCCCCAGATAGCGGTCGCGGACCGCCGCGTCCACGCCGTAGGCGGCCAATCCGGCGTCGGCCAGGGGCAGCAGCCGACGCAGCACCAGTTCCTGCGGACTCACCCAGCCCACCTCGGGCCAGTAGAGCATCGAATCGAATCCGCCACGGGCGGCAGAGTGCACGTTCTCCTCGGCGGCGTCGAACGACATCTGGGACCACAGCGGGCGGTCGGCATCGGCCAGCGCGCGGACGGTTCCGTAGTAGAACGCCGCGTCGGCGAGAGTGTCCACCACCGACGGTCCGGCCGGCAGAACGCGATTCTCGAGCCTGATGTGGTGGCCGTCGCCGGACCGGTCGTAGATCGGCCTGTTCCACCGGTAGACGGTTCCGTTGTGCATGCGCAGTTCGGACAGCGACGGTGTCTTGCCCTCGGCCAGCGCAGCCTTGGGATCCTCCTCGCTGCAGACCGGCAGCAACGCAGGGAAGTAGCGTGAATTCTCCTCGAACAGATCGAAGATCGAGGTGATCCATCGTTCGCCGAACCACACCCGCGGTCGGACACCCTGATTCTTGAGCTCCTGCGGCCTGGTGTCGGTGGCCTGCTCGAACAGCGGAATGCGAGTCTCGTGCCACAGCGCGCGTCCGGCGAAGAACGGCGAGTTGGCGGCGAGCGCCACCTGTACACCCGAAAGGGCTTGCGCTGCATTCCAATACGACGCGAACTCGTCCGGAGCCACCTGCAGGTGCAGCTGAACCGACGTGCAGGCCGCCTCGGGCAGGATCGTGTCGGTCACGATGTCGAGATCCTCGGCGGCAGCGGCACCGGGCAGTCGAACTCCGCCGATCTTCAGTTCGATGTCCTCGCCCCGAGCGGCGAAGATCTGCTGATTGAGCAGGTCGTAGCGCGGATTCGCCGAGAGCCACCGGTGCTCGAAGTGCTCCTCGTCCAGAGTCGGGAGCATGCCGATCATGGCGAGCCGACTACCCGAGGTGCGGGCGCGTTCGTCCGCTGCATTCAGCGATCTGCGCAGGTCGGTCTCCAACTCGGCGATCGAGGCACCGCGCAGTGGCCGAGGGTCGACGTTGATCTCGATGTTGAACTGGCCGAGCTCGGTTTGATAGTCGGGATCGGCGATGGCGTCGAGCACCGCCGCGTTGGCCATCGACGGTTCCATGTCGTCGTCGACGAGATTGAGCTCGATCTCCATGCCGATCTGCGGTTCACCGACGTGGAAGGTCTCATCGGCCAACATGATCGCCAGGGCATCGAGACAGTCCTGCACCTTCTGGCGAAACTCGTGCCTGTCCTGCCTGGTGAACTTACGGCGCTCGACGTCCTCGCCCATGGTGCCCGCCTATCGGTGCGTGAAGAAGGGCCGTTCGCTCGCGCGCAACGACTTCGGCTTACGAGTATCGCAGCCCATGTTCGCCGAGGGGCACGCACGCGAAAATCACCAGGGTGACGGCTGGTAGTCCTTGAGGAACGAGCCGTGCAGATCGACTCCGAGTTCGCCCTGCACGATCGGGTCGTACACCCGGGCGGCACCGTCGACCAGGTCGAGTGGAGCGTGGAAACCTTCGTCGGCGAGCCGCATCTTGGTGGGGTGTGGCCGTTCGTCGGTGATCCAGCCGGTGTCGACGGCGGTCATCAGGATCCCGCTCTCGAGCATCTCCTTCGCGCTGGTGCGCGTCAGCATGTTCAGCGCGGCCTTGGCCATGTTGGTGTGGGGATGGCCCGGCCCCTTGTACGCGCGGCCGAACTGGCCTTCCATGGCCGAGACGTTGACCACGTACTTGCGCCGCGCGTCCGAGGCCTCCATCGCGGTGCGTAGCCGCGAGACCAGGATGAAGGGTGCGACGGAATTGCAGAGCTGCACCTCGAGCAGTTCCACAGGGTCGACCTGCTCGACGGTGTGGATCCAGCTGTTGGTCTCGGCGAGATCGGGCACCAGACCCCCGGCATCGATGGCGAGCCCGCTCTCGATTCTCTCGGCCGTGACCGAGCCGGCGACCATGGCGAGCGAGGCCACGTCGTCCGCGCTCAGGGCAGCAGTCGATCGGCCGCCGATCGCGGTGGCGGGCAACGAGCTCGCCAGTGACGCGGGGTGCGCATCACTGGTCTTGCCGAACGTGATCCGCTCCGGTCCCGCTCCCTCGGTCAGGGCTGCGGGCAACGGTTCGGCTTCCGCATCGGCCAGTGCGCTGTAGGAACCGGGGGAGCGTTTGACGGTCTGTGCGGCGTTGTTGATCAGAATGTCCAGAGGTCCCTCGGCCGCGACCGAATCGGCGAGCGCCACAACCTGAGCCGGATCGCGAAGATCGATACCGACGACGCGCAGACGGTGCAGCCACTGGTCACTGTCGTCCATCGCGGCGAAGCGACGCACGGCATCGTTGGGGAATCGGGTGGTGATGGTCGTGTGGGCACCGTCGCGCAGCAGTCGAAGTGCGATGTACATCCCGATCTTCGCCCGACCACCGGTCAGCAACGCCCGCCGGCCGGACAGATCGGTTCGCGCGTTGCGTTTGCCTCGATTGAGCGTCGCGCACTCCGGGCACAGCTGGTGATAGAACGAGTCGACGTGGGTGTAGCGCTGCTTGCAGATGTAGCAGGGACGAGCCTTGATCAGAGTGCCTGCGATGTCTCCCTCGGCGCGGGAGGTCAGGGACAGTCCTGCGGTCTCGTCGTCGATTCGGTCCGGGGATCCGGTTGCGGTTGCCGCGACGACGGCACGGTCGGCCGCGTTGACGGCGTTGCGCGCCGCGACGCGTCGGGCACGCTTGAGATCTTTGAACATGGCACCGGACGCGCGCTGCACAGCGATCGAATCCGGATGGTTCTTGTCCAGCTCTGCGGCCTGCTTCAGCACGCGCAGGCACGTCTCGAGATCGGTCGGGTCGATCGCGTCCATCGTCGGTCTCCTAGCATCGGCCCCTTCGAGCCGAACGAAAGCGAGTGCAGAACGAAAAAGACCCCGATTCCGAAGAATCAGGGTCAGTTTCGTCTGTCTCAACTCAGATCTGTGAAAATCTTTGTCTGACTACATCTTTCAGACGGTGTCCGAGGGGGGACTTGAACCCCCACGTCCGTTAATAGGACACTAGCACCTCAAGCTAGCGCGTCTGCCATTCCGCCACTCGGACAAGTGCGACCTCTGCCGCATATTCTTTTGTTGCTTTCACAGCCGGCCGCTGTGTGCTGCGTAAGATTATCCGACGGGTTCCCGATAACCCAAATCCCCACGTCAGTTCATGCTGGAGGCCGTTTCTCATGGTGCCCGGAGCCGATTCTGGTGGTAGGAACGACGTGTGCCCAACGATGTGAGCAATCCCGGAAACACAACCGATATCGACGCCACCGTTGCCCTCGACGAAGTCGTGGATCTCGTCAGTTCCCTCATCCGGTTCGACACCTCGAACACGGGGGAGCTCGACACGACCGTCGGCGAGAAGGAATGCGCCGAGTGGGTGGCGAGCAAGCTCGAGGAAGTGGGCTACGAGACGGAGTACGTCGAGTCCGGTGCCCCGGGTCGAGGCAACGTGTTCGCGTGGCTGCGCGGAGCGGACTCCTCTCGCGGCGCGCTGCTGGTCCACGGACACCTGGATGTCGTACCGGCCGAACCGGCCGACTGGAGCGTGCATCCGTTCTCCGGGGCCGTCGAGGACGGTTACGTGTGGGGCCGAGGCGCGGTGGACATGAAGGACATGGTCGGCATGGCTCTCGCGCTGGCCCGCCAATTCAAGTCCAACGGAACCGTCCCACCCCGCGACATCCTGTTCGCGTTCCTGGCGGACGAGGAGGCGGGCGGCAAGTACGGATCGCACTGGTTGGTGGACAACCGGTCCGATCTGTTCGAGGGCGTCACCGAGGCGGTCGGTGAGGTCGGCGGGTTCTCGCTCACCGTCGCTCGTTTGGACGGCACCGAGAAGCGGCTCTACATGGTCGAGACGGCGGAGAAGAGCCTGGCCTGGATGCGGCTGACGGCCAAGGCCCGCGCCGGACACGGATCCTTCCTGCACGACGACAACGCCGTGACGTACCTCGCCGAGGCAGTGGCCAAACTGGGCAATCACACGTTTCCGCTGGTGCTCACCGAATCGGTCTCGCAATTTCTGCAGGCGGTCTCGGAGGAATCGGGTCTCGATTTCGACCCGACGTCACCGGACATCGACGGCACCCTGCTCAAACTCGGCAGCATCGCCCGCATCGTCGGAGCGACCCTTCGCGACACCGCGAACCCGACGATGCTCTCGGCCGGCTACAAGGCGAACGTGATTCCGCAGACGGCGACGGCAGTGGTGGACTGCCGAGTGCTGCCGGGGCGGCAGGCGGCCTTCGAGAAGGAGGTCGACGAGTTGATCGGCCCGAACGTCGAACGCGAATGGATCACGAAACTCGAACCGTACGAGACCACGTTCGACGGCGATCTCGTCGACGCGATGAACGACGCAGTCCTGGCACACGATCCGAACGGTCGAACCGTTCCCTACATGCTGTCCGGCGGAACCGACGCAAAAGCGTTCGCGCGCATCGGTATTCGCTGCTTCGGCTTCGCTCCGCTGAAGTTGCCACCGGAACTGGATTTCGCGGCGTTGTTTCACGGCATCGACGAACGAGTACCCGTGGAATCGTTGGAGTTCGGTACACAGGTACTCGAACACTTCTTGCTGCACAGCTGATACGAAAGGAACCATCGTGGCGTACAACCCATACGACTCGCTTCCGGACCTACCATCCTTCGAGTTGACGTCCGAGGACGTCGAGGACGGCCAGACATTGGCCGCTCAGCAGGTCAGTGGAATCATGGGAGCCGGTGGGCACGACAACTCTCCGCAGCTGTCCTGGTCCGGATTCCCCGAGGGCACCAAGAGCTTCGCTGTCACCGTCTACGACCCCGACGCGCCGACAGCATCCGGCTTCTGGCACTGGGCAGTGGCGAACATCCCCGTCGAGACGACATCGCTGGTGTCGGGCGCAGGCGACGATGGCGGGACCGGGGTGCCCAGCACCGCGGTGACGCTCAAGAACGACGCCGGTCTGTTCCGCTACATCGGTGCTGCTCCGCCCGCAGGCCACGGCCCGCACCGCTACTTCATCGTGGTTCACGCGGTGGACGTCGAACGGCTCGAAGTGGACGAGACGGCCACCCCGGCCTACCTCGGCTTCAACCTGTTCTCGCACGCCATCGGTCGTGCGGTCCTCACCGGCATCTACGAGGCCTGAGCTCGAACGTCGGGTGTCGGAACACCGGTTCCGACACCCGACGGTTCAGGGCTTGTTCGCCGAGCCCACCGCATCGGTGATCGTGGCGAAGCCGTGTTCCTCGAGCCGAGTTGCCAGTCCCCGGTGAATGTTCTTGATCCACAGCGGGCCGCCGTAGATGAACCCGGTGTAGCCCTGCACCAGTGACGCGCCCGCAGTGATGCGTTCCCACGCCTGCGCCTCGGTCTCGATTCCGCCGACGGAAATCAGCGTCAGCCGGGTGCCCACTCGGCGGTAAAGACGTCGCAGCACCTCGATCGAGCGGTCTGCCAGCGGAGCACCGGACAGGCCACCTGCTCCTGCTGCGGCGACCACGTCGGCGTCGGTGCGCAGCCCGGTGCGGGAGATCGTCGTGTTGGTGGCCACGATCCCGTCGAGACCGAGTTCGACGGCCAGATCGGCCACGGCGTCGATGTCCTCGTCGGACAGGTCCGGGGCGATCTTGACCAATACCGGCACCGTCACCACGGACTGAACCGCCTCGAGGATCGGCCGCAGCGATTCGACGGCCTGAAGGTCACGTAGCCCAGGGGTGTTGGGGGAGCTGACGTTGACGACCACGAAGTCCGCCAACGGGCCCAGAAGCCGGGCGCTGGCCGTGTAGTCCGCGGCGGCATCCACCGGCTCCACGATCTTGGTCTTGCCGATGTTGGCACCGATCGGGATACCCGTGCGCCTGGCGCGGACACGCTGGGCGGCGTGCTCGGCACCGTGGTTGTTGAACCCCATGCGGTTGACGATGGCGCGGTCCGCAGGCAACCGGAACAATCGCGGCGTCGGATTGCCCGGCTGGCTCTGCGCTGTCACGGTGCCGATCTCGGCGAAACCGAATCCGATCGGCCCCCACGCGTCGATTCCGTCGGCATTCTTGTCGAACCCGGCCGCGAGGCCGAGCGGAGCCGGGAAGTCGACGCCGAACACCGTCGAGCGCAGTCGTGGATCGTCGACCACGAACGCCTTCTCGGCCAGGTAGCGGAGCGGCGGCACGACGGCGACGACGCGGAGCACCCGAAACGCCAGGTGATGGATCCTCTCCGGTGGCACGAGGAACATCAGGCGCAACAGAACTCGGTACAGGCGGTCTCCCACGGTCTTCTCTCCGGTCGATCTGGCTCGGTCGAACTCATGCGGTGGTGTCAACGATCGTGCGGTCGAACAGTACTGCGACGGGCTCAGATTCCGGGCTCGGGGATGTGATGCGCGGTCTTCTTGCGTTTGAGCAACACACGCCTGCTGCCATCGGTGTACAGCCGAACCCGCGACAGTTCCCAGCCGCCGAACTCGGCCTGAATCGCGAGCCGCATCGAGGCCGTCACCCGGGTCACATCCGGCGGCAGCCGCAACGGCACGTACTCCCAATCGTCGGACGCAGACACTTCCCATCCGACGGGCATCTTCGCGCGCCCCGGTGCCGAATTGTCATAAGCGTTCATATGCCTCCTCATCCCCTATCGGTCGTTCCTGCAGGCTCCACTCCCGCGTCCACGCGGGTCAACGACCGGCAGCGGGGATGCGCTGCAGTCCGTCACCGGTTGCCGATCCCACGTACAGGTCGCCGGTGTCGGCGTCGACAGCAACCGAATTCGGCTGCCGCACAGTGGCCAACCGCTCGGCCTCGACCGGAATTCCGGTATCGAGTGTGTACCCGACCACCTCGTTGAGAGCGGGCAGCGTCACCCACACGACACCGGACTGCTCATCGTAGGCGATCGCCCACGGCTGCGACCCGACCGGAAAGCGTTGCCGCATCAGCAGATCGTGCGAGGTGAAGACGAGCAACTCGGTCCCCGTCGAATCGGTGACAAGCAAGCGGCCGAACTCGTCGCTGGTCATCTCCGCGGCACCTTCGCCTGCGCGCAAGGCCACTCCGAGGGTGCCGTCGTCCAGATTCAGGTCGGTCACCGACGTCTGACGACGATCGAGAACCGAGACCCCGTTCGGTGTACTGGCCAGAGCATCGGCCGAGGTCACGCTGCCGCCGGAGACCGTGGTGGTGACCTCACCGTTCGTGTCGAGTACACGGACCGCTCCGGTGTCGTCTCCGACAGCTGTCGTGCCGTCGGGTAAGTCCGCTGCGGACAGCGCGTCTCCGTCGACAGGCAGGGCGGTCCGCTGTCCGTCCACCACGGAGATCCTCGCGACGGAACCGTCCATGGGCACCAACACTGTCGAGTCCCGTCCGGCGACGAGTGCGGCTCCCGTGGCGCCCAGATCGACCACCTGGGTCTGCGCTGCGGCACCGTCGCGGGCCAGGGTCACGGTTGTCGATGCGTCGGTCAGCGCCACGAGGGTGCGGGTGACGGGGTCGAACGTGAGGGCGTCCACGGGCGCGAACGCGCTGACGGTTCCGGCGGGGGTGGCAGTGGCTTCGGGGGACTTGGCCGGCGGTCGGGGGTCGACGGAGATGTCGTCGGCGTTCTCGTCGTCGCTGGAACACCCGCCGACCGACAGGACTGTGACGACGGCGAGCGCGGACGCGACTGCCGCTCGAACTGAACGAGCCGACGGTGTTCGCATGAGGCCGAACCTACTTCCTCGAGAAGACGCTGCCTGTGGAGGCGTTGCCACATCTGTACCAGCGTGCAGCGACCTCGGCGAAATCGACCGCGCCGGACCGGTTGTCGTTCGGTCTCGCCCGAACAGGCGGTAGCGTGATCGGGCGAGGTGAGTACACGACATGGGAGTGGACGTGGGAACCGAGGAAACACACTTCGTCGTCGAGGAAGTGAACGCGGGAACGCACCCGAACGGCTTCGGACGCACCGACGACGGTCGGGCGTTCGCGTTTCGTGTGCATCGAAGCACCCTGTACGTCGAGATATACCGCCAAGATGTGCAATCTCCGGTACCGGATCGGTCCGAGGTCGAAGCGGTTGCCGAGCATTCGGTCACCGAGGTCGATCTGACGGACGAGCGCAGCATCGTCGGTGTGGTGCGTGACGCGGTCGCCCATGCGCAGCAGCTGTCCGATGCGTCACAGCGAGACACCACCGCAGTTCGAGCCTTCTTCAACCGAGTCAATTCCGTGCTGGAGGGTTTCTGACACGGTGGGGAACCACCAGTTGTTCGCCCGTCACGGGATGGTCGAACACGTCGACGGGATGTCGGTAGACCCGGGCCAGTCGCTCGGCGGTGAGCACCTCCCGCGGCGGACCGGTTGCGACCAGTTCACCCGAGTCCAGGATCGCGACGCGGTCGGCGTAGGCCGCCGCGAGGCCGAGATCGTGCAGCACGACAACGACGGCACGGCCGGCGGCAGCGAGCGAGCGCACCACGGCCATGACCGACTCCTGATGTCCCAGGTCGAGTGCGGCAGTGGGCTCGTCCAGCATGATCGTCGCGGTGTCCTGGGCTATGACGCGCGCCAGCGCAACTCTGGCCTGCTCGCCACCGGAGAGCGACGCGAACGGTCGATCGGAGAAGTCCGCTACGTCGCATGCGGACATGGCTGCGGAGACGCGGTCGTCGTCGTTGCGCGCAGCCGACGTACCGACCCAGGGGGCTCGACCCATTCGAACGATCTGGCCGGCCGTGAACGCGAACCCGACGCTGTGTTGCTGAGGAAGCACCGCACGCCGCCTGGCCACGTCGACCGTGCGGAGGCGGTTCAGCGGTTTCTCGTCCAGTAGAACCGACCCGGCGCTGGGCTCGGTGTCTCCCGCCATGACCGACAGCAGCGTCGATTTGCCCGCGCCGTTGGGGCCCACCAGCGCCAGTATCTCGCCGGCGACCACGTCGAGGTTGACGTCGGACAACACCGTCGCGTCCCCGCGCCGAGCGGAGACTCCGCGGGCGACGAGGGTATTCGAACCCGGTTCGGGGATGACCGGGATGTCGTTGCGTGCCGTGCCGATTCGCTTCGTCACGCCCAGCCGCCCTGGCGAGCACGGGTACGGCGGAGCAGCCAGAAGAAGAACGGCGCACCCGCCAGTGACGTCACCATGCCGAGCGGCAGATCGACGTTCGCGACGAGGGTGCGGGTGACGAGATCGGCAGCGAGCAGCACGACGGAGCCGGCGAGGGCGCTGGCCGGGATCAGGAGTCGATGGGCGGGACCGAGCACCATCCGCACGGCGTGCGGAACCACCAGCCCCACGAACAGAATGATTCCGGTGAAGGCGACGCCGGACGCAACCAGCAGGGCGACGACGACGATGGCGAACTGTCTGAGTCGTTCGACGTTCACTCCCAAATGGCGTGCCACGTTCTCTCCGAGCGCAAGCAGGTCGAGTCGGCGCGCGATCGCCAGGGAAGCTCCGATTCCGAGCAGTGCGAGCGGGCCGACCACGGCCACCGACTGCCAGGTCGCGCCCGCGAGTGACCCCAGTTGCCAGAACACGATCTGATCGCGGGCTGCGGGACTGGCGACGAACGTGAAGAACGCGATGGCACCGCCGGCGAATGCATTGACTGCAACGCCGGTGAGGATGAGCGTCACCACCTCGGTGCGTCCTGCGTTGCGGGCGAGGAAATACACGGCGATCGTGGTGACGAGCCCGCCGACGAATGCTGCGAACGCCACACTCCAGACTCCGGCGAAGCTGCCGCCGAGCACGATGACCGAGCTGGCACCGACGGCAGCGCCCGAGGAGACCCCGACGACACCCGGCTCGGCCAACGGATTGGCGAACACCCCCTGGAGCAGCGCACCCGCGCACCCCAGACACGCGCCGACGACGATTGCCAGAGTCAGGCGCGGGAATCGGACCTGCCACAACGTCACCTCGCCACTGGGGTGTGCGGGCATCGGGCCGATGTCGAGTCCCACCCGATGCGCGAGGCTGCCCAACACTTCCAGCGGTGTCGTCGGCACCTGCCCCACGACGGCCGAGATCAGGGCCAGACACACCAGTGCCACGACCAGGGCTCCGAATGTTGCAAGAACCCGCCCTCGGCCCGTGCGCGTTGCGGCGAGTGCGCGGTCGGTCATGACGCCGGGTCGTACACGGCCTTCGACAGTGCGCCCAACACCTTTCCGGTGTTCGGGCCGAAACTGAGGATGGTGCCGTCGTCCATGTCCACCACCCGGCGATCTCGGCCTGCCGGTGTCTGCGCGATTCCGGGGATCTGCTCGAGCCCCTCGATACCGCCGATCGATTCCAGGCCCTTGGTCATCGTCAGAATGACGTCGGGTGCCGCGGCGATCAACGCCTCGCTGGTGACCGGCACGAACTGTTCGGTCAGACCCGATTCGACACCGGCGTCCCTGGCGCCGAGAGCCTCGATCAGTGCGTCCGCTCCCGAGCCGGGTCCGGCGAGCATCTTGATCGCCGGGCCACGCATGTACAGAAACGCGATCTTCGGTGGTTCCGAGGACTCGGGTGCGGCGTTCTCCGCTGCCGAGATCTCGGTGTTCGTTCGTTCGGCGAGTGCGGCACCGGCGTCGGGCACACCCAAGGCAGCTGCGACGGCCTCGATCTGAGGGGCGACGCCGGCCAGAGTGCGCGTGGGATCGAAGTACACGAGCGGAATGCCCGCGGCTCGGATCTGATCCTGCACGGCACGCGGACCGATGCTGGTATCGGTCAGTACGACGGTCGGCGACAGCGCCAGAATTCCCTCGGCGCTCAGCGAATGGCCGGTCGGGGTGACGTCGGGCACGTTCTCGGCCGCGGGAATTGCAGCCGAGGTGTCACGCCCGACGAGGTTGTCCCCGAGTCCGAGTGCGAAGACGGTCTCGGCGAGCGTGCCGTACTGGTCGGCAGCGACGATGCGGCTGTTGTCCGTCACCGTGACGGGGACGCCGTCGAATCCGGTCACGGTCACGGGGAGTACCTCCGCCGGATCGTCGACGACGGGTTCCGGATTCGGATCGTCGACGACGGCAGTGCGGGGGCCGATGGAGTCCGAGGATGCGGTGCCGGGGGTGTTCGCCGAGCAGGCGACCAGGACTCCGGCGACGAGGAGCACGGCGGCGAGACGGTTGACGGTCACCACGGAAGGTTAGCCTGTCCGATGTTGGTGCGTGATCAGACGCTGACGTCGTCCAGGGCCGACGCGATCGCTGGCGGCAGCTCGAGTTCCTCGGCCATCAGTGCGCCCATCAACTGCGCGAGGTCCCGCGCTCCCACGATCGCGCTGCTCACTCCCGGTCGGTCCCGCGCCCACGCGAGTGCGACCACCAGGGGAGAGGTGGCCAGACCGTCGGCAGCGGTGACGGCCGCGTCGACGACGCCCACGGCAGAATCGGTCAGGTACGCGTGCACGGCCTCGGCGTGCAGCTCGTCGGCCCCGCGAGAGTCCGCGGGCACTCCGCTGCGGTACTTGCCCGTCAGGACGCCGCCTGCCAGGGGTACCGCCGCGAGGATGCCGATGCCGTGGTGGTGCGCGGCGGGAACCAGCTCGTCCTCGATTCCGCGCGCGAGCAGTGAGTACTCCGCCTGAGTGGCCACGATGCGCCCGGTACCGGCTGCGCCCGCTGCCGTCGCCAGTTGCCAGCCGAGGTATCCGCGGGCTCCGGTGTAGCGAACCCGTCCGCTGGTCACGGCGTAGTCCAGCGTTGCGGCGACCTCGTCGACCGGCGTCATCGGGTCCCAGGTCGCGACCTGCCACAGGTCCAGGTAGTCGGTTCCCAATTCGCGCAGCGTGGCGTCGAGTTGACCGAGCAGTCCGCGCCTCGAGCAATCCACGTGATAGCGGCCGTAGCGTGAACTCAGGCCCGCTGCGCTGCTGATCACCAATTCGTGCCGCGGGACGACGTCGTCGAGCAACTCGGCGAGTACTCGTTGTGCTCGTCCGTCGCCGTACGCCGGAGACGTGTCGACGAGCGTGCCGCCGGCCTCGGCGAACGCCGACAACTGTGCTGCGGCGTCGTCACCGTCGGTTCCGCTACCCCATCCGAGGGTGCCGAGGCCGAGTCTCGAGACTCGAAGTCCGCTGGTGCCGACCGATCTCTGCTTCATATGTGCCGAATGTCCTTTTACGTGTGATCGTCGGTGTCGAACTGCACTGCCGCCAGTGCACAGTAGTGCGCCGCGCCGCTCGGTGCGTACGTGCCGCGCCGGGTACGGTCGTGCCCGTGAATCGCGAATTCAGGGGGCAGGCCGGCGGCCGCGCATCGACAGTGGACAGTCCATCGACGCTCGTCTCGGAGGGTGGCCCCGCATGATCGACATGACGTGGCTGCAGGCGATCATCCTCGGCGCAGTGCAGGGCCTCACCGAATTCCTGCCGATCTCCTCGTCCGGGCACCTGCGCATCGTGTCCAGCGTGTTCTGGAACGAGGACGCAGGCGCCTCCTTCACCGCCGTGACCCAGCTCGGCACCGAAGCCGCTGTGCTGCTGTTCTTCTGGCGCGACATCGTCAGGATCGTCAAGGCCTGGTTCGTCGGCCTGAGGCAGAAGAACGAACGCGGACTCGACTACCGAGTGGGGTGGTACGTGATCATCGCCACCATCCCCATCGGCGTTCTCGGCCTGCTGTTCAAGGATCAGATCCGAACCGGTGCCAGGAACCTGTACCTCATCGCGTTCATGTTGATCGCGTTCGCCGTCGTCATCGCGATCGCGGAGAAGGTCGGCCGCAAGGAACGTCCCATCGAGAAGCTGACCACCCGCGACGGCATCGTCATGGGTCTGGCGCAGTGCCTCGCGTTGATCCCCGGAGTGTCCCGTTCCGGGGCGACGACCAGCGCAGGCCTGTTTCTCGGACTCGAACGAGAAGCGGCTGTGCGCTTCTCGTTCCTGCTCGCCATCCCGGCGGTCACCGCCTCCGGTCTCTTCTCGCTGCCCGACGCCTTCGAGCCGGTCGGCACGGGGCTGGCCGCGTCCGGCCCGCAGCTGCTGGTCGCCACGATCGTCGCCTTCGGTCTCGGCTACGCCTCGATCGCCTGGTTGTTGAAGTTCGTCGCGAACCATTCGCTGTACTGGTTCGTCGGTTACCGCATCGTGCTGGGTGTCGTCGTGCTCGGGCTGCTGGCCGGCGGGGTCGTGTCGGCCACCTGAGTGCGGGAGTGGAGCCTGCGGAACGACCTGGTGGTGCGGGAGTGGAGCCTGCGGAACGACCCAGAGGTCAAGACTGGCTAGGCTCGATGCAATGACAGTCATCTTGCTTCGGCACGGACGCTCGACGTCGAACACCGCAGGCACGCTCGCGGGTCGGAGCGCGGGAGTCGAGCTCGATGATCGGGGGCGTGAGCAGGCGCAGGCGGTGGCGGATCGTCTCGGCGAGCTTCCCGTGGCCGAGATCGTGCGCTCGCCGTTGCTGCGGTGCGAGCAGACAGTGGAGCCGTTGGCGGCCAAGCTCGGGCTCTCGCCGGTGGTCGAGGACCGGTTGGTCGAGGTCGACTA
Organism: Rhodococcus cerastii; assembly: GCF_033042195.1. Taxonomy (NCBI): domain Bacteria; kingdom Bacillati; phylum Actinomycetota; class Actinomycetes; order Mycobacteriales; family Nocardiaceae; genus Rhodococcus; species Rhodococcus cerastii. The sequence continues at coordinate 168,415 of NZ_JAWLKF010000005.1, forward strand.
CGGACAGTGGACCGGCCGGACGATCAAGGAGTTGCTGGCGGAACCGCTGTGGAAGGTGGTGCAGCAGCACCCGTCGGCTGCGGTGTTCCCGGAGGGCGAGGGCTTGGCGACGGTGCAGCAACGCGCGGTGCAGGCCGTGCGTGAACATGACGCCCGGTTGGCCGCGCAGCACGGCCGCGACGTGTTGTGGGTGGCGTGCTCGCACGGTGACGTCATCAAGTCGGTGCTCTCGGACGCCATGGGGGCCCACCTCGATTCCTTTCAGCGGATAGTCGCCGACCCGGCCTCGATCAGCGTCGTCCGCTACACCTCGACGCGGCCGTTCGTACTACGGACCAACGACACCGGGTCCGATCTGAGTGCGTTCGTGCCGAAAGCCGAGGAGCCCGCCACGCCGGAATCGGTCGATGCGGACCCTTCCGACGCGGTCGTCGGTGGTGGGGCAGGCAGCTAGAGCGCCCTTTCGGCGCTGACACCCCTATCGGTGGCAGGCTGGAGGGCAAGCAATACCGTCCACGGTCGATCCGTGGCCGATAATGAAAGTTCCGAGAATCACTTCGCGGAGCTGTTCGAGTCGTTAGGAGGTGCAATGCCGCGCGCCATACACGTTTTTCGCACCCCTGATCGTTTCGTTGCCGGGACCGTTGGGGAACCGGGCGACCGAACGTTCTTCCTCCAGGCGGTGCACGACGCCCGCGTGGTGTCCGTTGCGCTGGAGAAGCAGCAGGTCCAGGTACTCGCAGACAGGATGGGGCTGCTACTCGAGGAAGTGCACCGCCGGTTCGGAGCGGACGTTCCGGCCGAGGAGGCCGATTCGGTCGACACCAGTCCGTTGCTGACCCCGATCGACACCGAGTTCCGCGTCGGAACGATGGGACTCGGCTGGGATGCCGACGCCAACGCCGTCGTGGTGGAACTTCTCGCCGTCAGCGAAGTCGAGGTGGACGAATCGGTCGTTCTCGACGACACCGACGAGGGCCCGGATGCCGTCCGGGTGTTCCTCACTCCGGTGCAGGCCCGCGAGTTCGCGGTGCGGTCCGAGCGCGTCATCGCGGCCGGCCGTGCGCCGTGCCCGCTGTGCGGACAGCCACTGGCCCCCGAGGGACACGTCTGCATCAGAACCAACGGCTACCGCCGCGGTGCGACGTTCGGACCGGTGACCGAGGTCGACGAGTCTTGACCGTCGAACTGCCGCCGTTCGAGGGCCGCGAAACCATGGAGACAGGCGACCTGACGATCGTCGGTCGCGTGGTGTCGGCCAGCAACGCCACGCTGGTGTGCGAGGCGGGCGAGGGCGACTCGGCCGTGCGGTGCGTGTACAAACCCGTTCGCGGGGAGGTTCCGCTGTGGGATTTTCCGGACGGCACTCTCGCGGGCCGCGAAGTGGCATCCTACGAAATCTCCGAGGCCCTCGGTTGGGGAGTCATCCCGCCGACGGTTCTGCGCGACGGGCCGTTCGGTCCCGGGATGGTGCAGAAGTGGATCGACACGCCCGACGATCATGCCGAGGGACGCGTCGACCTCGTCGATATCTGCCGTCCCGATCTCGTACCGGCGGGCTGGATTCCGGTACTGCAGGCGTACGACGGCGAGGGCGAGGAGATCGCGCTGATCCACGCCGACGATCCGCGGCTGCAGCGGATGGCGGTGCTCGACGTGATCCTCAACAACGCCGATCGCAAGGGCGGGCACGCGCTCGAAGGTCTGGACGGCTACGTGTACGGAGTCGATCACGGCATCTGCCTGCACGCCGAGAACAAGCTGCGCACGGTGCTGTGGGGGTGGGCAGGCCAGGCGGTGGACGACGCGTTGATGACCGACGTCGTGCGGTTCGTCGAGACGTTCGACGCGGTCGTCGCTCCACGCCTGGTCGACAAGATCACCCTCACCGAAACGGTCGCGGTTCTCGACCGGGCGCAGGAGCTGATCGCGCGGCCGGTCATGCCGGAGCCGCGCTCGAGCAGACCCATACCCTGGCCCGCCTTCTGATCGGGCTCGGATAGGCTCGGTTGCATGCATTCTTGGTCGAGCCCGGAGATCCCGACAATTCCAGGACAGGGTCCAGCGCTTCGATTGTTCGATACCGCAGACCGACAGGTTCGACCCGTCATCCCCGGTCCGACGGCTCGGATGTACGTCTGTGGAATAACCCCGTACGACGCCACCCACCTCGGACACGCAGCGACATATCTGACGTTCGACCTGATCAACCGACTGTGGCGAGACGCGGGCATGGACGTGCATTACGTCCAGAACGTCACCGATGTCGACGACCCACTGTTCGAGCGCGCCGACCGCGACGGTGAGGACTGGCGGGACCTGGGCGCGCGTGAGATCGAACTCTTCCGTGCCGACATGGAAGCGCTTCGTGTTCTCCCTCCGCGCGACTACATCGGCGCCGTCGAGTCCGTCGACGAGGTCGTCGAACTCGTGGAGAAGCTCGTCGCGTCCGGAGCCGCGTACGTCGTCGACGATGCCGAGTACCCGGATGTGTACTTCCGTGCCGATGCCACGGAGCAGTTCGGTTACGAGTCCGGCTACGATCGCGCCACGATGGACACGTTCTTCGCCGAACGCGGAGGTGACCCCGATCGGGTCGGTAAGCGGGATCCGCTCGATGCGTTGCTCTGGCGCGCGGTTCGGCCGGGCGAGCCGTCGTGGCCGTCGCCGTGGGGTCCCGGCAGGCCCGGGTGGCACATCGAATGCGCGGCGATCGCGCTCAACCGCATCGGTACCGGCTTCGACATCCAGGGCGGCGGAAGCGATCTCATCTTCCCGCACCACGAATTCTCGGCCGCCCACGCGGAGGCGGCGACCGGTGATCCGCGTTTCGCGCGGCACTACGTGCACACCGGAATGATCGGGCTCGACGGCGAGAAGATGTCCAAGAGCCGCGGCAATCTGGTGTTCGTCTCCACGCTCCGGGCCGAGAACATCGACCCCGCAGCCGTACGACTCGGTCTGCTGGCCGGGCACTACCGGCAGGATCGGCCGTGGTCCGACGAGGTTCTCGAACGGGCTCACACCCGGCTCTCACTGTGGCGTCGGGCCGCCGCGCTCGAGAGCGCAGCGTCGGCCGACGATGTGATCAATCGGTTGCGGCAGCATCTGGCCGACGATCTGGACACCCCCAAGGCACTCGACGCTCTGGACGCGTGGGCGAGCTTCGCGGTCGAGCGCGGTGGCTCGGACGCGAACGCACCTGGCGCCTTCGCCGACGCGGTCGACGCTTTGCTCGGGGTTCCGCTGCGTTAGTCCCCAGATCCCAGGCGCAGGTCCGTCAGCAGATCCGGGACAAGCCGGTCTTCCATGACCGCCCGGCCCGAGTCACGAAGGGCACCGGCCAGTTCCGGGTCCCACGGACTGTCCGTCGGATGGCCCTTCAGCGGTTCGGAATTTCGTGCGTCGAGAGCATGTCGATAGGAGTCGACGTCCATGCGCCACGGCACCGCGTCGTACCGGGAGAGTGCTCGTTTCACCATGTGCACTCCGGCCCAGTCGAAGTCGGCACGCCAGCGAATCGTGGTGCCTGGTGCGCGGGAGGCCAGCAGCCGGTGTACCGCGGCGGAGGGCTGACCGTCCGTGCAGATCAGGCTCGCGCAGTTCGACCCGAGAGTGCGGGCTGCCGCGGCGAGAACCGCCACGTTCTCGCAGACGAACACCGTGGCCGAACTGTTGGTGAGCGTCCCGCGCATGAGCATGTCCACGGTGACGGGGAAGGGGATGCCCTCGTCGGCAGCCTCGTTCAGCCACCCTGCCACGGTATGGGTCTCGTCGACGCGGTAGCCGAGCACCAGCACCCGGCTGGACACCGCGTCGACCGACACACCTGCGGTCTCCCACAACGCCCTGATACCGACCGGATCGACGGGCCGAGGGACGTTCTCGCGCAACGACAATGCATCGAGGACAAGTTTCGGGGCACCGCCGGCCGAGAGTGCCTTGGTATCACCGCAGGCGAGTTCGGCCAGCTCGGTGAGCGACATCCCGTCCACCGGCAGCATCGCGAGGACCTTCGTGGCCACCTCGAGCGCGTCGACGGCGACCCGGCCACCGAGGGTGCCGTCCTGGTTGAGCAACGAGGCGATCCAATGTTCGATCCATTCTCGGTCGGTGCCGCCGCCGAGAACATCCCTGGCCCGATCGAGTGCATCGGCGCGCACCTGAGCCTTGTCGGCGGCGATCCGCTTCTTGTCCTGCAACGGGGCCTGCGACATGAGGGTGTCGATCAGTCCGAGGCCACCGTTGAGCGGATGGCTCAGCCACGCGTCGAATCGCTCCAGGTCGAGTCTGGTGCTGCGCGCCCGAGAATGCAGACTCGAATTGGACCGAGAGATCGCGCTGCACAGACGCCACAGCTCCGGAGCATCGCTCAGATCGACGGTGATGTTGCCGCCGACCCGAAGCCAGTTGGACTCCAACTTCTTTCGTGCCGCATCGAGCAGCGCACCCAATTCCACGCTGCCGCGCCATTCGCTGTTACCGCTCAAACTCCAGCCCACCTTCGGTTCGGGTCGGCACCCGGCGCGTCAGCGGTGACCCGAGTGCGGCAGCGAGGTCGGTACCGTCGTGCTCGGCGAACAGTTCGCCGTTCTCCCACACCAGAAGTGCTGCGCTGACGGTGTTCTCGGCTGTCGAATGCGCCAGGTCGTAGTGCGCGCAGCCGGGGACGTCCCCGTAGGTGATCCACAGGTCGTATCCGGTCATGAACAGGTCGAGGTCGAATTGCACACTCAGGCCGAGCAATTCGCTGCGGCCGTTGTCGTCGACACCGGCGAACGCCTCGTCCAGCGCCAGCAGCCGAGGTGAATGAGGATCGGCGGAGGACAGCATCACGTGCGCGGCGGCGAACAATGGCAGGTGCAGCGACACCGACTGCTCACCGCCCGAGAGCGCACTGTGGCGTGCGACGGTGAGACGATCCTCGTTGCCGTCACCGCTGATGAGCGTGAAGGCAAACACGCGCCAGCGGCGATAGTCCAGTGTCGTGGACAGGATCTCGGGGTAGGACCGTTCCGGATGCGCCGCGCGAGCGATTCTGATCTCCGACGCGAAGTGGGCGCGCATTGCGGCCAGATCGTCCTGGTTCAACGCCGAGGCGTCGCGGTCGAGCAGTTTGGACACCGCCCGGGCCCCGTCGTCGAGGTTGTCCGCGAGCACCCAGTGCACACCGATCGTGTTGCCCGACGACATGCGGCGCTGCTTCATCTCCGCAGACATCTGGGCGATCAGCTCGCGTGCGTCGACGGTGCGCTCGTGAATCTGCTGCGCCAGGCCGGTCAGCAGTGCATCTTCGAGTATTCGGCGCTCCTGCTCGGTCAGCAGCAACTCCTGATCGGCCCTCGCCGCGCCGATGCGGTCGGCGAAATCTCCGACCGACGAATAGCCCTGCTCGTCCTGAACTCGTACGACGGTCAAACCGTCCGGCGCATCCCACTGCAAACGGTAGTCCTGCCCCGATGCGGCGAGTTGCGAGTCGAACTCCTGGAGCGCACTCGTCAGGGCCGTCCGGGTCGACTTCCGGCTCGAGTCACTGACTTTCACCGACGCCGTCGCTGCGTCGAGTGCCGAATGCAGTGCGCTCACGACCGGCGGTAGTACCGGAACCTCGTCGTCGGGACCGTCGGCCTGCTGCACTCGATACAGAATCTGCTCCACGGTCAACCAGGCAGAATCACTGGCAGGCCAGGCGTACGCCTCGTGGACACCGAGGATGCCGAGCAGGTCCTTGCGAGCGTAGGGCGCCAGCCGCACGGCGTCGCCCAGGGTTTCGGTGACGGCACCGCGCAGGCTTTCCAGCGCGGTGTTGCAGGCACCCTCGGCCTTGCCGATCGCTTCGCCGGCTTCCTTGTCCGCTTTGCGCGCGGCCCGCTGCTCGGCGCGGCATTTCTCGATGCGTTCGCGTGCGTTCTCCAGATCGGTGTCGATCTGTTCGGCGGTGGCACCGAGCTTCTCGCTCAGGAGCTCGAGGCGTTGCACCTGCTGTCCGTAGTTCTCTTCGGCTATTGCCGCTTCCTCGGCGAGCTCCTCGGCCAGGCCGGTCGCCTCTTCGAGCCGGTTGGTTGCTTCGCGGGCGCGTTCTGCTTCGCGCGTGTGATCGCCACGCTTGCGGATAACCACCGAGCCCTGATGCTCGAAATGCCGAATCGCAGCGGCGAGGGCATCGATGTCGCGACCGATGTGGGGGGTGCGGTGAGCCACGGCGACGGTGCGCAGCTGCTTCTCCTTCGCCGACAGGTCTGCGATCGCCTGGTCGAACTCACGGTCGGCCGCGGCAGCACCCTCCGTGGAGGTGCGTAGCGCCCCAGCGGCAGCGGTGACGGCGCGTTGCGCTCTCACGATGGCCGAGGCCCGGGGGAGCTGCTTGGCGGCCGCACCCAGTGCCTGCACCGATTCGCGCGCAGATCGTTCGTCGGCCGTCGCGGTCTCCAGCGCGGCCGTTGCGGTATCGATCGCGCCACCGAGCTCGGCGATGCGTTGCTCACGCCGACGAGCTCGCGCCGTCGCACCGATGTACTCGGCATCGGCCTTGGTGTGGCGACCCTGCTGCACACCCTGCCAGTACCGACCGTCGACGCCCACCGAGACGGCACCGCCGGAGACTGCGCTTTGGTCCTGTTGCAGTGCAACCGAATTCAGCACGTCGAGTATGCGCGATTCCGATACGGCAGTGCCGGGCTCGGGTTCGAGGACGGACGCCAACGTGGTTCCGGTCGGCCTCGAGGCCTCCGGCAGCGGCGACAGATACTGCTCCGAGTTCGAGTCGACGGGGAAATCCGCGATCGGATGGATCCAGCCGTCGAGCAGATTCGCCGCCTGCAGCGCGGATTCGATTCCGGCGGCGTCGGCAGGGGAGACCGAAACCGCGAACCGAACCAGCTGCCACAGTGGCGCTCCCGACAGATCCGCACGCGAGTCGGTCCGCGCGGCGAACGCCGGCGGCGCGTCATCGTGTTCGGCTCGCACCAGGGACAGTTCGTCGCGTAGCGCGTTCAGCTCGGCCGTGCGGGTCGATACGTCCACGCGGGCCTGTGCCTGCCGGGCGCGAAGCGCGTCGATACCGTCCGCGGTCTGTTCGGCCAGCACCGATTCCAGGCTCGGGGCGTCGTCGTCGCCGACGTGTGCCAACGCCGCGTCGAGGGCCTCGAACGCGGCGGAGGTGATGCCCGCAGCAGAGTAGAGCGCCGAATTGTTCGACCACCAGGCTCGTAGTCCCGAGGCAAACTGCGCCTTCTCCAGGTCCACGGTCGCCTCGGCCTCGGTGACCGCGGCCGACGCGGCCTCGAGCATCTCTCTGGCCTTCGACGCGGCCTTCTCCGCACGAGTGCGTTCCGTCGACGCCTTCTCGACGGTTCCCAGCGCCTCGCGAACCGCCCGCACGTCGCCGTCGCGTTCCTCGGCGTGGCCACGCAGCGCGGTGCTGATCTGGTCGCTACGGGCCGTTCCCGGCAGTGGTGTCCAGACGATCCCCGCGTCCTCGGCTGCAGTCTGCAGTTCCTCCTCGGCGCGGGTGACCCCGGCAACGGAATCCCGGAGTGCGGAATCGGCCCGAGCCGCTTCGGTGGTGCGCTGTTCCAGTTCTACTCGAGCCTTGCGGGCGCGGTCGGCCTGCTGGGCGGTCGAGATCTCCAGCTTCGCAGCGGATTCGGCCAGATCGTCGAGTTGCTGCTTGCCCTCGTATGCGCTCGAGCGCTGTAGAGTCTCGCGGTCTGCGACGGCCTGATCCAGTGCGCGTTCGGCCTCGTCGAATCGAGTTTCCGCAGCCGCACGTTCGAGCAGACGGCGGTCCTTCAGAGCGGCAGCGGCGAAGTGTGCGGTGGTCGCATGAGTGACCGCCTCGAGCCGGCGCGAGACCTGCTCGACATCCGAACGCGTCTGCACCCGAAGGTATTTGGAGTACACCGAGACGAAGTTCTTGGCGGCGTGATCGGCCTGCGCCAGTCCTTCGAGAGCCCGGCCCACCTCTTCCATGTCACTGAAGGAGCGCGCTGCTTCGAGCACCAGCTGCTCGTCCAACGGACGCAGGCCGTCGGTCAGCGCCTGCGAGAGCCCCTTCGGGTCGAGGTTCTTGGCCAACTGCGGACGGCGAAGCGTCAGAATGAGATTGATGAGCTGGTCGTAGCGCTGTGCACCGAGCCCGAACATGCGGGCGTCGATCGCGGCGCGATAGTCCACCGGGCGATCTGTCAATGCGTCGGTGCCCAGCTGTTCACCGAGTTGCTTCTTCGTCAACGGACGGTCGTCGGAACCCAACAGCGAGAAGTCGACGCCCACTCTGCCGTCGGCCACGAAGTACCAGCGGGTCACCTTGTCGTTGTGGCGGCTCGCCCGCATGCCGATTCCGACCGTCACCGATTCGGGGTCCTCGCGTGAACCGCGGCCGAACTCCATCCACACGTACGAGTGCGCGCTTTCCTGCCCTCGGTAGAGCAGGTTGGACTTCATCGTCCGCTCTTCTCCGGCGAACGGATTGAGCCGGCGCGGTTCGATACGACCGTCGAGGACGAACGGGAACAGCACTTCGAGAGCCTTGGTCTTGCCGGAACCGTTGGGCCCACGCAACACCAGCCGACCGTCGGCGAAGGAGAACTCCTGATCACGGTAGTCCCACAGGTTGACGATCCCTGCTCGCGTCGGCCGGAAACGTGACGAGTGTGCGGTCATCTACTCAAGCCTCTACTTCGGATGGATCGGTGATGTCGGCCTGGTCGGTTCTGGGGGACTGGTCGGTACTGGGGGACTGTTCGGTACCGAACAGCGAATCCTGCGGGGTCCGATCGCGCACGCTGACCATCACGTCGCGGTAGCGCGCGATCACCGGTAGCACCAGCACGCCGCCGGACACGCTGTGTACCAATCGAAGTCGATGCAGCATCGCGATCGCTCGGAGCCGTAGGCCGTCGCGATCGGTCTGCCACTGCGCGGCGAACGTACGACCGAACCGTTCGACGAGATCGTCGACCACCGAGACCAACCAACTGTCCTCGATGAGCGGATACTGCTTCTTGTCCACCGCATCGTCGAATGCAGTTGCATCGGAACCGAACCCGAATTCTGCGAGATCACCGAAGACTCCACCGTCGGGAATGGCACCGTCCAACTGCTCGATCAGGGCGTCACCGTCGGGAAGGGGGTAGGTCGCCAGCGCGGGTGCATCCGGATCGATCACCCGGTCCGAGATCTCGCCCGCGATCAGCAATGCGACCTGGGCAATGGTTCCGGTGCTGGGGAATCGGTAGTCCGAGAGTCGTCCCGAGGTGTCGATGAGGGCCACTCCCTCGGCGCGACGCTCGGCGACGAGGCCGGTCAGCAACTCGACGTCGGCAACGGTGCGCGACGCGGCGAGGGCCGTGCGGCCGTCCGGGTCGAGATCGTCGACATAGACCACCGGTTGCTCCACCAACGCACGGCGTACCGCACGCAGCGTTTCCTTCGGATCTGCCTCACGCCCGGAATCGGTCTGTCCCGCATCGGATTCCTCGGGGTCGATCGCGGCGTTCGAGCCGGCCAGCAACCCGCGAATCGATCGCAGATGCTGCACGGCGCGGGGCGGCCTGAACATGGCAACGACGACGGGACGGTCGATGTCGTAGAGCGCCTCGCCTGCGGACGGGTTGTTCGCCCAGCCGCTCGCGTCACCGTCGGCCAACGCGATGGCCCCGCGTGTCGCGAGCCACCCGATCGCGTCGACGAACGCGTCTCGGTCGCTTGCCCGGTCGGTTGTCAGCTCGACACCGTCGACCTGACTCGCCTCTGCTGCAACATGATCGGCGAGTTCGGACAGGGTGATCTGGTTGCCCGCCCGGCCGAGTGCCGCCAGCGCCAACGCCAGGTACGCGTACCTACGGCGGTCGAAGATTCGGTCGGTGGGCGTTCGCGCGGGTTGACTGTCGTCGAGTGCGTCGATCACCGGGAACAGGCGAGCCGTGGTCTCGGTGACCTCGAGGCGATACCCGAACAGCTCGAGCAGATCCTCGCGCAACTCGGTGGCCCATCTGCGCAGCAGTGGCAGCGCGATCCGATCGGGGTACGTCGTGGTCACCAGGTGATTCGACAGCGCAACCCGGGCGGCCCGCTGGTAGGAATCCAGTGCGAGGGTGGAGATCTCGCGAGCTCTCATCGGCGTGCCACCTCGCTGACCTCGAGCGCGAGGCGGTCCAGATGCAGCCGGCCTCTGCTGGTCCGCACGATCGTCGAACGGTCGCTGTCGCTGAGCGTCAGGCGCACGCCGCTGTCCGATCCGGACGAGTCGGAGGTGCGTCCGCTCACGCGTACCCGGGCGGTCAACGCAGCATTCAACAGACTCAACAGCACCTCGGTTTCCTGCTCGTCGAGAATCCGGTCGTGGATTCCGGCGGAGGCAAGCGACTGCGCTGCGGCACTGCGTGATCGCTGCGACTCGAGTTGCTGCTCGCGCAGCCGTCTGATGCCGCCGTCGTTGCGCTGCACCCGTCCCGGAACACCGGGGGTCGGGGTGCGTCCGGTCTCGGCCAGGGTGCGCGAGATCTCGACCGGTGGTGCCTCCCACCACGATCGGGACGTGGGGATGATGTCGGCGTCGGGATGCACCATCGACAGATGCCGCGGTCTGCCGAGGCCGAACACGGCATGGAACAGAGCGTGCGCGCTGTCTTCGGTCGGCGCGGCAGCGAACCAACCGGCCAGGTGGCGCAATTGGCTCTCGCGACTGACTCCGCCCTTGCGGGTCTCGGTCACCCGGCGCAGCAGCGACAGCACGGCGGCGATCGCGCTCATCGTGCCCTCGCGGAGTCGCTCGGACTCGCTGAGTTCGGACTCGGCCGAGACGAACCAATGCGAGAGGCCGGCCCAGCGATCGGTCCAGTCGGCGCGGCGTTCGGCGACGGTGAGAAAGACTCGTTCGTCGCTGATCGCGGCTCGCTCGACGAGTTCCTCGATTCCGGTGCTCTCGACGAGTGCTATCGCCTCGGCGAGTTTCGGTGCGTAGCGGGTCAGATCGGAGCTGAATTCACGCATGTGTGTCAGCAGGGCGTCCTTGTGGACCAGGAACGACTCCGGCGTGATCTCGGTGGTGCGCACGAGGTCGCCGAGCACCAGATAGAAATGCGCGGCGCGGGTAGCCATCTCCGACAGTGTCGAATCGAGTCGGCTGAGCTTGCGGTAGATGCGATCGCCGTCGGCCTGACGGTTCGCCTCGGCCAGCTCGTGCATGTCGGCCAGTAGCTCGGGCAGCACCAGCCGCGACAGCGCGGCGTCGTCCAGGCGCGCACCGAGCACGTCCTCGACCGCTCGGTAGGCCTTGTAGCCGGCTTGGCCGAACTGGTAGACGAAGTGACGGTTGCGGTACTCGGCGAGGGTGGCGGCGCGGGTGCCGTCGTAGCTGCGTTCGAGCAGGCCCCAGGCGTGGAGCTGATCGAGCAGAGGCGCGATGTCGAGGGTGCTCAGCGCTTCGTGGTGCCCGGAGCTGCGTGCGATGAGGTCGGCGACGTCTCCGGAGTGCAGCAGGACGACGTAGTTGGCTCGTGCAGTGTCGAATGCCCGGAGAACAGCCAGGTACTCGGAGCGCTTCTCGGCAACGGCGAACGAGAAGAGACCGAGACGATCTTCCTCCACGAACGCATTCACGACTCCCTGTCGTGCGTCCTCGCCTGATTCGCTCACTGGAACAGGGTAGGGGGTGAGGCTCTCGGTCGTTCAACCGTGCCGGTTAGAGCTCCACGGTCACTTTTCCGTCCACCACTGCGGCGGGGTAGGTGCGCACCGAGTCGATGCCGCTGGGGCAGGTGCCGTCGTCGAGCGAGAAGGTGTACTGGTGCAGTGGACACACGACTATGGATCCGTCGATCTGACCGTCTGCCAGCGGCCCGCCCTTGTGCGGGCACACGGCGTCCATGGCCCGGACCGAGCCGTCACGGAGGAGGAACACCGCCACCTGCTTGCCGTCCACCACGTAGGCCCGTCCCTCGCCGGGCGTCAGGTCCTCCACGGCCCCGACAGGCACGCTCATCGGACCGGCACCTGTGGCAGCGGAAGCAGGGGCAGCGATGGGGTGAACTGGGCGGGTGACTTCGGTGCGGCGCGGTCCTGCCACGGGTCGATGTACCCGTCCACCGATGCCTGCATTCGTTCGTCGAGTCCGGCGACGATGCCGTCGCGGTCGTCGATCAGCACGCTCTGCAGTTCTTCGAGACCGACACGCGGAACCCACGCGTACGTTCGCTCGAGCCACTGGGCGTTCTCACGGTAATGCTGGATGAATCTGCCTGCCACGGTCAGAACCTCCTCGGCCCCCGTCACGGTGGCCAGTAGATCGCCCTTGCGGATGTGTGCACCGGCCGCACCTCCGACGTAGATCTCCCATTTGTCCTCACCCACCGAGACGACGCCGAAGTCCTTGCACAGTGCTTCCGAGCAGTTGCGCGGGCAGCCCGCGACCGCGAGCTTCAACTTCGCCGGAGTCTCCAAGCCCTGGAACCGTTCTTCGAGGGCGATGCCCAGTGCCGTCGAGTCGCCGAGGCCGAAGCGACAGAAGTCGCTGCCGACGCAGGTCTTCACCGTGCGCATACTCTTGCCGTAGGCGAAGCCGGAGGGCATGTCCAGATCGCCCCACACCTTCGGCAGGTCTTCCTTCTTGATGCCGAGGAGATCGATACGCTGACCGCCGGTGACCTTGACCAGCGGAACGTGGTACTTGTCCGCGACGTCGGCGATCTTGCGCAACTGATCCGGGGTGGTGACGCCACCCTTCATCTGCGGCACCACCGAGAACGTGCCGTCCCGCTGGATGTTGGCGTGAACTCGGTCGTTGATGAACAGCGCGCCGCGCTCGTCCACCCAGTCCGGGCCCCACACCGTCCGCAGCAACGACGCCAACGGCATCTTGGCCGCGGCATCCTCCGCTCCACCGGTCGCCAACGCGGCGAAGACCGCAGACACCGCCCGAAGATCCTGCGCGCGAATCGCGTCGATCAGCTCCGGCTTGGTCATCGGGATACACGGCACGTACCAGTCTGCGGTCGGGTCGGCCTCGACGGCACCGCCTGCTGCGCACGCGATGATGTCCTTCACCAGTCCCTTGCACGATCCGCACCCCTTGCCCGCCCGGGTCTTCGCGGTCACGTCGCCGAGGTTCTTCGCGCCTGCGTGTACGCAGGCCACGATGGCTCCCTTGGTGACGCCGTTGCAGTTGCACACCTGGACGTCGTCGGCCAGCTCGGCGGCTCCTGTTGCCGCAGAGGGGGTGCCCATGTCGAAGAGCATGCTGATGCGCTCGTCGGGCAACGGCACTTTCTCGTCGAACGCCTGGGTGAGGAAGTTGGCCTTGGAGATGTCACCCAGCAGGGTGGCACCGACGAGTTTGTTGTTCCGCACGATCACCGACTTGTACGTACCGCTGCGCGGCTCGTAGAACTGGACGAACTCGTCGTCGTCTCGTTCGGGGGCGGTGATCCCCATCGAGGCGACGTCGACACCGGCGACCTTGAGCTTGGTGGTCAGACGCGAACCGTGGTACGCCGCAGTGGGATCGGCTCCGGTGAGCACGTCTGCCAACACGACGGCCTGCTCCCACAGCGGAGCGACGAGGCCGTAGACCTCGCCGCGGTGTTGGCAGCATTCACCGACGGCATAGATGGAACCCTCGTCCTCGCAACGTAATTGGTCGTCGACGACGATTCCGCGTTCGATCACCAGTCCGCCGGCGCGAGCGAAATCGACGCTGGGACGAATGCCCGCGGTGACCACCACCATGTCAGCGGCGAGCGAGGTGCCGTCGTTGAACCCCACGCCGGTGACGACGCCGTCCTCGGAGCGCAACACCGAGGTGGTTCGCTTGGAGGTGTGCACGCCGACGCCGAGTGACTCGATCTTGTTACGCAGTACGCGGCCGCCACGCTCGTCGAGCTGCTGATTCATCAGGTGACCGGGGGAGTGCACCACGTTCACTTCCAGGCCCTGCGTGCGCAAGCCGTATGCGGCTTCGAGTCCGAGCAGTCCGCCGCCGATGACGACGGCGCACACGTCGTCGCGCGACTGCGCCATCTGCAGCATGCCGTTGGTGTCGGCGATGGTGCGGAACCCGAACACGCCTCGCGCCAGCCTGCCGTCGGACTCGCGGAGACCGTCCATGTTGGGGAAGAACGTGTTGCTGCCGGTGGCGATGATCAGCACGTCGTAGTCGACGGACCGACCGCTCTCGCAGACGACGGTCTTGGAGAACCGGTCGAGCGAGATCGCGCGGTCTCCGGCGTGCAGCGTGACGCCGTTCTCGCTGTACCAGCTCATCGGGTTGAGGATCAGGTCCTCGTCGTCGACGGTGGCCTCGCCGGACAACACGTGCGAGAGCATGATTCGGTTGTAGTTGCCGTACGGCTCGTCGCCGATCATGGTGATCTCGAACGACGAACTGCCGCCGCGTTTGATGATCTCCTCGACCGCCCTGGCACCGGCCATCCCGTTACCGACCACCAGCAGCCGCTGCTTGCCCGCGGTCATCAGATCAACACCAGACCGAAATCGACGACGACCTCTCCGCTGGTTCCGGCAGGGGCGGCGACGACCAATTCGAGCACCGTGTCGGGATCCACGTCCTCGACCACCCGCAGCGGAATGTTCACGCCGCTCTTGGCACCCATCGGGAACATGCGCATCGGACTGCCGTCGCGCAGCAAGGTGACGACCACCAGCTCGTCGCTCGAATTTCCGCCGCGAAAGTACAGCGGCTGAGCCGTCGTACCCTCGGGGACGACGAAGCTGAGGCTGGGATCGATCAGCTCGGGCTTGTCCAGACCGTGTCCGGTGAACGAGAAGACGCCTTGCAGGAATCGCGGTGTGCTGGCCATACCCACGAGGTTGCGGGGTCGGGGTGACGTCACCGCTGCGGTGACGTTACGTCGGGATCAGAAAGACCTCACCGGCCCCCGGCTCCTCCTGTGCGGTCGGTCAGAGCCCGAAGTTGCCCGGACCGCGTCGCCTCAAGTACTTCTCGAACTCGGCCGCGATGGCGTCGCCGTCGATCTTGGCGATCGCATCGGACATGTCCACCTCGGCGTCGCCGCGTTCCTCGAGGCTGCGAACGTATTCGCTGATCTCCTCGTCTTCCTTCGTCATCTCGGTCACCGCCTCTTCCCATTCCTCGGCCTGGGTGGGCAGTTCGCCGAGCGGTACCTCGACGTCGAGCACGTCCTCGACCCGCTGCAGCAGCGCCACGGTGGCCTTGGGGTTGGGCGGCTGGGAGACGTAGTGCGGGACCGCAGCCCAGAAGGAGACCGCAGGCACCCCGGCCTTGACGCACTCGTCCTGCAGCACACCGGTGATCCCGGTCGGTCCCTCGTAGCGAGTCTGTTCCAGGTTGAACTGTTCGGCCGATTCGGTGCTGTAGGCGGTGCCGGTCACCGGAACGGGTCTGGTGTGGGGAGTGTCCGCCAGCAGTGCGCCCAGGATCACCACGGTCTCGACGCCGAGCTGTTCGACGAATTCGAGGAGGTCGTCGCAGAAACTGCGCCAGCGCATGTTCGGCTCGATGCCACGTAGCAGCACCACATCGCGCGAGCTGCCGGGAGGCGAACACACCGACAGCCGAGTCGACGGCCACTCGATCTCGCGCGTGACACCGTCCACCTGCCGGACTGTCGGGCGGTTGACCTGGTAGTCGTAGTAGTCCTCCGAGTCCAGTTCGGCCAGCGGACTGGCGTCCCAGATCAGCTCCAGATGCTCGATCGCGCCGCTGGCTGCATCTCCCGCGTCGTTCCAGCCCTCGAAGGCAGCGACCAGGATCGGGGAGCGCAACTCGGGAATGACGTCGTCGAGATCGTCGAGGTCGTCGAGGTCTGTGGCATTGGCCACAGCATCGTGGACGGCCTCGATCAATGCAGCATCCAGAGGCACATCCGATCCGGCAACTGAAATGTCCGTATTTTCGTTTCCGTCGTCGATCGGGGACTGGCCATCGAGGTTTCGGGGACTCACCACGACAGCCTACGACCCGACGTAACTTCGGTGCCCACTACTCTGTAGTGATGCCCGCTCAACACAAGCCCAGTCTGCTCGATGCGATTTCACGTCGTGTTGTCATCGGCGACGGAGCGATGGGCACGATGCTCCAGGACGCCGACCTCACTCTCGACGACTTTCTCGGTCTGGAGGGATGCAACGAAATCCTGAATGCCACCAGGCCGGACGTGCTGCGTGAGATTCACCGCGAGTACTTCGCGGCCGGTGCGGACGCCGTCGAGACCAACACCTTCGGCTGCAATCTGCCCAACCTGGCCGATTACGACATCGAGGACCGCATCCGCGAGTTGGCCGAGAAAGGCACCCGGCTCGCGCGTGAGACCGCCGACGAGATGGGCCCGGGCCGCGACGGGATGGGCCGCTTCGTGTTGGGTTCCATGGGCCCCGGTACCAAGCTCCCCACTCTCGGCCACGCCCCCTTCGCCCGACTGCGCGACGCGTACACCGAAGCCGCCCTCGGCATGATCGACGGCGGTGCCGACGCCATCCTGGTCGAGACCTGCCAGGACTTGCTACAGGTCAAGGCCGCGATCATCGGCAGCCAGCACGCGATGGACAAGCTGGGCGTCCGCATCCCGATCATCACCCACGTCACCGTCGAGACGACGGGCGCGATGCTCGTCGGCAGCGAGATCGGTGCCGCACTGACGGCACTCGAACCCCTCGGTATCGACATGATCGGGCTCAACTGTGCGACCGGCCCGGCCGAGATGAGCGAGCACCTGCGCCATCTGTCCAAGCATTCGCGTCTTCCGGTGTCGGTGATGCCCAATGCCGGCCTGCCCACCCTGGGCGCGAAAGGGGCCGAGTACCCACTGACCGCTCCCGAATTGGCCGAGGCCCTGAGCGGTTTCGTCAGCGAATACGGGTTGGCTCTGGTGGGAGGTTGCTGTGGCACCACGCCCGAGCACATCCGCCAGGTTGCCGACATGGTGCACGGGGCAACGAAACTCGAACGGCAGCCCGCGCCCGAGCCGGGCGTCTCCTCGCTGTACACCGCCGTTCCGTTCGAGCAGGATGCCAGCATCCTGATGATCGGTGAGCGCACCAACTCCAACGGGTCCAAGGCATTTCGCGACGCGATGCTCGCCGAGGACTACGAGAAGTGCCTCGACATCGCCAAGGACCAGACCCGCGACGGCGCGCACATGCTCGACCTCAACGTCGACTACGTCGGCCGCGACGGCGCCGCGGACATGGCCGCGTTGGCCAGCCGACTGGCGACGGCGTCGACCCTGCCGATCATGCTCGACTCCACCGAACCTGCCGTTCTCGAAGCAGGTTTGGAGCACCTCGGTGGCCGCAGCGCGGTCAACTCGGTCAACTACGAGGACGGCGACGGACCCGACTCGCGATTCCAGAAGATCATGCGTCTGGTCAAGGAGCACGGCGCCGCCGTCGTTGCGCTGACCATCGACGAAGAGGGACAGGCACGTACGGCCGAATGGAAGGTGCGCGTCGCAGACCGGTTGATCACCGACATCACCGAGAACTGGGGCCTGCGCCACGAGGACATCATCGTCGACACCCTCACTTTCCCGATCTCGACGGGCCAGGAAGAGGTGCGACGCGACGGCATCGAGACCATCGAGGCGATCCGGCAGCTCAAGGAGAAGTACCCGAAGGTGCACACCACCCTCGGGCTGTCGAACATCTCGTTCGGCCTCAATCCCGCTGCACGCCAGGTGCTGAACTCGGTGTTCCTGCACGAGTGCACACAGGCCGGCCTCGACACCGCCATCGTGCACGCGTCGAAGATCCTGCCGATGAACAAGATTCCCGACGAGCAGCGCGAGACGGCCCTCGATCTGGTGTACGACCGCCGCAGCGAGGGCTACGACCCGCTGCAGAAGCTCATGCAGCTCTTCGAGGGGGTCTCCGCAGCGTCGGCGCGGGAATCTCGCGCGGAAGAACTCGGCCGTTTGCCGCTGTTCGAGCGACTCGAACGACGCATCGTCGACGGCGAACGCAACGGCCTCGACGCCGATCTCGACGCCGCGATGGCCGAGAAGCCGCCGCTGGAAATCATCAACGAGACGTTGCTCTCGGGGATGAAGACCGTGGGCGAGCTGTTCGGCTCAGGTCAGATGCAGCTGCCGTTCGTGCTCGCCTCCGCCGAGGTGATGAAGGCTGCTGTGGCGTATCTCGAACCGCACATGGAAGCAACCGACGACGACGGCAAGGGTCGCATCGTGCTCGGTACCGTCAAGGGCGATGTGCACGACATCGGTAAGAACCTCGTCGACATCATCCTGAGCAACAACGGGTACGAGGTGGTCAATCTCGGTATCAAGCAACCGATTTCGACCATTCTGGAAGCCGCGATCGACAAGCGCGCCGACGTGATCGGCATGTCCGGGCTACTGGTCAAGTCCACCGTTGTCATGAAGGACAACCTCATCGAACTCAACTCGAAGGGTGTCGCCGAGCAATTCCCGGTTCTGCTGGGCGGAGCGGCCCTGACCCGGTCGTATGTCGAGAACGACTTGCAGGACGTCTACGAGGGCGACGTGCACTATGCGCGTGATGCATTCGAGGGCCTTCGCCTGATGGACACCATCATGACCACCAAGCGCGGTGGCGGACCGGCCCCGGACAGCCCCGAGGCACTCGCTGCGAAGGCCAAGACGGCCGAGCGCAAGGAACGCCACGAGCGGTCCAAGCGCATCGCCGAGAAGCGCAAAGCCGCCGAAGCGCCGGTGGTCGTGCCCGAACGATCCGATGTCGCTGCCGACATCGACATCCCGGTGCCGCCGTTCTGGGGCACGCGCATCGTCAAGGGCGTGTCGCTGTCGGAGTACTCGGGGCTGCTCGACGAGCGGGCCCTGTTCCTGGGGCAATGGGGTCTGCGCGGTGCCCGCAAGGGCGAAGGTGCCACGTACGAGGACCTGGTGGAGTCGGAAGGCAAACCGCGCCTGCGGTATTGGCTCGATCGACTGAGCACCGACGGCATCCTCGCACACGCGGCATTGGTGTACGGGTACTTCCCGGCGGTCTCGGAGGGCGACGACGTCGTCGTGCTCACCGAACCCGAACCCGATGCGCCCGAACGCTTTCGGTTCACGTTCCCACGGCAGCACCGCGACCGCTTCCTCTGCATATCGGACTTCGTTCGGTCGCGTTCGGCGGCACGGGAATCGGGCAAGGTCGATGTTCTGCCGATGAACCTGGTGACGATGGGCCAGCCCATCGCGGACTTCGCCAACGAGCTGTTCGCCGCCGACTCGTACCGTGACTACCTCGAGGTCCACGGAATCGGCGTTCAGCTCACCGAAGCCCTGGCCGAGTACTGGCACCGCCGGGTACGCGAGGAACTGAAGCTCTCCGACGGCAATTCCGTCGCCTCGGAGGATCCCACCGAGGCCGAGGGCTTCTTCAAACTCGAATATCGCGGTGCGCGTTACTCGTTCGGCTACGGCGCATGCCCCGATCTTGAGGACCGCATCAAGCTCGCCGCACTTCTCGAACCCGAGCGAATCGGCGTGAAGCTCTCCGAGGAACTGCAGCTACACCCCGAACAGTCGACCGATGCGTTCGTACTTCATCACCCGGAGGCCAAGTACTTCAATGTCTAGAACCCACCTGCAGGGTGTCCTGTGGGACATGGACGGCACACTGCTCGACTCGGAGAAGATCTGGGACGTCGCCATCGGTGAGTACTCCCGCTCACTGGGAACGGAACTCAGCGCGGAGGTGCGTGAAAGCACCCTCGGCAACTCGATGTGGGATGCACTGCGCAAGGTCTTGGCGAATGCCGGGGTCGAGGTCACCGACGAGCGCCTGATCGAGGGCCGTGAGTGGCTGACCACACGAGTCGGAGACCTGTTCGCCGAGGGGATTCCGTGGCGCCCCGGTGCCAAGGACGCTCTTGCGCTCGTGCGCGAGATGGGTCTGTCGACCGGGTTGGTCACCAACACCGAGCGGGGTCTGGTCGAGCGGGCTCTGGACACCCTGGGGCGCGAGTACTTCGACATCACGGTCACCGGCGACGAGGTCGAGGCAGGCAAACCGCATCCGGCCCCGTACCTGCGCGGTGCAGCGTTGCTCGGACTCGACGCAGCTTCGTGCCTTGCGGTCGAGGATTCGCCCACCGGTTCGCTGTCGGCGCACACCGCCGGTTGTCCGGTGCTGGTGGTTCCGTCCGAAATCGCGGTGCGGGCCGCACCGGGGTACACCATCCGCGATGGTCTCGTCGGATTGACCGCCGACGAGGTGCGACGAGCCTGGGCATCCTGATCTCGACCGATTCGTACCCCCGAGCGACGACGTGAAAGAATATCCATCCGTGAAGACTTTCGATTCGCTGTTCGCCGAGCTCACCGACCGCTCGAAGACCCGCCCCGAGGGTTCGGGCACCGTAGCAGCGTTGGACGCGGGAGTTCATTTCCAGGGCAAGAAGGTCCTCGAAGAAGCCGGTGAAGTGTGGATCGCCGCCGAGCACGAGAGCGACGAGGCACTCGCCGAGGAGATCTCGCAGCTGCTCTACTGGGTCCAGGTGATGATGGTGGGTAGAGGCCTCGAACTCGAGGACGTCTACAAACATCTGTGAGTTCGATCCGCATGTCGCTCACGAACTCGTCGAACAAGGAAAACTGCATGCTGCGCGTAGCCGTACCCAACAAGGGCGCTCTCTCCGAGTCCGCCGCCGAAATTCTCAGTGAAGCCGGCTACCGACGCCGAAGCGATTCCAAAGACCTGACGGTTCTCGATCCGGCGAACGGCGTCGAATTCTTCTTTCTGCGCCCCAAGGACATCGCGATCTACGTCGGATCCGGGCAGCTGGATCTGGGCATCACCGGACGCGACCTGGCTCTCGATTCCGGTGCTGCTGTCGAAGAGCGGCTGGCACTCGGATTCGGCCGATCGACCTTCCGCTATGCCGCACCCGCGGGCAAGGAGTGGGCACCCGAGGATCTGGGTGGATTGCGCATCGCGACGTCCTATCCCAACCTGGTGCGCAAGGATCTGGCCGCCAGAGGACTCGAAGCAACGGTCATCCGCCTCGACGGTGCGGTGGAGATCTCCATCCAGCTCGGGGTCGCCGACGCGATCGCCGACGTCGTGGAGTCGGGTCGCTCGCTGCGTCAGAACAACCTCGTGGCATTCGGCGAATCTCTCTGCGATTCCGAGGGCGTCTTGATCGAACGAGCAGGCACACCGGGCACCGACTCCGCACGCAAGCAACTCATCGCCCGCGTACAGGGCGTCGTCTTCGCACAGCAGTACCTGATGCTCGATTACGACTGCCCCAAGTCGATCCTCGACGAGGCCGTCAAGATCACTCCTGGAATCGAATCGCCCACCCTGGCGCCGATGGTCGACGACAACTGGGTTGCCGTGCGCGCCATGGTCTCTCGTAAGGTCCACAACAACGTCATGGATCAGCTCGCCGATCTCGGTGCCAAGGCGATCCTCGCCTCCGACATCAGGTCCTGCCGCGCGTTCTGAATCCGAGATCACGTCGTCACAGCGCTGACGTCTCGATCGGACGAGACGTCAGCTGCGACGTCTAACCAACACCGTCTGAGCGATGCGACCGACAGGTCCTCGTTCGTCGCTGAGGGTGCCCGCGCACATTGCGATTCCGTCCGGCCCGGTGGAGGTCTCGGCGGACACCCCGATCCAATCTCCCTGCGGCACGCGGAACACGTGAACGGTCAGATCGGTGTTCAGGAACGTCCATTCGTCGATCGGGAGCTTGGCTCCGATTCCGTTGGCGATGTCGGCAATAGAGAACAGTCTCTCCAACGGAGTCATCGATTCACCCTGCACCAGAACGGGTCTGGGCCTCGCCCACACCTGGCCCGGCCCCGGCTCGCCGAGTCCGGTGAGAGTCCTGAACTCGACGGCGTCGAGATAACCCGACGACCAGGTGCCACCGAAGGTGTAGTCGACTCCGTCGCTCACCGGTCGCATCACCGGATCCCCGGAGTGTGCAACGTCGTCGGTCGGCGTGGTGCGCAATCGCCATGCGCTGCCGCGGGCCACCGCCCGCGCAGTTCCCGACGTGCCGTCCGCCCAGAGTTCCGCGACGACGAGCTCGATATTGGCACCGGGACGCTCCGTCCATGACCGGATCTCGATGTCCCCGACCGGAACCGGTCCGAGGATGTCGACGGCCACGCGACTGATACGGGTGTCCTCCCTGGCGTCGACTCGCTCGAGCGCCCGGACCAACAGGGCCGACGGCGGAGCGCCGTGTTGCATCGTCGGTGCCCACAGACTGACGGTGTGCTCGGTAGCGGTGACCCGCTCGTGGCCTTCGCTGCCGACACCGGCGGGAACGAAGAAGGCGTTCGGCAGTGCCTTCGCGGTGAGGGTCACAGCTCGGCCCCCGCCGGATCGGCAGCGGCCGTGGGCCAACCCGGATACGCCGGGGGAGTACCACCGAATTCCGGACACAGCGCCTGGTGGTCGCACCACTTGCACAACGCGCCCCGTTTGGCGCGGAAATCGCCGGTCTCGCCCGCAGCCAGAATCGCTTTCCAGATGGCCGAGAGCATGCGCTCGAACCTCCGCAACTCGCCCTCGTCCGGGGTGTAGGTCAGCTCCTGCTTGTCGGAGAGGTACATCAACTTCAGTTGTGCCGGAACGACTCCGCGCATCCGCATGATCATCAGCGCGTAGAACTTCATCTGGAACAGCGCCTTGGACTCGGTGAACTCTCGCGGTGCCCGGCCGGTCTTGTAATCGACGACGCGGATCATCCCGTTCGGTGCCACGTCGATCCGATCGATGAATCCGCGCAGCGGCGTACCGTCGTCCAGCACTACCTCCACGCGCTGTTCGCAGGACTCGGGCTCGAACCGAGTGGGGTCTTCGAGCTCGTAGTACCCGGCGACCAGCGCGCGAGCCCGGTCGAGAAACGCCGGTCTTTCGTCCGCCGGAACCAGACTCTCGATGTCGGGTGACCGAGCGACCACTCGCTCCCACGCCGGATCGACGAGTTCTCGCGCAGTGGCCGGAACACGATCCTGTGCGGGCAACGCGTACAGGGCCTCCAATGCGGCATGCACCACAGTTCCCTTCACCTGAGCTTCGGTGGAGACCTCGGGAATCCGGTCGACGGCACGCAGGCGATAGAGGAGTGGGCACTGCTTGAAATCACCTGCGCGCGAAGGCGACAACGCCGGTGTACTGCGGGAGCCGGACGTCGCCGGCGACGTCTGCTCGCTGTCGCCGAGATCGAGTAGAGGCAAGTCGACGGGCGTCGACGCGGAAATACTCACGACTGCGACCCTATGCCGTTGGTCCGACATCTTCGGTCAAGGCCGTAGTCTGGCACGTCGAGTCGTCCCAGGTGCCGGACCGCAACAGGTCGGGCACCGAACAGAGCAACGAAAGCAGGTTCCGCTGTGCCGTCCGGTGATGCTGTGTCCTTCGGTGATTCCGCGTCCGCGTCGACCGACGGGCCCGAGGTCGACGCGATCGTCGATGCCCCGGTCATCGGTGCGGACGAAGTGGTCACCGCAACTGTCGACGAAATCGAACTCGACGAAGCTCTCGCGACCGATGACGACGTGCCGGTCGAGTCGGTGCCGACCGGACCCGCACGCAGCGGACCGTTCCGCGTCGGAGATCGAGTCCAGCTCACCGACGGTAAGGGCCGCCACTACACGGTGGTGCTCGAGGCGGGCAAGGAGTTCCACACCCACCGGGGCGGAATCACCCACGACAAACTGCTCGGCGCCGACGAGGGCAGCGTCGTCACGTCCGTCAACGGCACCCCTTACCTCGCACTGCGGCCGCTGCTGACCGACTACGTGCTGTCGATGCCGCGTGGCGCGCAGGTCATCTACCCCAAGGACGCAGCCCAAATCGTGCACGAGGGCGACATGTTCCCCGGCGCGCGAGTGCTCGAGGCCGGTGCCGGATCGGGCGCGCTGACGTGCTCGCTGCTGCGTGCCGTCGGTACCGCAGGAACGGTCATCTCCTACGAGATCCGCCAGGACCATGCCGACTACGCGATCAAGAACGTCGAGACGTTCTTCGGCGAGCGGCCGGCCAACTGGCACCTGACGGTGGCCGACGTGGATCAGTTCGGTGTCGATCGTCCCGGCGAGCAGGTCGACCGCGTCGTCCTCGACATGCTCGCGCCCTGGGACGCACTGCCTGCCGTATCGAAGGCTCTCGTCCCCGGCGGCGTGCTGCTGGTCTACGTCGCCACGGTGACGCAGTTGTCCAAGGTCGTCGAAGCCCTTCGCGCGCAGGAGTGCTGGACCGAACCCCGCTCGTGGGAGTCGATGGTGCGCGGGTGGCACGTCGTCGGATTGGCGGTTCGTCCCGAGCATCGGATGCAGGGGCACACGGCATTCCTCGTCAGTGTCCGACGCCTCGCCGAGGGCACCGTCACGCCGAAGCCTCAGCGTCGGTCCGGCAAGGGCTGACGATCCCAGCGGCGTCGCCGAGGATTCCCGGCCTCTAGGCGCAGGGTGCCTGCCCCATGGCGAGAATCTGGCAGGTACTGGCATCGGAGAGCTTCCAGTCGCCGTCGATCAGCACCCAGGTCTGCGGGGACGGTGCTGCCGTTCCCCGCGGAGTGGCGATCGCGACGTCGGCGGTGGACGTCTGGCCCTCGACCGTCGGTTCGGCAACCTCGAATGTGATGGCGCCGTAATTCGCCAGAGCCGCGGTCATCGTTTCGAGGTTGGTCAGGCGTGCCTGCCCGTTCTCGACCGAAGCCGCCTTCGTCGCCGCGTCGACATCCGGTGCCACCAGTTGCAGCAGAGATGCTTCGAGTTCAGCCGCGGTAGGTGCTGCGACGGTGGGTGCATCGGTTGCGGGATCGCTGATTTCGGCGGCCGCCGTCGAATTGTGATCGGTGTGATCGGAATCGTCGGCCGAACTGCAGCCGGCCACCGAAATCATCGCTGCCGCGAGCGCGACACCTGCCGAGAAAATGCGCATCTTCACTGGTGAAGCCCCTGATTCCATGGTCGGTCCGCTGCTTGGTCAGGTGAGGCTAACATGAACTCGACCGACGCTCGGGTGCGGTCGAGACACACTGCTTCTCCATCCCGATCGTGGTGTCGGTCCGCACATTCGGGCCGGTGCCGGTAGCGTTGATAGATCGTCACTGGGAGGAGTCGCTCATGAGCTCAACAGACAATCCGGATGTGGCCGCGGCCAGAGCCGAACTGGACGCCGTGCGAGCCGAAGCTGCTTCACTGCGCCGTCAGCTGGGGGAGTCCCCCGAACAGGTACGCGAACTCGAAGGACGCGTCGATTCTCTGTCGCTGCGCAACGCGAAGTTGATGGACACCCTGAAAGAGGCCAGGCAACAGCTCATCGCACTTCGCGAGGAAGTGGACCGCCTCGGCCAACCGCCGAGCGGCTACGGCGTTCTGCTGAGCGTCTTCGACGACGGCACGGTGGATGTGTTCACCTCCGGACGCAAGATGAGGCTGACGTGTTCACCCAACATCGAGGCGGACTCACTGGCACCGGGGCAGACGGTGCGCCTGAACGAAGCGCTGACCATCGTCGAGGCCTGCACCTTCGACCAGGTCGGCGAAATCAGCACTCTGCGTGAGCTTCTGGGCGACGGATCCCGAGCACTCGTCGTCGGTCACGCCGACGAGGAACGAGTGGTGTGGCTGGCCAAGCCGTTGATCGACATGGTCAACGACGAGGGCCCCATCGACCCGGACGAACCGTCCCGCAAACTCCGTCCCGGCGACTCCCTGCTCGTCGACACCAAGGCCGGCTACGCCTTCGAGCGTGTCCCCAAGGCCGAGGTCGAGGACCTGGTCCTCGAAGAGGTGCCCGACGTCGGATACGAGGACATCGGTGGCCTCGGTCGGCAGATCGAGCAGATTCGCGACGCCGTCGAACTCCCGTTCCTGCACAAGGATCTGTTTCGCGAGTACTCCTTGCGTCCGCCCAAGGGTGTGCTGCTCTACGGCCCTCCCGGCTGCGGAAAGACGTTGATCGCCAAGGCGGTTGCCAACTCGTTGGCCAAGAAGATCGCCGAGGCCCGCGGCCAGGACGCCAAGGAAGCGAAGTCGTTCTTCCTCAACATCAAGGGCCCCGAGCTGCTCAACAAGTTCGTCGGCGAGACCGAGCGTCACATCCGCATGATCTTCCAGCGTGCACGGGAGAAGGCGTCCGAGGGCACCCCGGTCATCGTGTTCTTCGACGAGATGGACTCGATCTTCCGCACCCGTGGTTCGGGCGTCTCGTCCGACGTCGAGACGACGGTGGTCCCGCAGCTGCTCGCCGAGATCGACGGCGTGGAGGGCTTGGAGAACGTCATCGTGATCGGTGCCTCCAACCGTGAGGACATGATCGACCCCGCGATCCTGCGGCCCGGTCGCCTGGACGTGAAGATCAAGATCGAGCGGCCCGACGCCGAATCGGCACAGGACATCTTCTCCAAGTACCTCACCGACTCGCTGCCGGTCAACGCCGACGATGTCGCAGAGTTCGGCGGAGACCGCGCTGCCTGCATCCGAGGGATGATTGACCGCGTCGTCGAGCGCATGTACGCCGAAAGCGACGACAACCGCTTCCTCGAGGTGACGTATGCCAACGGAGACAAGGAAGTTCTGTACTTCAAGGACTTCAATTCCGGTGCCATGATCCAGAACATCGTCGACCGCGCCAAGAAGTACGCCATCAAGTCGGTACTCGAGACCGGCAACGGCGGGCTGCGAATTCAACACCTCTTCGACTCCATCGTCGACGAATTCGCCGAGAACGAGGACCTACCGAACACCACGAATCCGGACGACTGGGCTCGAATCTCCGGCAAGAAGGGCGAGCGGATCGTCTACATCCGCACGCTGGTCACCGGCAAGAACGCCAGCGCGAGCCGGGCGATCGACACCGAGGCCAACACCGGCCAGTACCTGTAGCTTCGTCGAACACCACTTTCGGGGCGCGTCCGCACAGGGCGCGCCCCGAAAGCGCTCTGCGGCCGACGTCTAGGCTCGACATATGCAGCGCATCATCGGTATCGAGGTCGAGTACGGCATATCTTCGCCCACCGAACCCACCGCCAACCCGATCCTGACATCGACCCAGGCAGTGCTCGCCTACGCGGCAGCCGCCGGGGTACCCCGGGCCAAGCGCACACGCTGGGACTACGAGGTCGAGTCGCCGCTGCGTGATGCCCGCGGATTCGACCTCGGGCGCTTCAGCGGCCCGGCACCGGTGATCGACGCCGACGAGATCGGCGCGGCCAACATGATTCTCACCAACGGTGCCCGCCTGTACGTCGACCACGCGCACCCCGAGTACTCCGCCCCGGAGGTACGCGATCCGTTGGACGCAGTGATCTGGGACAAGGCCGGCGAGCGCGTCATGGAGGCCGCCGCTCGCCACGCCTCGAGTGTGCCCGGTGCCCCGCGCCTGCAGCTCTACAAGAACAACGTCGACGGTAAGGGCGCGTCGTACGGCACCCACGAGAACTACCTGATGTCGCGCGAGACGCCGTTCTCGGCGGTCATCGCCGGTCTGTCTCCGTTCTTCGCCTCCAGGCAGGTCATCACCGGATCGGGACGCGTCGGAATCGGCCAGTCCGGTGACGAAGCGGGCTTCCAACTCTCGCAGCGGGCGGATTACATCGAGGTGGAGGTGGGCCTCGAGACCACCCTGAAGCGCGGCATCATCAACACGCGCGACGAACCACACGCGGACGCGGACAAGTACCGCCGCCTGCATTGCATCATCGGCGACGCCAATCTCGCCGAGATGTCGACCTACCTCAAGGTCGGCACCACCGCGCTCGTGCTCGATCTCATCGAAGCAGGGGTCGATCTGTCCGATCTGCAGCTGGCCAGGCCGGTGACCGCAGTCCATCAGATCAGCCACGATCCGACGCTGCGTAAGGCCGTCGCGCTCGCCGACGGCCGCGAGCTGACCGGGCTTGCGCTGCAGCGGATCTACCACCAGCGTGCTGCGAAGTTCGTGGCCGCCGAGGGCAGCGACGACGCGCGCGCTCTGGATGTGCTCGACAAGTGGGCGATGGTCCTCGACCTTCTCGAACGCGATCCGATGGAGTGCGCCCATCTGTTGGACTGGCCCGCGAAATTGCGCCTGCTCGAAGGGTTCCGCCAGCGGGAGGGGCTCGGGTGGTCGGCTCCTCGGCTGCATCTGGTGGACCTGCAGTATTCCGATGTTCGCCTGGACAAAGGCCTGTACAACCGGCTGGTTGCTCGTGGGTCGATGGATCGACTGGTCACCGAGCAGCAGGTGCTCGATGCCGTCGGCACGCCGCCGGATGATACGAGGGCGTACTTCCGCGGTGAGTGCCTGCGCAAGTTCGGTGCCGACATCGCCGCCGCGAGCTGGGACTCGGTCATCTTCGATCTCGGCGGCGACTCCCTTGTCCGCATCCCGACCCTCGAGCCGCTTCGAGGCACGAAATCGCACGTCGGTGCGCTGCTCGAGTCGGTCGACAGTGCCGCCGAACTCGTCGATCAGCTCACCAACTGACGCGCCCGAAGACCGGTACCGACTATTCGCGGTGTCTTGCCGACCGACGGAGTCGGTCTGTCGGTAGGGTAAAGGTCCGTGCACTTTCGGCGGAACGTTCGGTTGCACTTGCACATCCACGACGGTGCACCTCGGATCGACCGGTGAGAGTGCAGTAGATCTGTTTTCTCGATATACGGAGGAGGTCGGCGACTATGGCACAGGAGCAGACACGGCGCTCTGGCGGCGGCGACGACGATGAGGTTCCAGGCGACACCGGAGCCGGTGGTCAGGAACGACGCGAGAAGCTGGCCGAGGAGACCGACGACCTTCTCGACGAGATCGACGACGTGCTCGAGGAAAACGCCGAGGACTTCGTGCGCGCCTACGTTCAGAAGGGCGGCCAGTGACGGTGGATCGTTCGGACCCACGGTCGGCCGGCGACGGAACGGCGATTCCGTTCGGGTCGAGCAGCTCGTCGTTCTCCGATTATCTTCGTCAGCACGCCCCTCATCTGTTGCCCGAGAGCGGTATCGCAGCGGACCTGGCGTCCCACACCGCGAACGGCGGGTCGGACAAGTCCGGTATCGCCCCGCACGGGACGACGATCGTCGCGCTGACCTACGCGGGCGGCGTTCTGATCGCGGGTGACCGGCGAGCCACGCAGGGCAATCTGATCGCCAATCGCGACATGCAGAAGGTCTACGTCACCGACGATTACTCCGCAGCGGGTATCGCCGGAACTGCCGGCATAGCGATCGAACTGGTGCGGCTCTTCGCCGTCGAACTCGAGCACTACGAGAAGATCGAGGGCGTGCCGCTCACGTTCAACGGCAAGGCCAACAAGCTGTCGTCGATGGTCCGAAGCAATCTCGGTGCCGCGATGCAAGGGCTCGCCGCGGTCCCGCT
Organism: Rhodococcus cerastii; assembly: GCF_033042195.1. Classification (NCBI taxonomy): domain Bacteria; kingdom Bacillati; phylum Actinomycetota; class Actinomycetes; order Mycobacteriales; family Nocardiaceae; genus Rhodococcus; species Rhodococcus cerastii. The sequence continues at coordinate 197,731 of NZ_JAWLKF010000005.1, forward strand.
GTTGGTCGGATTCGACATCGACATCTCGGATCCGGATCGTGCCGGAAGAATTGTGTCCTACGACGTGGTCGGCGGGCGATACGAGGAGCGTTCGGGCTACCACGCGGTGGGATCGGGATCGCTGTTCGCCAAGTCCGCGCTCAAGAAGCTCTATCGCCCCGGAATGACCGAGGAGGAGGCGATTCGCGCAGCGGTGGAATCGCTGTATGACGCCGCCGACGACGACTCGGCCACCGGTGGTCCTGACGTCACCCGCGGGATCTACCCGACGGCTGTCGCCATCACCAGCGTCGGTGCGGACGATGTTGCGCACGACAGGATTTCGGCCGCGGCTCGGTCCGTCCTCGCGGAGCGGACCGAGAGCGCCGCACATTCCGGCGGTGCCGAGCATCACACCCGGGCCGGTCAGCAAGTGAGCGAAGGGGGTAGCGCACCATGACGATGCCGTACTACGCATCTGCCGAACAGATCATGCGCGATCGTTCGGAGTTGGCGCGCAAGGGAATCGGCCGCGGCCGCAGCGTCATCGTGCTGACGTACGCGGACGGGGTGCTCTTCGTGGCCGAGAACCGTTCGACCGCGTTGCACAAGGTGAGCGAACTGTACGACCGGATCGGTTTCGCGGCCGTGGGCAAGTACAACGAGTTCGAGAACCTGCGCAAGGCCGGAATTCAGCACGCCGACATCAAGGGATACACCTACGATCGGCGTGACGTGACCGGCCGTTCGCTCGCCAAGACGTACGCCCAAGCACTCGGCACGATCTTCACCGAGCAGCTCAAGCCGTACGAGGTCGAGATCTGTGTCGCGGAGGTCTCGCATCAGGACGAGCCGATCGCGACCCAGCTCTACCGCATCACCTACGACGGATCCATCGTCGACGAGCAGGATTTCGTCGTCATGGGCGGAACGACCGAGCCGATCGTGGCTGCGCTCAAGGACACGTACCGGTCCGGACTCGACCTGGCCGACGCGGTCCGTGTCGCCGTCGACGCACTCACGGCAGGTCCGGCGACGCCGCCTGCGGCGGGAGGTGAGCCGGAGAAAAAGGTTCTCGAAGTATCGGCGCTCGAGGTTGCGGTGCTGGACCAGGGTCGGCCGAGGCGAGCATTCCGACGCATAGCCGGAGCTGCGCTCGAGGACATGTTGCCGACGCCGTCTGCGGCGGCCGAGGCAGTGACCGATACCGAAGCGGCACCGCCCTCCTGATCGGTGGCCCCGATTTTCCCACGGTCTCGCGCTCTATCGCTCCCGATAGAGCGCGAGACCGTTCTCGTCACTGGTGAACTCGAACCACGTTCCGTCGCCCACCACTTCGCCGTCGGCCGCCAGCGCAACCGGGGCGCCCTCCACCTCGACGGTCAGTTTCTTCACCGCTCGACGGACGTAGGCGGGTGACGAGCCGAGGGTGCCGGTCAACGTTGCCCACAGCAGTCTGGTTCTCGATGCCTTCGGCTCCGACGGTAGAAACCTGACATCGAGGGTTCCGGTGTGAATGCTGCTGCGAGACATGGGAACTTGATCTGCCGGTACGTAGTTGCCGTTGCCCACGAACAGCATCCAGACCGAATGCCTGGTGCCGTCGAGCCCGATGTTCAGTGGTTCCGCAGCCGCCAGCACCCTCGTCATCGCAATGGCGGCGGCCGGCCATTTGCCGATTCGGCGCTGCAACTTCTGACGCAGCCGCACCGAGTCGGGGTAGCCACCGAAGGTAGCGGTGTTGACGAACGACACGCTACGGCCGTCGACGGACACCTCGGCGATGTCGACCAGTTCTGCGGTGCCTGCTTCCACGGCGGCAGCAGTGTCCTCCACGACGGTCAGACCGGTGTCGCGAGCGAAGTGGTTGAGGGTGCCGCCCGGAAATGCTGCGAGCGGCAACCCGTTGCGTACCGCCGACGCGGCGACGCTGACCACAGTTCCGTCGCCGCCGCAGACACCGAGCGCACGCGGAGAGGTGCTCCGAATTCGCTGCTCGAGTTGCTCGTTGAAGTCCCGGTCGGGATCGGGGACGAACAGATCTGCGTCGGGAAGTGCTCGGCGGATCGAGTCGGGCACGGCTTCCGAGTCGTCACCCGAACCCGGATTGACGAGCACCAGCAGCCCCCGGCCGCCCGGCAGCGGCTCGACGTCGACCGGCGAGCCCAGATCGGCGGGCTTGCCCGACCGTACGGCCCACCAGCGACGGGTGGACAACGCGATGGCCGAGCCGAGAGCGGCACCGGCGATGACGTCTGTCGGCCAGTGCACCCCGACGTGGACCCGCGAGTAACACACCGCAGCCGCAACGGGCGCCAGCAGCACACCCGCTACCGGGGATTCGATTGCCACCGCCGTGACGAACGCAGCCGCCGACGCCGAATGACCGGAGGGGAACGACGACGACACCGGTGGAGCCAGCACCTGACGCAGGACGGGAACCGACTCGGAATCCGGACGAGTTCGCGGAAACAACGGTTTGAGCAGGCCGTTCGCGACCGAGCTCGCACCTGCCAGAGCGACGAGACCCCGAACGCCCCCGCGTCGGGCCGGGCCACCTGCAGCCACGAGAAGCGCAGCCGCACCGAGCCACAGACGACCGTGATCGGCGGCGTTGCTCAGCGCGCGCAGGCCGCCGTCCGCCCGGCTCTGCCGCAGAGCGGCACTTCGTGCCACCAAGGACAGATCCCACGCGTGAACGGCCGTCGAGATCGAGGTGCGCGTGGAAGTCATGACGCCCAGCCTAAGCACGTGCGACGACATCCTCACCGACAGACGACATCGGGGCGCTCCGACACATCGTTTCGAGGGTTGCGTTGTAGTGTCGAAGTGTGCAGCGACGAATTATGGGCATCGAGACAGAGTTCGGTGTCACATGTACTTTCCACGGACATCGACGCCTGAGTCCGGACGAAGTGGCTCGCTATCTGTTCCGCCGAGTCGTCTCGTGGGGTCGCAGCTCGAATGTGTTCCTTCGCAACGGTGCCCGCCTGTACCTCGATGTGGGCTCGCACCCCGAGTACGCCACCGCCGAGTGCGACAGTCTGCTGCAGTTGGTCACCCACGACCGCGCCGGCGAACGGGTACTGGAAGACCTGCTGATCGATGCCGAGCAGCGCCTGGCAGAGGAGGGCATCGGCGGCGATATCTACCTGTTCAAGAACAACACCGACTCGGCCGGCAACTCGTACGGCTGCCACGAGAACTTCCTGGTCCAGCGAGCGGGGGAGTTCTCCCGGATCTCGGACGTTCTGCTGCCCTTCCTGGTCACGCGTCAGTTGATCTGCGGCGCAGGCAAGGTACTCCAGACGCCGAAGGCTGCGACGTTCTGCCTGTCGCAGCGCGCCGAGCACATCTGGGAGGGCGTCTCCTCGGCCACCACTCGTTCGCGGCCGATCATCAACACTCGCGACGAGCCGCACGCCGACGCCGAGAAGTACCGCCGGCTGCACGTCATCGTGGGCGACTCCAACATGGCCGAGACCTCGACGATGCTCAAGGTCGGAACGGCGGCCCTCGTTCTCGAGATGATCGAAGCGGGAGTGTCCTTCCGAGACTTCGCACTGGACAATCCGATTCGCGCCATTCGGGAGGTCAGCCACGATCTCACCGGACGCCGTCCCGTTCGACTCGCCGGCGGACGACAGGCCAGCGCCCTCGACATTCAGCGTGAGTACTACGCGCGAGCCGTCGAGCATCTCAAGACACGCGAGCCGAACACTCAGGTGGAGCAGGTCGTCGATCTGTGGGGACGCACGCTCGACGCCATCGAGACACAGGATTTCGCGAAGGTCGACACCGAGATCGACTGGGTCATCAAGCGCAAGCTGTTCCAGCGTTACCAGGACCGGTACTCGATGGAGCTGTCCGATCCCAAGATCGCACAGTTGGACCTGGCGTACCACGACATCAAGCGTGGCCGGGGGGTCTTCGACCTGTTGCAGCGCAAGGGTCTTGCGAAGAGAGTCACCGAGGACGAACAGATCGACGAGGCCGTCGATCTACCGCCTCAGACCACCCGAGCCAAGCTGCGCGGAGAATTCATCACGGCCGCCCAGGAGGCAGGTCGCGACTTCACGGTCGACTGGGTGCACCTCAAGCTCAACGATCAGGCTCAGCGAACCGTGCTCTGCAAGGACCCGTTCCGCTCGGTCGACGAGCGGGTCGAGCGGTTGATCGCGTCGATGTAGCCAGGTGGACCTCCGGTAGCTCGGGTCGCTACCGCTCGGTCCTCCGATGAGCAACTAGGCTCGACTGTCGTGGCCACCACCAAAGTCGAACGCCTGATGAACCTGGTCATCTGTCTGTTGTCGACACGTCAGTTCCTGACCGCGGAGTGGATCCGCGAGAGCGTTGCCGGGTACGACGACTCCACCAGCCACGAGGCGTTCAGCCGGATGTTCGAGCGGGACAAGAACGAACTGCGTGACCTCGGAGTCCCGTTGGAGACCGGCACTGCCACCAGGTTCGGGGGCGTCGAGGGCTATCGCATCAACCGCGACGCGTACGAACTGCCCGACATCGACCTCACCAGCGCGGAATCGGCCGCCGTCGCGGTCGCCGTCAAACTGTGGGAATCACCGGAGCTCACCTCCGCGGCGCAGAGCGCGCTGCTCAAACTTCGAGCGGCGGGAATCCAGGTCGACCAGAGCGAGTCCGCTGCGGCGGTGACCGCGGTTCCCGCACGCACCCGGGGCTCGGAACCTGCGCTGGGTGCCTTGCTGGCCGCGATCGACGACGGTAGATCGGTACGTTTCCAACACCGACCCTCGCTGACCGAGCCGTTCACCACCAGAACCGTCCAGCCGTGGGGTGTCGTGACGTTTCGCGGCCGCTGGTATCTGGTGGGACACGACGTGGATCGCAACGACACCCGCACGTTCCGCCTCTCCCGAATCGGCGACGACGTCAAACCGTTCGGCACCGCGCAGAGCGTGCGCAAGCCCGACGGCATCGACCTGCAGGACATCGTCCGCCGAGTGGCGGGCACGTCCTCGGTGGCGGGCACGGCCCGGGTATGGCTGCACGACGGCAAGGCGCTGGAACTACGCAGGATGGGAACGGTGGTGGGTGTGCAGAGTCTCGGTGCCCGCAGCGGCACCGTCGTGGAGGTTCCCGTGCGGTCCTGGGACTGGATCTCGCGGTTGATAGCAGGTCACGGCGCGGATGCGGTGGTACTCGAACCCGCCGAACTGCGCGCCGATGTGATCTCGACACTGCGGACAGCGGCCGATGTGGAGAACGAGCGATGAGCGCGCGACTGTCGGTTCGGCTGGCCAGGTTGCTCAACATGGTGCCGTTCTTCATGGCCAATCCCGGGTTGAGCGCCGAGGAGGCCGCCCAGGAGCTGGGGGTGTCGACGGCGACGCTGATGGCCGATCTCAATCAGCTCTGGATGTGCGGTCTGCCCGGCTACGGCCCGGGTGATCTCATCGATCTGTCGTTCTCCGAGGAGAGCATCGACGTGACGTTCTCGGCCGGCATCGATCGACCGCTGCGCCTGACGTCGACCGAGGCGACGGCCCTGTTGGTTGCGCTTCGATCTCTGACGTCGATGCCAGGGATGGTCGACCCGTCCGCTGCTCAGCGCGCCATCGCGAAGATCGAGACCGCGGCAGGATCGGCGGCGGCCAACGTGCCACTCTCGTCCGATCACGACGGCACGGATACGGAGGAGGGGCCGGTCCCTGCCACCGTCCGATCCGCATTGCGGCACCGGCACGCTCTGGAACTGACCTATTACTCCGCGTCGCGGGACGTCCTGACCGAGCGGACCGTGGACCCGATCAGGACGGTGGTCGTCGACGACAACAGCTATGTCCAGGCGTGGTGCCGAAGCGCCGAGGGTGTTCGGCTGTTCCGGTTCGACCGCATCGACTCGGCCACCGAACTCGACGAACCGGCCGCGCCGCCGGAATCGGTGCAGGACGAGGACGCCTTCGAGATCTTCAACGACGATCCCTCGCTGTCGCAGGCGCGGCTGAAGGTCTCACCTGCATTCACCTGGATCCTGGACTACTACCCGATGACACAGGTCGCGGCGGATGCGGACGGGTCGATCGTGGTCACGATGCGATTCGCCACGCTGCAGTGGATGACACGGTTGACGTTGGGCTTCGGCGGCGGAGTCACGGTACTGGCACCTGAATCCTTGGTGAACTCCGTCCGCGACCGAGCACGTTCGGCCCTGGACGCGTACGCAGAGTTCGACGCGACCAGCGCGGACGGTCCCGTCGCCACATGAACACCGGGCAAACCCGGACCCGCCGCTGCCGAAGTCGGCACCCGTGGTCGGGTACGCTCGATTCATCTGATCTGTAGGAGGTTCACATGGGATTCACCAGTCCCTGGCACTGGGCCATCGTTGCGGTGGTCGTCATCATTCTGTTCGGTTCCAAGAAGCTGCCCGAGGCTGCTCGCGGACTCGGCCGGTCGTTGCGCATCTTCAAGAGCGAGGTGAAGGAGATGCAGAACGACGGCAAGTCCGACACCGACACCGCTCCCGCTCAGCAGCCCGTCGCTCCCGCTCAGCTGCCCTCGCCCGCCCCGGTCGCGCAGCCGAACACCGAGACCCAGCACGACGCGAAGTCTGCCTGAGCGCACGGCCGCTCAGCACACCTTCGGTGCCAGTTCGGCACCGAAGGTTCACTGCTGTCGGTGACGGCTTCTCGCTGTCGTCCGACCGACGAAGGCTGACCGTAGAACACCATGCGCATTCCGTTCGATCCGCGGCGAAGCAAGCGCCGAATCAATCCCGACGGCACCATGTCGTTGGTCGATCATCTGTACGAGCTGCGAACCCGGCTCCTGTGGTCGCTGGTAGCAGTCGCAGTGACGACTGCCTTCGGGTTCTTCTGGTACTCGCACACCATCTTCGGCGTCGAAAGCCTCGGCGACCTCCTACGCGGTCCCTACTGCACACTCGACCCGAGTCTGCGCGCGAATCTGAGCAACGACGATCAGTGTCGTCTGCTCGCCACCGGACCGTTCGACCAGTTCCTTTTGCGATTCAAGGTCGCGTTCACCGCCGGTGTCGTACTGGCCTGCCCCATCTGGCTGTACCAGATCTGGGCTTTCATCACCCCGGGTCTGTACGCCAACGAACGACGACATGCGGTCTCGTTCGTCTCCGGAGCGGCTGCGCTGTTCGTCGCCGGAGCCGTCCTGGCCTACTTCGTGGTCGCCAAAGGCCTGCACTTCCTGCTCTCCATCGGCGACAACGTGCAGATCACCGCGCTGAGCGGTGATCAGTACTTCGGATTCCTGATCAACCTCCTCATCATCTTCGGCGTCAGCTTCGAGATTCCGTTGCTGGTCGTTGCCTTGAATTTCGTCGGCGTACTCACCTACGAGCGACTCAAGGCGTGGCGTCGAGGTCTCATCTTCGGATTGTTCGTCTTCGCGGCCATCGCAACTCCTGGCCAGGACCCGTTCTCCATGCTGGCCTTGGCCTTGGCGTTGACGGTGCTCTTCGAGATGGCAGTGCAGATTGCGCGAATTCACGACAAGCGTAAGTTGCGCAAGAGAAGAGACGAATGGGGTGATGTGTCAGATGACGAAGCAACGCGCATCGACGGCGCAAGTTCGATCGAATCACCGGATGCTGTCGCTCCGACACCGCCGTCCAGCGGTCTCGGTACCGCGACCCGAGTACAGGCGCAGTACGACGACACGATCTGACATCGACCGGCCCGTAGGGTCGAAAGCATGACCGAGACGGTTCTCGATACGGGGACGAGCCCCCGACCCACCCAGCTGCAACGATTCTCCGCCGAGCTCGGCTTTCCCCTCGACCGGTTCCAGGTGGATGCCTGCACAGCGCTGGAGAACGGTCACGGGGTACTGGTCTGTGCCCCCACCGGTGCGGGCAAGACGGTCATCGGCGAGTTCGCGGTGCACCTTGCGCTCGCCGCGGGACGTAAGTGCTTCTACACCACCCCGATCAAGGCGCTGAGCAACCAGAAGTTCGCGGAGCTGACCGCACGGTACGGGCGCGACACGGTCGGGCTGCTGACCGGAGATTCGTCGATCAACCCAGACGCGCCCATCGTCATCATGACGACCGAAGTGCTGCGCAACATGCTGTACGCATCCTCGGATGCATTGCGAGGACTCTCGCACGTCGTCATGGACGAGGTGCACTATCTCGCCGACCGTTTCCGCGGGGCGGTGTGGGAAGAAGTCATCCTGCACCTGTCCGACGACGTTCGACTGGTCAGCCTGTCGGCAACGGTGAGCAACGCCGAGGAGTTCGGTGCCTGGATGAGCACGGTTCGCGGTGACACCGCGGTCGTGGTGGACGAGAACCGTCCGGTGCCCCTTTCGCAGCACATCATGGTCGGTCGCCGACTGTTCGATCTGTTCGACACGCGAGCCCAGTCGGCCGACGGCAGTCAGAAGATCGTCGTCGACCGTGAACTCGTCCGACACGTCAAACAACGCCAGTCCCTCGACTCGATGGACCGCTGGCACGCGCCGCACAGCAGGGGCCGCGGCGGACGTTCGGGTGGCGGAGGTCGCGGTGGCGGTCAGGGCAGCGGCGCGAACAACAGACCACTGGCCAGACCCGATGTGATCGCCAAACTCGACGAAGAGGGTCTGCTCCCGGCCATCACATTCATCTTCAGCCGTGCCGGCTGCGACGGCGCGCTGACCCAGTGCATGCGTTCGCGGCTGGTGTTGACCACGCCCGAGCAGGCCGAGGAGATCCGGTACATCGTCGAGAAACACACCTCGGAGCTGCCGCGCGAGGACCTCGAAGTCCTGGGCTTCTGGGAGTGGCGCGACGCACTGGAACGGGGATTCGCCGCCCACCACGCCGGGATGTTGCCGGTCTTCCGGCACACCGTCGAGGAGTTGTTCGTCAAGGGTCTCGTCCGAGCGGTGTTCGCCACGGAGACCTTGGCTCTCGGGATCAACATGCCGGCCCGAACCGTCGTGCTCGAGAAGTTGGTCAAGTTCAACGGTGAGACACACGCCGAATTGACGCCGGGGGAGTACACCCAGCTGACCGGCCGAGCCGGACGCCGCGGCATCGACGTCGAAGGGCATGCCGTCGTGCTGTGGCAGCCCGGCACGGAGCCGACCGAGGTCGCGGGGCTGGCGTCGACGCGTACGTTCCCGCTGCGCAGTTCGTTCGCGCCGGCATACAACATGTCGATCAACCTCATCGAACAGTTCGGTGCGGCCGATTCGCGTCTGCTGCTCGAGCGGTCGTTCGCGCAGTTCCAGGCGGACCGCTCCGTCGTCGGGATGGTTCGCGGTATCGAGAAGAACATGCAGACGTTGGAGGCACTCGGTGCACGCCTCGGTGGCCCCGAGGGCGAGTACTTCGAGTATGCGAAGCTCCGCGAACGACTGAAGGATCGGGAGAAGACCCTCGAACGCCAGAGCAGGTCCGATCGGCGGGACAAGGCCGTCGATTCGCTGCGTGCTCTGCGCCGCGGCGACGTGATCTCGGTGCCGACCGGTCGCCGCAGCGGCCTTGCCGTGGTTCTCGAGCCCGATGACGACCGGGCCGATCCGCGTCCGCTGGTGCTGACCGAGGACAAGTGGGCCGGCCGGCTTTCGGCAGCGGACTTCCCATCGCCCGCAACGTCTCTGGGAACGATGCGACTGCCGCGATTCGTCGACCACCGCACCGCGAAGACCCGACGCGATCTCGCGGCCGCCCTGGTCACCCGCGGAATATCGCAGCCGTCGGACCGTATCCGACGCAAGTCGACGGCAGCGGACGACAAGGAGCTCGCCACCCTTCGGCGAGCAATCCGCTCGCATCCGGTGCACGCTCGTCCCGACCGCGACGAGCTCGGTCGCACCGGCGAACGCTACAACCGGTTGGCGCGAGAGACCGAAACGATGCGCCAGAAGGTGTCGGCCACGACGAACTCACTGGCCCGAACGTTCGACCGCATCCTGGCTTTGCTCGCCGACCGCGGTTACGTGACGGCAGGCAAGGATCCGAAGGTCACCGAGGACGGTGCCAGGCTGAGCCGAATCTATTCCGAGTCCGATCTGCTGGTCGCCGAATGCTTGCGCGGCGGCCTGTGGCAGGGGCTTTCTCCGGCAGAGTTGGCGGCGGTGGTCTCGGCGGTGGTCTACGAGTCCAGATCGGAGGGTGACATCACCCCGCACGGACCGACGGGTCCGATTCGGCACGCGCTGACCGAGACCGTCCGGGTGTGGCACGAGCTGCGGTCCGACGAGGTGCGACACAAGCTGCCGCCGACGAGAGAACCCGACATGGGCTTCGTGAAGGCGATCTACAAGTGGGCGTCGAACCATTCGTTGGTCGATGCGCTCGTCACCGCGGGTGACAACGGCAAAGCACTCTCGGGTGGAGACTTCGTGCGCTGGTGTCGGCAGGTGATCGACCTGTTGGACCAGGTTCGGCTCGCGGCCCCGGAGCCGGAACTGTCGCGAACTGCGGCGCGCGCGATCGCGGCCTTGCGCCGCGGCGTGGTCGCCGTAGATGCCGCATGACAGCGCCGAATCGGACTGCCGGGTCGGTACAGCGGAGAGTCGTACGGGCGGGTTACTGTACCCCCGACGAATCCGAATTTTCAGTGGAGGCGAGATGAGCGGCCCATACGGTCCGACCGATCCGGACAACAGCTGGTCGCGCACGCCCGATCAGCAGGACGGTGCCGCGAACGACACACCGGACACGCAGCCTGCTCCCTCCGCCGAGTCACAGACTCCGACGCCGTCGGCGTGGGGTCAGTACGGACAGCCGCAGGCCACGCCGTACGGCGAACCCGGACAGAGCTACGGGCAGAGCCCGCAACAACCCGGCGGCCAATACCCGCAGGGCCAGTACCCGCACGGGCAATATCCTCAGGGTCAGTACCCACAGGGCCAGTCCCCCCAGGCCCAGTACCCCCAAGGTCAGTACCCACCTGCCGGCTATCCGCAGGGGCAGTACCCTTCGGCCCCGAATGCACAGGGCGGCTACCCCCAGGGACAGAACCCCACCGCGCACTACCCCGCCGGTCAGCAGTACGGCGCGCCTGCATCGGGCGATTCGGCGTACCAGAATCCTTACGCACCACAGCAATTCGGTGGTGGGCAATACGGGCCGGGTCCGTACGGCCAGCAACCACAGCAGGCATGGAGTCCCAACCAGCAGTATCCCAACCAGCAGTATCCGAACCAGCAGTATCCGAATCAGCAGGGGCCGAATCAGCAGGGGCCAGGGCAGGCCGGGGCTCGATCGAAGAAGCCCCTGATCATCGCGGGTGCCGTGGTAGCAGTCCTCGCCGTGATCGCTGTGGTGTCGTTCTTCGCTTTCGGTCGAACGACCACCCTCGATACCGCGGCGGCCGAGGAAGGTGTTCGCACGGTCGTCACCGAGTCCTACGGTGCGTCCGACGTCTCCGGTGTGTCCTGTCCTCAGGACATCGAGGTCGTGGCCCAGACCAGTGTCGAGTGCACCCTGACCGTGGACGGTGCGTTCAAGACCGTGACTCTGACCTTCCTCGACGACGACGCCAACTACGAAGTCTCCCTGCCCGAGTAGACCCGCTGAGGTCACGCGATCAGGTCGTCGACGCCGTGGCCGCCATCGCAGCGACGAGGCGGGCCACGGCGTTCTCGATGCCGAGAGTCTCGGCGAGCGAGTTCAGGGCAGAGACATCGGCGGGCTCGGCGGGAATCTCGTCCGACTTCGACAGGACGACATCGGCGTCGGTGACGACTCGGACAACCGGCAGCGCCGCGTCCAGGTAGTCGCTCGCATTGGCCAGCTTCGCCCGGAGGCCTTTGGCCATGTCCGACGACGGGTCGAGTGCCGCAGCGCGCAACGCTTCAACGGATTCGTACTGCATCATCAGCGTCGACGCTGTCTTCTCCCCGATGCCCTTCACTCCGGGCAGACCGTCCGAGGCATCGCCGCGCAGCAAGGCGAGTTCCGCATACGCCGCACCCGCACGATGGAGCGGCACCCCGTAACGCTCGGAAACCACTGCGGGATCGAACAGTTCGGCTTTCGCCAGGCCGCGTCCCACGTACAGAACGCGCACCTCGTTCGGCTCGTCGGCGGCAACTTGAAGCAGGTCTCTGTCTCCGCTGACCACGACCACCGGGTCCTGACGCTCGCGCGCGGCCAAGGTTCCCAGTACGTCGTCGGCTTCGAGACCGTCTGCGCCTGCGGTCGCGATCCCCAGTGCGGCGAGCACATCCATGATCATGTCCACCTGTGGTGTCAGTGTCTCCGGCACCTCTTCGCTCTCGGCGACCTCCGGCGCCGCCTCGGCAACACGATGCGCCTTGTAGGACGGCACGAGATCGACGCGGAACTGTGGCCGCCAGTCGAGATCGAGGCACACTGCCAGTCGGCCGGGTTCGGTGCGCGTGATCAACGCCGAGATCATGTCGAGGAAGCCGCGGACGGCATTGACGGGTCGACCGTCGGGGGCCGTAATCGACTCGGGCAGTGCGTAGTAGGCCCTGAACCACAGGCTCGCGCCGTCGAGGAGCAACAGTGGCGACTTTCCGGGGGCGGTCATGGGGCTCATCTTGCCGTACGGCACTAGCCTGGAGGCATGAGTGTCGATTCTTCGGTCAGTTCCTCACGTTTCTCCAGCGATGTCTACGCGTCCAGGCTCGCCCGCGCGGCTCGCCTGACGTCGGATGCAGGCCTGGATGCCCTGCTGATCACCCCGGGGCCGGATCTGCAGTACCTGATCGGGGCGAAGGCCAGCTCGTTCGAGCGGCTCATCGCGCTGGTCGTTCCGGCGGACGGCAGCACCCCCACGGTCGTCGTTCCGCGGCTCGAGCTCGCCGCACTGGGCGACTCCGCAGCGCAGGAACTGTCTCTGACTCTCGTCGACTGGGTCGACGGTGTGGATCCGTACGCACTGGTGGCAGCAGCGGTTCCCGGCGGAACGAGAACAGCCGTTGCCGACGCCATGCCCGCCCTGCATTTCGTGCCGCTGGCGGGTGTCTTCGGCACGATCCCGGTTCTGGCCACCGACGTGCTTCGCGAACTCCGAATGGTCAAGGATGCGGCCGAGATCGACGCGTTGCGGCGAGCCGGGTATGCCATCGATCGCGTGCACGCCCGGATGGGCGAATGGCTTCGGGTGGGCCGAACGGAAGCGCAGATCGCCGCGGACATCGCTGCCGCGATCGTCGAAGAAGGCCACACTGCACCGGAATTCATCATCGTCGGTTCCGGGCCCCACGGTGCCGATCCACACCACGAGGTATCCGATCGAGTCGTCGAGGCAGGAGACATCGTGGTGATCGACATCGGCGGACCCGTCGCACCGGGATACAACTCCGACTCGACCCGCACCTACAGTCTCGGCGAACCGTCGGCGGAGATCGCCGAGCAGTACGCGGTACTCGAGCGGGCGCAGCAGGCGGCTGTCGACGCGGTGGTGCCCGGTGTCACGGCGCAGTCCATCGATGCGGCGGCTCGCGACGTCCTGGTCGACGCCGGTCTCGGCGAGGCGTTCCTGCACCGCACCGGTCACGGGATCGGCCTGTCGGTGCACGAGGAGCCGTACATCGTTGCGGGCAACGACATCACGCTGACCGAAGGGATGGCGTTCAGCATCGAGCCGGGAATCTATTTCCGCGGGCAGTGGGGTGCACGCATCGAGGACATCGTCGTGGTCACCGCTGACGGGTGCGAATCGGTCAACCTCAGGCCTCACGCTCTGGCCGTCCTGCCGGTGTGACGCGTCCGGGCGACGACGAGTTCGTCTCGGTCGTCAGGTCCAATCCGGCCGTCGCCGAAATACTGGGGCGCGCGCCGCAACTCGGGCTTCCCGGGTGGTATCTGACGGCAGGTGGCCTCTTCCAGACGGTCTGGAACCACCTGGACGGCCGGGACCTTTGTACCGGCATCCGGGACTACGACTTCTTCTACTTCGACGACTCCGATCTGTCCTACGACGCGGAGAACGAGGTCATCGAGCGCGCGGCCACGGTGTTCGACGACCTCGGGGTGGACGTCGAAGTGCGCAACGAGGCGCGCGTACACCTGTGGTACGAACAGCATTTCGGCACTCCGATCGCGCCGTACCGAAGCACCGAGGATGCGATCGATCATTTCGTGTCCACCACGTGCTGCTTCGGCATCACCACCGACCAGGGCGGAACCGATGTCGTGTACGCACCGCACGGATTCGACGATCTCTTCGGGGGAATCGTGCGGCCGAACCCGCGGCTGCCGATGCGACACGTGTACGAGGCCAAGGCTGCCCGGTGGACGACGGAGTGGCCGAACCTGACGGTTCTGCCGTGGCCGACGGAGCCGACGACGCGCTAGCGGTTCAGCAGAGAACGGCTACCCAAAACACGCTGCACCTGTATCTCGATGACGACTCGGGTCGGGTTCTCTCTGGGTACGCGGTAGCGCTGCGCATAGCGGTTCTCCGCATCGACGACCGATTCACGGTCGTCTCGGACCGACGCGGGCCCTTCCAACGTCAGCCAGCGGGCACCGTCGATCTGAGTGACAGCGGCGTAGGCACCGCGACCGGCGTTGATCGCCTTCTGCGACACATCGTTGGTGATGACCCGAGCACACCGGGCCTCGGCGTCGTAGGTGAAGCCGACGGCGACGACGTGCGGGGTTCCGTCGGGTCGCAGTGTCGTCAGAGTGGCCAGGTGTCGCTCGGCAAGGAACTCGAATGCGTCGTCGGCGAGGGCAGTCGCGTCTGCGGGGATGGCGGCCATGCCCCGACTGTAGTGAATGCGATTTCATCGGCAAGACTGGTCGTCGTGAGCAGACGAGCAGAACCCGCGGCCGGAACGCTGTTGCTGTTGGGCGGGCGCAGCGAGATCGGACTCGAGGTCACCACCCGACTCGCTTCGGGGCGAACCGTCGTACTGGCAGCTCGGCGCAGTACCGACCTCGATGCTCAGCAACGACGAGTGGAGCAGGCAGGCGCGGACGCCGTTCACACCGTCGAGTTCGACGCGAACGAGATGGACACTCACGCCGAGCTCCTGAGCCGGGTGGCCGAGCGATACGGCCCGATCGGGATCGTGGTGCTGGCGTTCGGGATCCTCGGTGATCAAGCGCGCGCCGAGGACGACGCGCAGCACGCTCTCGACGTCATCACCACCGACTTCCTGGCTCAGGTCTCGGTGCTGACGCACGCATCGAAGATCCTCCGAGCACAGGGGAGCGGCGACCTGGTCGTGTTCTCTTCGGTCGCGGGGGTTCGAGTGCGACGCGCCAACTACGTGTACGGAGCCGCGAAGGCCGGTCTCGACGGGTTCGCCAGCGGACTGTGCGACTCACTGCACGGCAGCGGAGTGCACCTCCTGCTCGTTCGTCCCGGGTTCGTCATCGGTTCGATGACCGAGGGGATGACCCCGGCACCCATGTCGAGTACGCCGGATCAGGTGGCCGACGGCGTCGTCGCTGCGCTGCGCACGCGTCGGGCCACCGTGTGGATCCCCGGCACACTGCGACCGGTGTTCTTCGCCATGCGTCTACTGCCGCAGTGGCTCTGGCGCAGGATGCCGCGCTGATGGTGGCACCCGTGCCCACTCCGATCGTGGTCGTGGGAATCGGTGCGGACGGCTGGGACGGACTGCCTCTCGCGTCGCGCAGGGCCGTCGAGCAAGCAGATGTGGTGTTCGGCTCCGCGCGCCAGGTCGCTGGAGTACAGGAGCACTGCAGCGAGACCAGGACATGGCCCAGTCCGTTGGTGCCGAATCTGCGGCCGATGATCGACGCCTGCACGGGTTCTCGCGTGTGCGTGCTGGCCAGCGGTGATCCGATGTTCCACGGCATCGGGGTGACGTTGGCGCGGGAGTTCGGTGCCGATCGCTTGCGGGTGTACCCGGCCCCGTCCTCGGTCTCACTGGCGTGCGCTCGCTTGGGCTGGGCGCTGCATCACACCACGACGGTGTCGCTGGTGAACAGCCCGGCCGAGACCGTGTTGCCCGAACTGGCCGACGGCCGCCGGATACTGGTGTTGAGCCGGGGCAGCAGCACTCCAGGTGAGATCGCGGTGGTGTTGTCCGCCAACGGTTTCGGCGCGAGCGAGATGACGGTCCTCGAGCAGCTAGGCGGACCGGCCGAGCGGGTCGCCCGCGGGATCGCCGAAGAGTCGACGTTCGAAGGCGTCGATCCACTCAATGTGGTTGCACTGCTGTGCGTCCGGGATCCCGACGCTGCCCGCCACACCCGCATTCCCGGCCTGGCCGATTCCGCGTACACCGGAGACGGTCAGATGACCAAGCGGGAGGTTCGCGCACTGACGCTCAGCGCGTTGGCACCGGCGCCAGGAGAGCTGTTGTGGGACATCGGGGGCGGATCGGGAACCATCGCCATCGAATGGATGCGGACCGACGAATCCTGTCGTGCAGTGACGTTCGAGAGTTCGCAGGTGCGCCGTGAGCAGATCGAGACCAATGCACGGCTTCTGGGAGTTCCGAGCCTCGTGGTGCATGGCGGCGCCCCGGAGAGTTTCACGGCGGTCTCGAACGCAGACGCTGTTCCCGACGCAGTGTTCATCGGTGGTGGGTTGACCGGTGCCGACATGCTCGAGGGCTGCTGGGACGCGGTGCGGACCGGTGGACGGGTGGTTGCGAATTCGGTGACGGCCGAATCGGATTCGTTGCTGCTGACCGCCGCGGCGAAGTACGGCGGCGAGCTCCGCAGGTTCCAGATCTATCGCGGTGAACCGCTGGGCGCGTTCACGACGTGGAGACCGCAGCTGCCGGTCACGCAATGGAGTGTGACCAAACGGTGAAGGTCCTGATTCTCGGTGGTACGACGGAGTCGAGGGCACTTGCGGCCGCTCTGGACACGGTGCACGGGATAGAGACGATGACCTCACTGGCCGGCCGGGTCGCCGAGCCGATGTTGCCCGTCGGCGAGACTCGAATCGGCGGATTCGGAGGTCCGGATGCCCTTGCAGTGTGGCTGCGAGACAACGCAATCGACGTGGTGGTGGACGCGACGCACCCGTTCGCCTCCACCATCGCCGCACACGCCGAGCAGGCCACTCGGGCAACGTCGGTCGCGCTCCTGGTGCTGACGCGGCCACCGTGGACCGCGGGCGAGGGTGATCGATGGACCTCGGTTGCCTCACTGCCCGACGCGGCGTCGGCGATCTCCCCCGGCAGCCGGGTATTCCTCACGACAGGCAGGCAGGGTGTTCACCATTTCGCGAGTGTCGATCACTCGTGGTTTCTGGTGCGGGCGATCGACCCTCCGACCGGTGCGGTGCCGCCGCACATGACACTGCAACTGAGCCGTGGCCCCTTCGACGTCGACCACGAGTCGATGATGCTGGCAGACAACCGAATCGACCTGCTGATCACCAAGAACAGCGGCGGCGACATGACGCGAGCCAAGCTCGATGCCGCCCGAGCGGCATCGATTCCGGTGATAGTGGTCGACCGTCCCACGCGAACCGGCTCGGCACCGACGGTGTTCGACGTCGCAGCCGCCGTGGACTGGTTGACGGATCGCTAAGAACTGCCTGCCGACGGATAACGCCTGGAGGTGAACACCTTCGGCCCGCTTCCCGTCTCGACCACCGTCGTCATCGACGATCCGATGATGAGCAGGCATCGCATGTCGATCGACTCGGGGTCGAGTTCGCCCAGCGCCACGGTGCGAACGGATTCCTGCGGGCTGCCCACCGCGCGTCCGATGACCACGGGGGTCTGTGGCGAACGATGCTCGAGCAGAATCTCTTTCGTTGCCGCAACCTGCCAGGTCCGCGACTTCGAAGCGGGGTTGTAGATCGCGATCGCCATATCGGCTCCGGCGACCGCCGAGAGCCGCGCTGCGACGACGTTCCAGGGCTTGAGGCGGTCGGACAGAGAGATGACGGCGTAGTCGTGTCCGAGTGGTGCGCCCACCCGACTGGCGACGGCGTTGGCTGCCGTCATCCCGGGCACCACCCGCACCGGGACCGAGCTCCACTGCTCCTCGGCCGCGACCTCGATGACCGCGGTTGCCATCGCGAACACACCGGGATCGCCCGAGGAGACCACGGCGACGCGGTGACCCTGTTTGGCGAGATCGAGAGCGAACGCCGCACGTTCCGACTCGACCTTGTTGTCGCTCGCGTGCCGGATCTGACCGGAGCGCTGCGGTACCCGATCGATGTAGGTGACATAGCCGACCAGATCGGTGGCGGCGGCGAGTTCGGCGCGCACTTCGTCCGTCGTCCATGCGTCGTCCCCGGGTCCGAGGCCGACGACCACCACTTCACCGGCGCAAGTAGGTGTTTCGGTTCGATTGGAGGGACTCGGTACGACGATCATCGAGAAGTAGGGAACGTTGTCTGCGTCGACGGCGTCGAGCACCCGCTGCTCGGGTGTGCTGGCCCGTTCCACGTAGCGCGCTTCACTCAGCCGACCGGAACGTTCCAGGGCCTCGAGCACCGTCGGGTAGGTCCGGCCCAGTTTCATGATGACGGCCGCGTCGGTGCCGCGCAGTCGCCGCGTGAGCTCGTCTGCCGGGAGCGTGCCGGGCAACACGGTGAACACCTCGTCGCGCTCCACGAGCGGGGTGGCCAACGCAGCCGAGGCGGCACTGACCGAGGTCACGCCCGGCACGATCTCGACCTCGAAGCGGTCGGCCAAACGCTTGTGCATGTGCATGTAGGAGCTGTAGAACAGCGGATCACCCTCGGCGAGAAGCACTACGGAGCGTCCCGCGTCCAGATGGGCCGCCAGCCGCGACGCGGCGGACTCGTAGAACTCGTCGATCGCACCCTGATATCCACCGGGGTGCGCCGTGGTCTCGGTGGTCACCGGATAGACCAGATGTTCCTCCAGTTGCCCGTCCCGCATGTACCCGGCTGCCAGGCCGCGGGAGATGCTGCGACCGTGCTGTGCACTGTGGAAAGCAACCACATCGGCCTCGGCGATGACGCGAGCGGCCTTGACGGTCAACAACTCCGGATCGCCGGGACCGACTCCGACTCCCCACAGTTTTCCGGTGCCGGTCATTCTTGTTCGCTCGCAATGGCATTGACGGCGGCCACGGTGATAGGGCTGCCACCACGCCTACCGCGGACTACCAGGTACTCGACGCCGAGGCCCGCGGCGATCAGATCTTCCTTCGACTCCGCTGCCCCGATGAATCCGACCGGGCCGCCGACGATCGCTGCGGGTTTCGGTGCCCCTGCCTCGAGCATCTCCATCAGGTGGAACAGTGCGGTCGGAGCGTTTCCGATGGCGACGACGGCACCGCCGAGCTTGTCGCCCCACAACTCCAGCGCGGCAGCGGTTCTCGTGGTGTTCATACTCCGAGCCAAATCCGGTACCCGAGGATCGGACAGGGTGCACAGCACCTCGTTGTCGGCCGGAAGACGGCGACGAGTGATGCCGGCAGCGACCATGTTGGCGTCGCACAGAATCGGCGCGCCCGAGTTCAGTGCCGCGCGAGCGGAGGTCACGACTGCTGGGGTGTAGCCGATGGTCTCGGTCAGATCGATCTCTCCGACCGCGTGAATCATGCGCACGACGACCTGTGCGACGTCCGGTGCGAATCGAGACAGGTCTGCTTCGGCTCGGATGGTCGCGAACGATTGTCGGTAGATCTCCGCGCCGTCGCGGACGTAGTCGTGCATGCGTGTCACGATAGGGGAGAGGGGCCCCTCGGCCGGAAGCCGGTCTGGGTCCCCTCACTCGACGCGGTAGCCGATTCCCGTTGCGATGACGTCGGTCACCTCGCCCTTGGGTCGTCCGCAACGCCGTTCGCACCCGGACCAGTGTTGCCGTTCGTCGCGCGGGGTCATCCGGGCATCGACCGCGGCGGAGAGGTCGGCTCGTACGTCGGCCAACGACTTCTCGCACCCCGGCGATCCGGTGCAGGCGCTCACTCGAATCCACGGCGATGCCGCGTCGAAGATCAGTCCCATCGGGGCGAGCACGCGGACGACCTGTTCGGCCGGTTCCTCGTCCAGATCACACACGATCAGCGATCGCCACGGAGTCATGATCAGCGGGCGGTCGATGGCCGCGAGGAACTCCGCGAGCCGCGTCCCGAGAACACCGTTGGCCAGTCCCGCCGCCAGCGCCACCAGGCCGTCGTCCTGATCGAGCCAACCGATCGGTGGCACCTCCACGGGTGCGGGCATCGGCAGGACAGGGCCGGCCGCGAGACCGAGTCGGTCGAGGATCCGGGCCGGGCCGTCGTCCATTTCGGCCACCCGCCACTGGGACTGCCGAAGTTCCACGAAGGCACCCGCGCAGTTCAGCAGCATCGACACGACACTGTCGCGGTCCACGCGCACGCCTCTGTCCCGGCCTGCCAACAGCAGTGCGTACGACCCGTCGGACTGGGCATAGGCACCGAAATCCGGTTCGAGTCCGCACAGGTCGCCCCGGCCGTCGTCGAGCGCGAACAGCGTCCTACCCGGCAGGTGTGCCAGATCGGGTCGTGCACACAGGCCCTCGTCCAGCGCACCGACCAGCGCGCGCACGTCGGTGAGACCTCCCACCCGCCCCGAGAGGGGAGAGGCAAGGATGTTGCGGACACGCTCGTGCGTCGAGGACGGAAGCAGCCCGGCGTCGGCCAACCTGCTCGCCAAGTCGTCCGGGTCCGATACCGCCCGCACCTGCATATTGCCCCGCGAGGTCAGTTCCAACGTGCCATCGCCCAGCTCGGCAGCGGCCTGCGCCAACACCTGCATCTGCCCCGGCAACACGACGCCACCCGGCAGCCGGATTCGTGCCAGCGGCCCGTCCGCCGCCAGATGGGTCGTCAGCGCTCCTGGGCAGCCGTCGGGCACCGACCTCTCTGGCGAACTCATGGTCACCAGGCTACAAGCGCAACGGGTGGCCCCATTCCCCGCTCGCCCCGGTAGCATTCGATGTCCACGGCTCCGGCCGAGAGGAAACCGGCGAGAATCCGGTACGGTCGCGCCACTGTGACGGCCTTCGATCCTTCGGGTCGGGGCTGGAGTCAGACCCTCTCGCCGACGAGTCGAAGAGCAGTTTCCACCGATCATTCGAACCACCGAAGTTCAGGGGCGCGAAACCCCCGAGGAGGGCGTTACCCGTGTTCTTGTTGCTGTCCACGTCGGACACCGATCTGCTCAGCGCCCGTGCGAGCGGAGCCGACTTCGCCTGGGGCAACCCTTCCCGGCTGCTCGCCGCGGACATTCCGGCGATGGCCGAGTCGGCCGAGTTGATCATCGTGCGCATCCTGGGGTCTCGTCGATCCTGGGAGTCGGGGATCGACGCCGTCCTCGCCACCGGACTGCCCGTCGTCGTACTCGGCGGCGAGCAGGCACCCGACGCCGACCTGATGGAGATCTCGACGGTCCCCGCGAACGTCGCCGCGCAGGCGCACAACTATCTGGCCGAAGGTGGGTCCGACAACCTGCGTCAGCTGTACAACTTTCTCTCCGACACCGTGTTGCTGACCGGGCACGGTTTCGACGCCCCACGACACCTCCCGACGTGGGGTCACCTCGAGCGACACTCCGCCGCGAGCTCCGACGGTCCGACGGTGGCCATCCTCTACTACCGCGCCCAACATCTGGCCGGTAACACCACGTACATCGACGCTCTCGCCACCGCGGTCGAGAACGCCGGTGCCACCGCGCTCCCGATCTACTGCGCGTCGCTGCGCACCGCGGAAGCCGACCTGCTCGACACGCTGAAGTCGGCGGATGCCCTGATCGTCACCGTTCTCGCCGCGGGAGGCACCAAACCGGCCGGAGCGTCGGCAGGCGGGGACGACGAGGCCTGGGACGTCGCCGAACTCGCTGCCCTCGACGTCCCGATCCTCCAGGGACTGTGTCTGACGAGTTCGCGCGCGACGTGGTCCGAGAACGACGACGGACTCTCCCCGCTGGACGTGGCCACGCAAGTCGCCGTCCCGGAGTTCGACGGCCGGCTCATCACGGTTCCGTTCTCGTTCAAGGAGATCGACGACGACGGGTTGACCACGTACGTTCCGGACCACGAGCGTGCTGCTCGGGTGGCGGGCATCGCGGTGCGGCACGCCCGGCTGCGGCATATTCCCGCTGCCGACCGCCGCATCGCGCTGATGTTCTCGGCCTATCCCACCAAACATGCGCGGATCGGCAACGCCGTCGGTCTCGACACTCCGGCGAGCGCGATCGCGCTGATGTCGGACATGCGCGCCGCCGGCTACGACCTCGGACCGCTCGACGGCCCGGATTCGGTGCCCGGTCTGGCTGCTCGCGACGGTGACGCACTCATTCACGCGTTGATCGCCCGCGGCGGCCAGGATCCCAACTGGCTCACCGACGCCCAACTCGAGGGCAATCCCATTCGCATCTCGGCCGCGCAGTACGGCCGGTGGTTCGAGCAGCTTCCCGCAGATCTGCGCGACGGCGTGATCGAGCACTGGGGCCCGGCGCCGGGCGATCTCTACGTCGATCGGTCTGCCGATCCGGACGGTGAAATCGTCATTGCAGCAATGCAATTCGGCAACGTGGTGATCATGGTGCAGCCACCTCGGGGATTCGGCGAGAAGCCGGTTGCGATCTATCACGACCCGGACCTGCCGCCGAGCCATCACTATCTGGCGGCCTACCGGTGGATCTCGGCCACGCAGGCCGACGGCGGCTTCGGTGCCGACGCCATGGTGCACCTGGGCAAGCACGGGAACCTGGAATGGCTGCCGGGCAAGACACTCGGTATGTCGGCGTCCTGCGGAACCGATGCGGCCCTGGGAGACCTGCCGTTGATCTACCCGTTCCTCGTCAACGATCCGGGGGAGGGCACGCAGGCCAAGCGGCGAGCACACGCCACCCTCGTCGATCACCTGATTCCTCCGATGGCGCGCGCGGAGAGCTACGGCGACATCTCCCGGCTCGAACAACTGCTCGACGAGCACGCGAACATCTCGGCACTCGACCCGGCCAAGCTGCCCGCCATCCGCCAGCAGATCTGGACTCTGATGACTGCGGCGCAGATGCACAAGGACCTCGGGCTCGAGGAGCGTCCCGACGAGGAAGTGTTCGACGACATGCTGCTGAACGTCGACGGGTGGCTGTGCGAGATCAAGGACGTACAGATCCGCGACGGACTGCACATCCTAGGTCAGGAACCCGTCGGAGACGCCGAGGTCGAACTGGTGCTCGCGATGCTCCGAGCTCGGCAGATGTGGGGTGGAGAGCAGACGGTTCCCGGTCTGCGAGAAGCACTGGGGCTCAGCGAGGACGGCGACGAGGACCGTACCCGCGTCGACAGTATCGAGGCCGTGGCCCACGGGTTGGTCGCGGCGATGCAGGCAGCGCAGTGGGATCCCGCAGCTGCCGCACGGGTCGCGGGCGAGCACGGCGGCGTGGTCACACAGATTCTCGAGTTCGCCGCAGCCGAGGTCGTTCCACGTCTGCGCGGGACCTCACGCGAGATCGCCCAGGTACTGCACGCGCTCGACGGTGGGTTCATCGCGGCCGGGCCGAGCGGTTCACCGCTGCGCGGGCTGATCAACGTTCTCCCCACCGGCCGCAATTTCTACTCCGTCGACCCGAAGGCCGTGCCCTCGAAGTTGGCATGGGAGACCGGGCAGGCGATGGCGGAATCACTTCTCGCTCGCTACCGCCAGGATCACGGCGAGTGGCCGAAATCCGTCGGACTGTCGGTGTGGGGAACCTCGGCCATGCGCACCTCCGGCGACGACATCGCAGAAGTGTTCGCCTTGCTGGGGGTCTCGCCGGTGTGGGACGAGGCATCGCGCAGGGTGACGCGGCTCGAGGTGATCGACCTCGTCGAGCTCGGCCGTCCCCGCATCGACGTGACGGTCCGGATCAGCGGCTTCTTCCGCGACGCGTTTCCCCACGTACTCGCTTTGCTCGACGATGCGGTCCGGATGGTCGCCGCGTTGGACGAGCCGGCCGAGCAGAACTACGTGCGAGCCCATGCGCAGGCCGATCTGGCCGAGCACGGCGACGAACGACGTTCCACGACGCGCATTTTCGGATCGAAGCCGGGCACCTACGGTGCCGGATTGCTCCAGCTGATCGACAGCAAGACCTGGCGCAGCGACGACGACCTGGCGCAGGTGTACACCACCTGGGGTGGCTTCGCGTACGGCCGCGGTCTCGACGGCGTACCGGCCTCGGACGACATGCGCACCGCCTACAAGCGCATTGCCGTCGCCGCCAAGAACACCGACACGCGTGAGCACGACATCGCCGATTCCGACGACTACTTCCAGTACCACGGCGGCATGGTCGCGACCGTGCGCGCGTTGACCGGAAAGTCGCCCGAGGCGTACATCGGTGACAGCACACGGCCGGAATCGGTTCGCACGCGCACACTGTCGGAAGAGACCGCACGAGTCTTCCGCGCCCGGGTGGTGAACCCGAAGTGGCTCGACGCCATGCGCAGGCACGGTTACAAGGGCGCGTTCGAGATGGCGGCGACCGTGGACTACCTCTTCGGTTACGACGCGACGACCGACGTGGTGCAGGACTGGATGTACGAGAAGCTGGCCGAGACCTACGTGCTCGACGAGCAGAACAAGAAGTTCATGCAGCAGTCCAATCCGTGGGCCCTGCACGGCATCGCGGAGCGACTGCTCGAGGCGGCCGAACGAAAGATGTGGGCCGAACCGGACAAGCAGGTTCTCGACGGCTTGCGCCAGGTGTATCTGGAAACCGAGGGCGAGCTCGAAGGGGAGTAGCGACGTACTCTGAGCGGTATGGCTGCCACCTTCGAAGACATTGCAAAGGGCAAGTACGTACTGCTGACGACGTTCAAGAAGGACGGCACCGGGGTACCGACCCCACTGTGGGGTGCACTCGACGGGGATCGGCTGCTGGTGTGGACGGTGGCCGATTCGTGGAAGGTCAAACGGATTCGCCGCAACCCCGCAGTCACCCTGGCACCGTGCGACATGCGCGGTAACCCCCAGGGCGACGCGGTCGACGCACGGGCCGAAATACTCGACGCGGACCGGACGGAGAAGGCCCGGGCAGCCATCGCGTCGAAGTACGGAATTCTCGGGTGGCTCACCGTCAAGGGCAGTGTGCTGCGCCGGGGCAAGAGCGGCTCCGTCGGGCTGGCGATCACTGCCGCCAGCTAGCGAAAGTCGGCACCATCGCTCGTATGCGCAGTTCCGAATGCTTCGTGAGGCAGCTTCCCCTGCTGCCGGAATGGAGCACCACGTGCCTATCGCAGTGACCGATTACAACCATGTTCGCCTCACCGTCAGTGACATCGACCGGTCCCGGTCGTTCTACGACTCGGTGTTCGGCTTCGACGTCGCCTACGCCTGGGATCCCGATGCGGACGAAGAGACCAAGAAGGCGCTGTGGTTCCTCTTCGGGGGCGTCATCTACAAGTTCGGCGGCGGTCTGCTCGGGCTGCGCCCGGTCGCACCGAGCGACGACACGTTCGCCGAGGACCGGTGCGGGCTCGATCACCTCAGCTTCACCGTCGACACCCGGGCCGCACTCGAGGATGCCGTGAAGACCCTCGACGAGTTGGGCATTGCGCACGAGGGCATCAAGGACGCGGGCCCCGGCATGTCCATCGTGGAGTTTCGAGACCCCGACAACATCGCCCTCGAGCTGACCGGTCCCGACAAGTAGGCCGGGCAGGAGTGGAGCCTGCAGGAACGACCAGAATTCGACCCTACTGTGCCGCGCTGACCGACGACATGTGAAAGTCGGGAACGCGTAGCGGTGGCATTGCCGTGCGAGTGAACCAGTCCTTCCACTCGCGCGGCAGTGTCGCGTCGGTAGCGCCCGCCTCGGTGACGCGTCGTAGCAGATCCAGCGGGCTTTCGTTGAAGCGAAAGTTGTTCACTCCACCGGTGATTCGACCGTTCTCGATGGCATAGACGCCGTCTCTGGTCAGTCCGGTGAGCAGTAGCGAGGTCGGATCGACCTCACGGATGTACCAGAGCGTCGTCAGGAGCAGCCCGCGTTCGGTGTCGGCAACCATCTTGTCCAGACCGACGTAGGTGCCGCCCGTCAGAACGAGGTTCTCGCCCGGGACCGCGACAGGGGCTCCGAACTTCTGCGCCGCTGCACGTGGGTAGGCCAGGGCGGAGACCGATCCGTCGCGGATCCAGTCGACGCGCTCGATGTCCATGCCGTTGTCGAACACCGACACCGAATCACTAGACGACCCGGCCACCACGAACGGCGCGTACTCGAGTCCGGATGCGTGTGGATCGGAGTACAGGGTGAGCGGCAGGTCGGTGAGTTTCTCGCCGACTCGCGTCCCACCTGCCCGCGAGAGTGCGGTGCGGCCTTCCTGCGCTCCGCGGCCTTCCATGGTCCACATCAGATAGATCATCAGGTCTGCCACCGCCGACGGGGGCAGCACAGTCTCATAGCGACCGGCGGGCAGTTCGATGGTGTTCCGGGCCCAGCCGAGCCGGGTGGACAGCTCCGCCAACATCGTCTCGGCCGACACGTTCCGGAAGTCGGTGGTTCCGGTGCCCACCCAGGCGCTCGCACCGGATCGCTTTCCATTGATCTCGACCGATCCGGTGGGCTGTGTGAAAGTACGACGCACCCCGGTCGAGGTTCCGAGCCAGACGTTGTCGACGGTGTGCTGCGCGAATCCGTACAGCGCGTCCTCACCATCGAATCCGACGTTCAATTCCGTTGCCAGCGAGCCGAACACGTCGACCGACGTATGTTGTGCTCGGCGGTCCCAGTCGTGCGGGTCCGAGACCGACTCGCGAGGCAGCAAGGGCATCGCGTCCTCGGCGGGCTCTGCCGATCGCGCCGCCGCCTCGCTGGCCCGAACCACTGCCTCGATGTCGTCCGGATCGACACTCGTCGACGACACGGTGCCGACTCGAACGGTCGTTCCGCCGGCTCCACTCCTGCCCCGAACGACGTCGGCCTCTCGCACGATCGAGATCACCTCCCAGCGCCGGGAGGTGGCAATTCCGTTGGTGGTCATGGAGTTTCCGGCCCACCGCAGTGTTGCATCGCTGGAGTCGGTGACGATCACGATGGTGTCGTCGACACTCGCGCAGGCGAGTGCACGTTCGATCACGAGCTGCGGCGCGATCATCGACCTGCCTCCGATCGGGTGTTGAGGACGTTGACGCCGCGGAACAACGCGACGGGGCACCCGTGGCTTACGGCGGCCACCTGCCCGGGTTGGGCCTTGCCGCAGTTGAATGCGCCGCCGAGTCGCCACGTGGACGGTCCGCCGAGCAGTTCCATCGAGCCCCAGAATTCGGTGGTCGTCGCCTGGTACGCCACGTCACGCACCTGGCCGTCGAGCACGCCGTTGCGGATTCGGTAGAAGCGTTGGCCGGTGAACTGAAAGTTGTAGCGCTGCATGTCGATCGACCAGGACTTGTCTCCGACGACGTAGATGCCGTCCTCCACCTCGCCGATGACGTCGGCGGTGGAACGATCGACATCGGGGTCGGGCTGCAGCGATACGTTCGCCATCCGCTGGATCGGAACATGATGCGGAGAATCGGCGTACGAACATCCGTTGGACCGCTCCAGACCGAGTTTGGGGGCGAACACTCGATCGAGTTGGTAGCCCACCAGTGTGCCGTCGCGGACCAGGTCCCATCTCTGCGACGCCACTCCGTCGTCGTCCCAACCGATGCTGGCCAGGCCGTTGATCTCGGTCCGGTCGGCGGTGACGTGCATGATGGGCGATCCGTAGCGCAGCGTCCCCAACTGGTCCGGGGTCGCGAACGACGTGCCGGCGTAGGCGGCCTCGTAGCCGATGGCACGGTCGTATTCCGTTGCGTGCCCGATCGACTCGTGAATGGTGAGCCACAGGTTGGTCGGGTCGATCACGAGATCCGTTGGGCCTGCCACGACGGACGGCGCCTTCACCTTCTCGGCCAACCAGTCCGGGATACGGGCCAGCTCGTCGGCCCAGTCCCACGTGCCGTGCTCGCCCAGGTACTCCCAGCCTCGTCCGACGGGTGGCGCGAGGGTGCGCATGGTCTCGAATGCACCGGCGGATCGATCAACCGTGGTGGCCTCGAACTGGGGATGCAGTCGCACCCGCTGCTGCGTGATGCCGCTGCCGGCCAGATCCGCGTAGAACGACTGCTCCTTGACCTGCAGAACCGAGGCGGTGACGTGATCGACGCCGTCCGACGCCGCCAGCCGGGAGGAGTACTCCGCCAGCAGTGCCACCTTCTCGGCGGTGGGTACCTCGAACGGGTCGATGTCGTACTCCGACGTCCACGTCGCATTCGAGTACACCGGCTCGGAGGCGAGTTCGACGCGTTCGCGATTGAGCGTGCGCAGCGCTGTGGCCACCTCGACCGCACTGCGGGCCGTGGCTGCGGCTGCGTCGGTACCGAGTTCGGCGTGCGACGCGAAACCCCAGGTGCCGTCGACCACGACCCGCACGGCGAGCCCGATCTCCCCGGCGTCGATTGCGGATTGAACCGAGCCGTCGCGCAGCGAGATCGACTGAGTCGTCAAGCGCTGCACGCGAACATCGGCATGCGTTGCCCCGGCGGATCGAGCCGTGCTCAGGGCGGCGTCCGCGAGGGCCTGCAGGGGCAGAGCAAGGAAGTCGGCGTCGACCGACCGATCCGATTGTCTCGTCACGCCTGAAGACGCTAGCCGAATTGTTGCCATCCGAGTCGAACGACCATGCCCACGACCACAACCAGCAAGACGATTCTCACGAATCCGGCACCGCGGGCGACCGCCGTCCTGGACCCGAGGACGGCACCGAACACGTTGCACACCGCCATGACTGCTCCGAGTTGCCAGTAGACGCTGCCGGTGACGGCGAAGAAGGCGAGGGCACCGACATTGGACCCGACGTTGATCACCTTGGCCATCGCGGCACTGCGCACGAACTCGGTGCCGAGCATCGTGGCGAAGACGATGATGAGGAACGTTCCGGTGCCGGGCCCGAGAATGCCGTCGTAGAAGCCAATTCCGGCAGCTGCACAACCGATGACGATCAAAACCTTGCGATGGGTCGGCGGCGACGGTGCCGCGGTCAGGCCGATGGTCGGACGGCAGGTGACCAGTACTGCCACACCCACGAGAACCACCATGATGATCGGGATGAACAGCTCGCGGTCGATCAACGACACCGCAGCAGCGCCGGCCGCCGAGGTCACGGCGGCGAGGACGCCGGCCGGAACGAGCACCGCCCAATTCAGCGAAACCTTCCGTGCGAAGGTCACGACGGCGGCGACGGTACCGAATACGGCAGTCGCCTTGTTCGTCGCCAGCGCTGCCTGCTGCGTCAGCTGAGGTGCCACGAGAAGAATCGCCGGCAACAGGATGAGGCCACCTCCGCCCACCACGGCGTCGACCCAACCGGCGGCCGTGGCCGCGACCATCAGCAATCCCCAGTCGGCAGCAGTCATACGGCAAACTCAATCACATGCGTCGATTCAGTCTGTGGCTCCGTGGGCAGCCGTTCGTGGCCGATGCCCTGCTGGCCGTCGGGCTGTTCGTCGTCGACATTCTGGTGTTCGTCAGCTCGGTCGACGGTCTGAACGGGCCGTTGTTCCTGGTCTTCTCGGTCGTGCTGACGATTCCCGTCGCGTGGCGGCGGCGTCTGCCCCGCACGATCGCAGCACTGACTCTCGTCACCACGCTCAGCTCCGACATAGCGGGCAGCCTGGTGGGCGATGCGTACAACGGTCACCCGGCAGCGCTCGCCCTGCCGATCATGCTCTACACGCTGGTCGCGTACGTCGGTCGAGTTCAGGGCGGCGTCTATGCCGCCGCACTCGCCGTGTACACCGCCGCGAACCTGCTTCTGTTCGCCCAACCGGTGTTCACGACACTGCTGTTCAGCGCGCTGATGTACGCCCTGTCGTGGGTTGCGGCGGAATTTCTCGGTGCCCGCCGGGCGTACGACGAAGCGACTCAGGCCCGACTCGTCGTGGCCGAGTACGACAGGGACCGACGCGCCGAAGAGGCCGTGCTCACCGAGCGCACTCGCATTGCACGCGAACTGCACGACGTCATCGCCCACAGCGTCAGTGTCATGGTGGTGCAGGCCGACGGCGCCTCGTACGCCATCAGGCGCAATCCCGATCGCGCAGAGCAGGCCGTGGCCAACATCTCCGCAACGGGCCGTTCGGCATTGGCCGAGCTGCGTCGAACGGTCGCGTTGCTGCGGACCTCGCCCGACTCGGACGACATGCCCCAGTACGGCACCGCCGGTCTGGCCCGTGTCGTGGAGATGATGGGTCGCGCCGGATTGAACGTCGAGCTCGAACAGACCGGAAACCTGGACGACATCAGTCCGGCGATCAGCCTGGGAGTGCACCGGTTGGTGCAGGAATCGCTGACCAACGTCCTCCGCCACGCCGGTCACGCGCCACGCGCTGTCGTCAAGGTGGTTCGCGGAGAAGATGCGGTCACCGTCGAGATCTCCGACAACGGCTCCGGCGCACCACCGTCCGAGGACGGTGGTGGACACGGACTTCTCGGAATGCGCGAGCGAGTAGCGGTGCTTCGAGGCACCCTGCACGCCGGGCGGACGCCGCACGGCAATTGGCTCGTGCGGGCAACGCTGCCGATCGAGTGAGGGCTAGGTTGGGTCGGTGCCGATCACCGTTGTCGTCGTGGACGACCAGGAACTCATGCGCATGGGATTGAACATGGTGCTCGAGGCGCAGGACGACATCGAGGTGGTGGGGGAGGCCTCGGACGGGGCGGGTGCCGTCGAGGCCGTCGCCAGACTGGCACCGGCGGTAGTGCTGATGGACGTCCGCATGCCCGGCATCGACGGCGTCGCCGCCACCCGCAGCATCACCGAATCGGGTTCGGACGCCAAGGTTCTGGTGATGACGACCTTCGATCTCGACGAACACGTCCTCGGGGCACTCCGGGCAGGGGCCAGTGGATTCCTGCTCAAGGACACTCCACCCGAGGACCTGGTCTCCGCGATTCGCAGCGTGGCCGCAGGCGATGCCGTCGTCTCGCCGAAGGTCACCAAGCGTTTGCTGTCGAGGTTCGTCGAGCAGTCCGTGTCGACCACCGATGCCGCCGTTCTCGATGCGCTCACCGGACGCGAGCGCGAGGTGCTGGTGCACTTGGCTACCGGCTTGTCCAACGCCGAGATTGCGACCGCCCTGCATCTGTCCGAGGCGACGATCAAGACTCACATCGGCCGAATCCTGACGAAGTTGGACGTCCGCGATCGAGTCCAGGCCGTCGTCGTGGCGTACGAAACCGGCCTCATCCGGCCGGGTTCCTGAGAATCTGCCGACAAACACGGCAAGTCGGGAGCTATTTCGATGCCCCGCGCGTTGTACCGGTGAAGCGAAGAAAGGACCGTCATGCTCGCTCTGTTCGTACTCTATGTCGTGGTCGAGGTCGCAGCGCTGGTCGCCGTAGGAAGCGCGCTCGGTGTGCTCTGGACCGTCGTGCTGCTGATCGGTGGATCGCTGGTCGGGTCACTCCTCGTGCGATCGCAGGGCAGACGTGTGTTGGACGGTCTGCAGCGGGCATCGCGAGGCGAGCGATCGGCCGGCGGTGCCGTGGCCGACGGCGCTCTCTTCGCCGCAGGGTCGGTCGCGATGTTCGTGCCCGGCCTGGTGACCACGGTGATCGGGTTGCTGCTGTTGATCCCGCCGACCAGGTGGCTACTGCGCCCAGCAGTGATGTGGGCCGCCGCGCGCTGGTTGCCACAGGTCGCTACCGCCACCCGGCGCATGCGCCCCACCGTCATCGACGGTGAGATCCTCGACGACAGCACGCGAGCACCGAATGCATCCGGTTCTGCGCCGATACTCGAGGGACAGGTGATCGAGGCCGACCGCTTCGATCCCGCAGCCGGGGATTTCCGGAAGCCACACCGGTAGGGGCAGACTGGTCGTTCGTGACCACCGAATTGTTCTGCGGCGGACGGATCTACAGTCCGATGGCCTCCGACGCCACCGCCATGGCCGTGACCGATGGAATCGTCAGCTGGATCGGTGAGGACCGCACCGGGCGAGCGCTGCATCCAGGAGTCCGCATCACCGACTTGGCGGGCTCCTTCGTGGCACCGGCGTTCGTCGACACTCACGTGCACGTCACCGATCTGGGTCTGTCGCTGATCGGACTCGATCTGTCCGGCTGCACTTCGCTCGAACACTGCCTGCGGGTGCTCGCCGAACACGCATCATCGTCCTCGGACGCACTGATCTGGGGACACGGCTGGGACGAAACCGGGTGGCCCGAACATCGTGCACCGTCCACAGCCGACCTCGATTCGGCAGCTCCTGGTCGTCCGGTGTACCTCACTCGCATCGATTCGCATTCGGCCGCCGTCTCGACGCCGTTGCGCGTCGCCGCGACCGGTATCGAATCCGTCACCGGCTTCTCGGAGCAGTCCCCACTCACCGCTGCCGCGCATCACCTCGCGCGGCAGACAGCGCGGTCGATGATCACGCCCGACACCCGAAATCGGGCACGAACGGCTGCGCTCGACAGTGCTGCGGCGCAGGGAATCGTCGCAGTCCACGAATGTGCCGGTCCGATCGTGTCGGGTATCGACGACTTCCGTGAACTGATGGCCACCGAACACGGGGTGGAGGTTCGCGGATACTGGGGCGAGCTGGTCGAGACGGCCGAGCAGGCGCGGCAGCTGCTCGGCGACACCGGTGCCCACGGACTGGCCGGCGACATCTTCGTCGACGGCTCGCTGGGGTCGCGGACCGCGTGGCTGTCGTCGCCCTACGCCGACGGCGCCGGATCTGGCGTCCGGTACGAGGACGTCGATGCGATCGCCGAACACATCTCGGCGTGCACGACCGCCGGGATACAGGCGGGTTTCCACGTCATCGGCGACGCGGCTGTGTCTGCTGCCGTCACAGCGTTCGAGCGGGTGGTGGCCGAGCTCGGAACTCCTGCCGTCGCCGCGTGCGGGCATCGGCTCGAACATCTGGCGATGGTCGCACCCGAACAGGCCGACAAATTGGCCTCGTGGGGCGTCATAGCCAGCATGCAACCGATGTTCGATGCCCTGTGGGGCGGTTCGGACGGGCTGTACTCGGCGCGACTCGGCGCAGATCGTGCGTCGGCGCTCCATCCGTTCGCGCGCCTGGCATCGGCGGGGGTGGCGCTCGCATTCGGTTCGGATGCGCCGGTCACCCGACTCGATCCGTGGGCGACGATCAGAGCCGCGGTCAACCACCGCACGCCGGGCAGTGCCATCTCCCCTCGGGCCGCTTTCTCTGCCGGTACCCGCGGAGCGTGGCGTGCGGGCGGAGTCCGAGACGGATTGGCGGGAACGTTGGTGCCGGGAGCGCCCGCGTCCTTCGCGGTGTGGGAGGTCGACGAACTCGTCGTGCGAGCACCGAAGGACAGCGTGCAACGCTGGTCGACGGACCCCCGTGCGGGGGTGTCCCCGTTGCCCGGTCTCGACCCATCGTCCACGAGCCCACGGTGCTCGACGACCGTCCATCGCGGGCAGGTCATCCATGAGAACTGAGTCCGCCTCGGGTGTCGGGGCCGGGGCCTCGTCGGCGGGGCGACTACGACGAGCCTCGATGTCCACTGCACTCTCCGTTGCCGGTGGTGCCCTGATATTCGGGAGCTTTCCTCCGCGAACGCTGTGGTTTCTGGCACCGCTCGGGATCGCGCTGCTGGCCCTCGTCCTGACCGGCTTCGGCGGCCGACGTTCATTGTCGCTGAAAGCGGGATTCGGCTACGGCTGTGCCGCCGGACTCGGATTCTTCGTTCCACTGCTCCCGTGGATCGGGGTCTACGTGGGACCGATGCCCTGGCTGGCGCTCGCCGCCGCCGAGTCCGTCTTCGTCGGCTTGTTCGGAGTGCTCGGTGTGGTCGCAGCACGGAGTGCCTGGTGGCCCGTGTCGATGGCATTGGCCTGGAGCCTGACCGAGTGGCTCAGATCCAGTGTTCCCTTCGGCGGTTTCCCGTGGGGCCGGTTGGCGTTCGGACAACCCGAGGGCTGGCTGCTTCCCTTGGCGAGCATCGGGGGTGCACCGTTGCTCAGTTTCGGTGTGGCACTGACCGGAACCGGAACGGCCGCGCTGCTGGTCGCGGGCAGTCGGCGCGGCGGAGTGCGCTCGTTCCTCGGGCCGGTCGCCGCCACGACGGTCGCGTCCATAGCGGCCGTGGCGCTGCTACCCACGCTGCACAGCAACGACGCACCGGAAGGCGACGAACGGACCGTGACGATCGCAGCCGTCCAGGGAAGCGTTCCGCGTCTGGGTCTGGACTTCAACGCACAGCGGCGAGCGGTGCTGGACAATCACGTCCGTGAAACGATGAGTTTGGCCGCCGACGTCGAGGCAGGCAGGCAACCTGCCCCGGATCTCGTCGTGTGGCCCGAGAATGCGTCCGACATAGATCCATTGAGAAATGCCGATGCCGCAACTCTCATCACACAGGCGTCCGTGGCTGTGGGGGCTCCGATTCTCGTCGGGACCGTACTCGTCAATGCCGATGGCACGAACACGAATTCGGTAATTGCGTGGAACGGTACGGACGGGCCCGGTGAGCGGCACGACAAGAAGATAATTCAACCGTTCGGCGAATACTTGCCATTCCGAAGTTTTTTTCGATTGTTCTCGGAATATGCCGACCGAGCGGGTTATTTCGTTCCCGGTAACGGAAACGGAGTTGTCCGCACCGGGGGAATAGCAGCCGGAATAGCGACCTGCTACGAAGTCGCATTCGACCGTGCCCTCGAGGAATCGGTCCGATCGGGCGCGGAGTTCATCGCAATTCCAACCAACAACGCGACCTTCGGCGACACCGAAATGACCTACCAACAACTCGCGATGTCCAGGGTGCGCGCCGTCGAGCACGGAAGAACTGTCGTGGTGGCCGCCACGAGTGGTGTGAGCGCGATCGTGGCACCGGACGGAGAGGTTCTGCAGGATTCGCCACTCTTCACTCCCGACGTGCTGGTTTCCAGTGTTGTACTGCGACAATCCCTCACCGTCGCGACACGACTCGGCTTCGGATCGGAACTGGTGTTGTGTCTGGCAGCAGTCGCAGCCCTCGGCGCGACGCTCGTGGTCGGGCGCCGCCGCTCCGCCTCCTGAAACAATCGTCGAGTCGGTAAACGGCGGGTCGATCAGAACGACAGGTCCGATACGGGTCGGACAATGCTGTGCGACGCGGCGTGAGCAGTCATTCGTTCGACCGAATAGCGCCTGTTCGGGTGGCACTCGGGGTCACTTCTGTAACAGGCTGGAGTCGGCGATCGATGGTTCTTATGATTACTGCACAAAGGAATCCTGCCGATGTTGTATCTTTGAAAGCCGCTGGGATGCTCGACGCGGAATTTCGGGTCGGCTTTCGGCGGTTGGCCGACGGTCTCGTGTGTGTATGTGAGTGCAGCACGAACGCCGACGTGGTCGAACGTGTCGTACGCCTGGTGGGGAGGGGAGTTCATGTCGGACAGGACGTCGAATTCGAGAGTCACCACGCACTCGGTTTGCGAACTCGAGGTTGGTTCTCTTCGGTAGAACCGTACCCTTTCCCTGTTTCAATCCAGTGGGCCGTGCGCAACGAATCGATACGACGGCATATCACCACCGAACGTGTGTGAATCGACACGAACGCAGACCAGAACGGAAGCCAGAATTGCTCAATCGCGCGCACAGGCCGCCGCGGCTCGACAGTCCGAACCGAACCGAGGTCTCCGGGTCCACCGACCCGATGTCGGCCATCGTGACCGTGCCGTCGAAGGGCAAGTGAATGCGCGCAGCAATTTCCGGTGGATCTCAGACGCCCCCGACCGGCCCCGGCTTCGAGAACGGTTTCCCGCTGTCGTCCGCTCAGCGTGGCATGTGGTTCGCTCAGCAGCTCGCCCCTGACGTCCCGGTCTGTATCGCACAATATGTCGACCTTCGCGGCAACCTCGACATCGGCGTTCTGCAAGAGGCCTCGGCTCAGGCCGGACACGAGTTCCAGTCCGCATATCTCCGACTGGCCGAGGTGGACGGCGAACCCGTACAGCTGGTCGATCACTCCATCGACCAGTCGGTGCACTACCTCGATCTGCGTGATGCCGAGGACCCGATGGCGTCGGCGCTGAGGTGGATCGACGAGAACTACGTCAAGCCCGTCGACATGGAACACGACCCCCTCGTCGACAGTTGGATCATTCAGGTCGAGGACGATCGCAACCTCTGGTATAGCAAGATTCACCACGTAGCACTCGACGGCTACGGTGCCATGACTCTCGTGAACCGAACCGCCGCGCTGTACACGGCGGCCGTCGAACACGTCGAGCCTGCTCCCAACAAGGCGGCCGAGCTTCGCCGACTCTACGAGCTCGATCAGGAATACCGGACGTCGTCGCGCTTCGAGTCCGACAAGGCGTACTGGACTGCTCGCGCCGCGGACATCCAGGACGGAGCTTCTCTGTCCAACACGGCCGGTCGCACGATCGCTGCCAGCAAGTTGCGCAGCGTCGCTCTCCCCGAGGACGTCGTCGCCGAGCTCGAGGCGTCCGACGCGACCAAGGGTGGAACCGCGGCTGCGGTGTTCATCGCCGCTTTCGGCTGCTACCTCTCGCGAATGACCGGGCGAGAAGACGTCTCGGTCAACATCCCGGTGTCCGCGCGCACCACCGCGTTGCTTCGCCGATCCGGTGGAATGCTCGTCAACGTCGCCCCCATTTCGATCCACGTGCCCCAGGACGCGACCGTCGGCGAGCTGGTTCAGCAGGTGCAGCTCGAACTGATGGGAGCGCTGCGGCACCAGCGCTTCAGCATCGAGGACATTCGGCGCGAGCTGGCGGCCTCGGGTAGTGACAAGCAGCTGTCCGGCCCGATGGTCAACATGATGCTGTTCCATCAGCAGATCGAACTCGGGTCGATCGTCGGCGAGTTCAACATCGTGACCTCGGGTCCGGTCGAGGACCTCCTGGTCAACGTCTATCAAAGCGGATCTCCGGCCCGGACGTTCGTCGATTTCAGGGCTAACCCCAACCGGTACGACGACGACGACCTCACCGCGCACCATTCGAGCTTCGTCGACATGGTGGAAGCCTTCATCGCGGCCGGGCCCGAGACCGCTGTTCTGGACGTCCATCCGGTCAGCGCACGCGAGGGCCAGCGCCGGCGGCGCGCGGCAGCCCAGCTCGCCTACTGGACCGAACGGCTCGCCGACGCCCCCGATCTCCTCGATCTTCCGACCGACCGCTCGCGCGCCTCGCACATCGGACACGTTCGCGCATCCCACGAGGTTACGATCGGATCCGAAACGTGGTCCGGAGTGACTCGATTGGCGGCAGAACGGTCCACGACGCCGTTCGTGGTTCTCGAATCTGCTCTCGCCGTGCTGCTTTCGCGACTGGCGAACACCGACGACCTGGTGATAGCCGTACCCGCGGGTCACGGAAACACCGTCGCGCTACGAAGCCGACCCGACGTTCGGCAGTCGTTCACCGAATTCGTCGATGCGTCCGCAGCCGACTTCGATGCGGCGATGGCACACGGTGACACGTCGTTCGACGACGTCGTTCAGGCCTTGAATCTGCCTCGAACGGAATCGCACAGCCCCCTCGCTCAGGTTGCGCTCCGGTTCGGTCCGTCCGCACTACCGCGTGACGGAGTCGGCATGGATCTGGTCGTCACCGTCGACGAGTCCGATTCTGTCACCGTCGTTTTCGATTACGCCACAGAACTGTTCGATGCCGCGAGCACGGCTCAACTCGCCCGTCGCCTCGTCCGCGTTCTCGACCGATCGACCAACGAGCCCGATCTGCCGATAGGCGATGTGGATCTGCTGTCCACCGCCGAGCGCGCGCGCCTGGCTCCGGTTCGTGGTCCGCGGTCTGTGGTGGGTGTGGTGTTGCCGGAGTTGTTGGCTGGTGCGGTGGGTGTTGCTGGTGTCGGTGGTGTTGCGGTGGTGTCGGGGTCGCGGTCTGTTTCGTATGGTGAGTTGGATGCGGCGTCGTCGCGGTTGGCGCGGATGTTGATGTCGTGTGGGGTGGGTCCGGGGTCGTTCGTGGCGTTGGCGTTGTCGCGGTCGGTGGAGTCTGTGGTGGCGGTGTGGGCGGTGGCGAAGGCCGGTGGTGCGTTCTTGCCGGTGGATCCGAATTATCCGGTGGATCGGATCGAGCACATGTTGGTCGATTCGGGTGCTGTGGTGGGTGTGACGTTGGGTGCGGATGTGGGTGCGCTCTCGGGTGTGGGTGGGGTGTCGTGGGTGGTGCTCGATGATCCGGATGTGGTGGCGGATCTGGCGTTTCGGTCGTCTGCTCCGGTGTTGGATGTGGAGCGTTCGGGTGTGTTGCGGCTCGATGATGCGGCGTATCTGATTTACACGTCGGGCTCGACGGGTGTGCCCAAGGGTGTGGTGGTCACTCATCGTGGT
This sequence comes from Rhodococcus cerastii, assembly GCF_033042195.1. Lineage (NCBI taxonomy): Bacteria > Bacillati > Actinomycetota > Actinomycetes > Mycobacteriales > Nocardiaceae > Rhodococcus > Rhodococcus cerastii. The sequence continues at coordinate 235,902 of NZ_JAWLKF010000005.1, forward strand.
GTGGGGAACTTGGCTGCCGAGGAGCGGGTTCGGTTCGGTGTGGGTCCCTCGTCGCGGGTGTTGGCGTTCGCGTCGCCGAGTTTCGATGCCTCGATTCTCGAGTTCGTGTTGGCGTTCTCGGGTGGGGCGACGATGGTGATCGCTCCGCCGTTGGTGTTCGGTGGGGTGGAGTTGGCGTCGTTGCTGGCCGAGGAGCGGGTGTCGCATGCGTTCGTCACGCCTGCGGCGTTGGCGTCGGTGGATCCGGTGGGGTTGGAGTCGGTCGAGGTGGTGGTGACCGGTGGTGATGTGTGTGCGCCGGAGTTGGTGGCGCGGTGGGCGCCGGGTCGGCGGATGTTCAATGCGTACGGTCCGACGGAGGCGACGATTTTTTCGTCGATCTCGTCGGCGTTGGTGGTGGGGGAGTCGGTCGATATCGGTTCGCCGACGATCGGTTTCGCTGAGGTGGTGTTGGATTCGCGGTTGAATCCGGTGCCCGTGGGTGTGGTGGGTGAGTTGTATCTGGCGGGTCCGGCGTTGGCTCGTGGGTATCACGCGCGGTTGGGTTTGACGGCGGAGCGGTTCGTGGCCGATCCGTTCGGTGGTGCGGGTTCGCGGATGTATCGCACCGGTGATGTGGTGCGGTGGAATGCCTCGGGTGCGTTGGAGTATGTGGGGCGTAGCGATTTTCAGGTGAAGGTGCGTGGTTTCCGGATCGAGTTGGGTGAGATCGATTCGGTGTTGGCTGCGGTGTCGGGTGTCGATTTCGTGGTCACCATCGGACGTGAGTCTGCTGCCGGGGCAACGGTGTTGGTCTCGTATGTGTTGCCGGTGGCCGGTACGGTCCTCGAGGTCGATGCGTTGCGTGAGCATGCCGGTTCGATGCTGCCTGCGCACATGGTGCCCTCTGCGTTCGTGATGTTGGAGTCCATTCCTCTGACTCCGGCAGGCAAACTCGACCGCACCGCACTCCCCGAACCCGAACTCGGTTCACAGGGTGCATTCGAGGCCGCGGAAACGGAATACGAGGCCGCGGTGGCGTCCGTGTTCTGCGACGTTCTCGAGGTCGATCGAGTCGGTGTCACGGACAGCTTCTTCGATCTCGGCGGAAACTCCCTCGTGGCCACGCGTTTGATCGCACGGGTCAATTCGGCTCTCGGAACCGATCTGAAGGTACTGGATCTGTTCGAGGCGTCGACGGTTCGGACTCTGGCGGAACGTGCCGAAGCCAAGGGCGCGTCGCTACATCGCCGCCCGGCACTCGTCCCCGTCGACCGCCCCGATTCGATCCCGCTGTCTCTCGCGCAGCAGCGGATGTGGTTCATCAACCAGTTCGACGTGTCCTCGCCCGCGTACAACATCCCGCTCACCGTGCGCCTGACCGGCCGTCTGGACGTGAGTGCGATGGCTGCTGCCGTCGGCGACGTCCTGTCCCGGCACGAGTCGCTCCGCACGGTGTTCCCGACTGTGGGCGATCTGCCGATTCAGGTCATCGCACCCGTCGAGGACGTCACCGGATCGAAGCTCCCCCTCGACGTGGTCGACGTCGACGCCGGTTCGGTCGATGAGCTCGTACGTGCAGCTGCGACAACAGGATTCGACGTCACGGTCGATCTTCCGTTCCGCGCGGTGCTGTACCGGACCGGCCCGGAGAGCTTCGTGCTCTCCATCGTCGTCCACCACATTGCGGCCGACGGTGCCTCGATGGCACCGCTGGCCCGAGACGTGATGGTCGCCTACGGCGCCCGCTCCGCCGGCTCGGTTCCGGCGTGGGAGCCACTCACCGTTCAGTACGCGGACTTCGCACTGTGGCAGCACGCCGTTCTCGGCGACGAGAGCGACTCCACCTCGGTGGCGTCGCGGCAGATCGAGTTCTGGCAGACGGCTCTGGCAGACCTGCCGGATGTGCTGCCGATGCCACTCGATCGCCCGCGGCCCACCCGGCAGTCGATGCGTGGCAGCGTCACCCCTTTCACGATTCCCGCCGATGTCGCCGCTCGGTTGAATTCGGTTGCTGCCGAACACGACTCGACGCTGTTCATGGTCGTCCATTCTGCGCTTGCATTGCTGCTCGCGCGCCTGAGCGGCACCCAGGACATCGCTGTCGGTACTCCGATCGCGGGTCGCGGCGACGCGGCCCTCGACGACCTCGTGGGCATGTTCGTCGGGACCCTGGTGCTGCGAACGCAGGTCGAGCCTCGAGCCACCTTCGCCGAACTGCTCGCCGACACTCGTCGCTCCGACCTCGCCGCCTTCGACAACACCGACATCCCGTTCGAGCGACTGGTCGACGTACTCGATCCGGCCAGGTCGACCGACCACTCGCCGCTGTTCCAGGTTCTCCTCGAGTTCCAGAACAATGCAGCTGTCACGTTGGAACTACCCGATCTCACCGTCGGTTTCGAGGAGATCAGCACCGACACAGCCAAATTCGATCTGCAGCTGCGCGTGGATCAGGAGCCCGTGGATCCGTCCGGGGCACTGTCGGCCTCGTTCACCTACGCCACAGATCTGTTCGATCCCGAAACCATCGACAGGTTCGTCGATCGCTTCCTGCGGATCGTGTCGACCATCGGGGCGTCGACGGACGTACGCACCGGCGACATAGACATCCTGTCCGCCGCAGAGCGGGAACTCGTCCTGTTCGAGTGGAACGACACTGCACGGCTGATCGAACCTCCGGTCCACCAGCACATCCCGGCCGGCGACGTCGACATGACGCTCAGCAGTCTGTTCGACCGACAGGTGCAGCGCAGCCCGTACTCGACCGCGTTGGTGTTCGAGGACGAGCACATCACCTATCTCGAACTGGACGAACGTGCGAATCAGCTCGCGCGACATCTCATCTCGCTCGGCGTGACGACCGAATCGCACGTCGGCCTCGCGATCCGACGGTCGATCGACCTGCTCGTCGGCATGTACGCGATCGTCAAGGCCGGTGGTGCCTATGTGCCGATCGACCCGGACCATCCGCTCGAGCGTTCGTCCTACGTCCTCTCCAGCGCCCAGCCTGTGTGCATCCTCACCACGAGCCGCGACTGGATCAACATCCCGGTCGCAACTCCGGTCCTCGCCGTCGATCTGCTCGACGTGTCCGATCGCGACCACACCTCTGTCACCGATTCGGATCGACTGGGAAGACTGCACGGCTCCAACACCGCGTATGTCATCTACACCTCCGGTTCGACCGGTCGACCCAAGGGTGTTGCAGTCACGCACTCGGCCATCGTGAATCGGTTGCTGTGGATGCAGCACGAGTATCACCTCGAGCCTGCGGACACCGTTCTGCAGAAGACGCCGGCCACGTTCGACGTCTCGGTGTGGGAATTCTTCTGGCCCCTGCAGGTCGGTGCCAAGCTCGTCGTGGCCGAACCCGACGGACACCGCGATCCGGTCTACCTGTCCCGCATCATCGCGGACGAGCACATCACCACCGCGCACTTCGTGCCGTCCATGCTCGCGGTGTTCGCGGCAGGTGGACGAGCTGCGGAATGTGTCTCGCTCCGACTCGTCTTCTGCAGTGGCGAGGCACTTCCGCCTGCCACCGCGGCACAGTTCGCGCAGTTCTCCAACGCAGAACTGCACAACCTCTACGGTCCGACCGAAGCGGCCGTCGACGTCAGCTACTACCACGTGACCGGCCGCGACGCCGTCTCGATCCCCATCGGCGCACCGGTGTGGAACACACGCTTGTACGTGCTCGACTCCTCGTTGCGACCGGCTCCCATCGGGGCTCCCGGCGAGCTGTATCTGGCCGGCGTGCAACTCGCTCGTGGGTACGTCGGTCGCGGCGACCTCACAGCGGATCGCTTCGTCGCGGATCCGTTCGGCGAGCCCGGCGAGAGGCTCTATCGCACAGGCGATCTGGTGCGCTGGCGCGCCGACGGCGAACTCGAGTACATCGGCCGCACGGACTTCCAGGTCAAACTGCGCGGCCTGCGTATCGAACTACCCGAGATCGAATCGGTTCTCCTTCGATCCGAGTCGGTCGCACAGGCGATCGCGTTGGTGCACAAGGACCCGAACACCGGTGAGACCCTTGTGGCCTACGTGGTCGGTGCACCCGGCTCCGCCGTCGACCCCGCACAGCTGACCGCCGAGGCCGCACGCCGCCTGCCGGGGTACATGGTGCCCTCACACGTGGTGGTACTGGACTCGCTGCCGGTCAACGCCAGCGGCAAACTCGATCGCAAGGCATTGCCTGCGCCGGAATTCACCGTCGCCGCGTCGGAGTTCTTCGGCCCCGAGAACCCGGTAGAAGAGATCGTCGCCGGTGTCTTCGGTGATCTACTCGGTATCGCTCAGGTCAGTGTCACGTCGAGTTTCTTCGAGATCGGTGGCAACTCGCTGATCGCGATGCGTTTGGTCGCGCGCGTCAACGCGGCCCTCGGAACGGACATCGGCATCAGGGATCTGTTCGACGCCCCCACGGTGCGAGCGTTGTCTGCAGGCATCGACATCGGCGAGCACGACGCTGCGGCTGCCCCTCGACTGGTCCCGCAGGAGCGCCCGGATGTGGTGCCGCTGTCGCTCGCGCAGCAGCGAATGTGGTTCATCAATCAGTACGACACCGAGTCGGCTGCCTACAACGTGGCATTCGCCATGCGCCTGAGTGGTGTGCTCGATGTCGACGCGATGCACTCGGCCATCGGTGACGTGTTGAGCCGGCACGAGTCGCTGCGCACGATGTTCCCGCTGACCGACGACGTTCCCGCGCAGTCCATCCTCGACGTGGCATCGGCACTGCCGGATCTGACTCCGATTCACGCGAACGACGAGCGTCACGTCCTCGAATTGATCGCCGACGTCGCCGGCTCGGGTTTCGACGTCGTGGCGGATGTTCCGCTGCGGGTCCGACTGGTTCGGGTGCGCGAGAACGAGCACGTGCTCGTGATGGTGGTGCACCACATCTCCTCCGACGGGTTCTCCAGCGCTCCGCTGGCCCGTGACTTGATGGTGTCCTACAGCGCCCGCGCCGCAGGACACGCACCGAGCCAGGAACCGTTGCCGGTGCAGTACGCCGATTACGCGCTGTGGCAGCGCCGGTTCCTCGGTGCGGAGTCCGATCCCGAGTCGATGATGGCCAAGCAGCTCGCCTACTGGGTCGACACACTGTCCGGCAGCCCCGAGGTCCTGGCGTTGCCGACCGATCGCCCGCGTCCCGCGGTCGCATCCCTGCGTGGCGACAGCGTCTCCTTCGAGATCGACGCCGCAATCCATGCTCGTCTTGCTGCTGTTGCCGCCGAGCACAATTCCAGCGCGTTCATGATCGTGCACGCGGCTCTGGCCGTCCTTCTGGCCCGACTCTCGGGCACCGAGGACATCTCGGTCGGCACGCCGATCTCGGGCCGAGGAGACGCCGCCCTCGACGAGCTCGTCGGCATGTTCGTCAACACCCTCGTTCTGCGCACCCAGGTGCCCGGCTCGACACGGTTCGAGGACCTGCTCTCGGAGGTTCGCTCGGTCGACCTCGCCGCGTTCACTCATTCGGATGTCCCGTTCGAGCGAGTGGTCGATGCGGTCGATCCCGCGAGGTCGACTGCCCATGCGCCGTTGTTCCAGGTGATGCTCGAGTTCCAGCAGACCGACCGACCGACGGTGACGTTGCCCGGACTCTCGATCGAGAGCATCGAGCTACCCAACGACATTTCCAACTTCGACCTGCAGTTGACGGTCTCCGAGGAATTCGACAGTTCCGGCGCACCGGTCGGCATGAAAGCCGGATTCCGCTACGCCACAGAACTGTTCGATGCAGACACCGTCCGGGTTCTCGCCGATCGCCTCGTACGGATCCTCGACGCCGTGACGGCAACGCCGTCCATCCGAGTCGGTGACATCGAGATTCTGTCTGCCAACGAGTACGACTCGTTGGCTCCGGTTCGTGGTCCGCGGTCTGTGGTGGGTGTGGTGTTGCCGGAGTTGTTGGCTGGTGCGGTGGGTGTTGCTGGTGTCGGTGGTGTTGCGGTGGTGTCGGGGTCGCGGTCTGTTTCGTATGGTGAGTTGGATGCGGCGTCGTCGCGGTTGGCGCGGATGTTGATGTCGTGTGGGGTGGGTCCGGGGTCGTTCGTGGCGTTGGCGTTGTCGCGGTCGGTGGAGTCTGTGGTGGCGGTGTGGGCGGTGGCGAAGGCCGGTGGTGCGTTCTTGCCGGTGGATCCGAATTATCCGGTGGATCGGATCGAGCACATGTTGGTCGATTCGGGTGCTGTGGTGGGTGTGACGTTGGGTGCGGATGTGGGTGCGCTCTCGGGTGTGGGTGGGGTGTCGTGGGTGGTGCTCGATGATCCGGATGTGGTGGCGGATCTGGCGTTTCGGTCGTCTGCTCCGGTGTTGGATGTGGAGCGTTCGGGTGTGTTGCGGCTCGATGATGCGGCGTATCTGATTTACACGTCGGGCTCGACGGGTGTGCCCAAGGGTGTGGTGGTCACTCATCGTGGTGTGGGGAACTTGGCTGCCGAGGAGCGGGTTCGGTTCGGTGTGGGTCCCTCGTCGCGGGTGTTGGCGTTCGCGTCGCCGAGTTTCGATGCCTCGATTCTCGAGTTCGTGTTGGCGTTCTCGGGTGGGGCGACGATGGTGATCGCTCCGCCGTTGGTGTTCGGTGGGGTGGAGTTGGCGTCGTTGCTGGCCGAGGAGCGGGTGTCGCATGCGTTCGTCACGCCTGCGGCGTTGGCGTCGGTGGATCCGGTGGGGTTGGAGTCGGTCGAGGTGGTGGTGACCGGTGGTGATGTGTGTGCGCCGGAGTTGGTGGCGCGGTGGGCGCCGGGTCGGCGGATGTTCAATGCGTACGGTCCGACGGAGGCGACGATTTTTTCGTCGATCTCGTCGGCGTTGGTGGTGGGGGAGTCGGTCGATATCGGTTCGCCGACGATCGGTTTCGCTGAGGTGGTGTTGGATTCGCGGTTGAATCCGGTGCCCGTGGGTGTGGTGGGTGAGTTGTATCTGGCGGGTCCGGCGTTGGCTCGTGGGTATCACGCGCGGTTGGGTTTGACGGCGGAGCGGTTCGTGGCCGATCCGTTCGGTGGTGCGGGTTCGCGGATGTATCGCACCGGTGATGTGGTGCGGTGGAATGCCTCGGGTGCGTTGGAGTATGTGGGGCGTAGCGATTTTCAGGTGAAGGTGCGTGGTTTCCGGATCGAGTTGGGTGAGATCGATTCGGTGTTGGCTGCGGTGTCGGGTGTCGATTTCGTGGTCACCATCGGACGTGAGTCTGCTGCCGGGGCAACGGTGTTGGTCTCGTATGTGTTGCCGGTGGCCGGTACGGTCCTCGAGGTCGATGCGTTGCGTGAGCATGCCGGTTCGATGCTGCCTGCGCACATGGTGCCCTCTGCGTTCGTGATGTTGGAGTCCATTCCTCTGACTCCGGCAGGCAAACTCGACCGCACCGCACTCCCCGAACCCGATTGGTCCGCTCAGGTCACGTCCGGTCGCGACGCGGACAATGCGGTCGAGAAGACGTTGGCCGGACTGTTCGCCGAGGTGCTTCGACTGGACCGTGTCGGTGTCGACGATTCGTTCTTCGCCCTCGGCGGCGACAGCATCATGTCGATTCAGTTGGTCTCGCGCGCCAAGGCGGCCGGACTGTCTCTGTCGCCACGAGATGTCTTCGAGCACAAGACGGTTGCGGCGCTCGCCGAGGTGGTCGCGTCCTCGGACGGCACCGCACCTCTCGTACTGGAGGAGTTGCCCGGCGGCGGCGTGGGCGATGTATCTCTGACTCCGATCGTGGCGTGGATGCTCGATCGGACGGACGTTCTGGACAAGCACACGCAGACGGCGGTTCTCACACTTCCGGTCGACATCGAACTCGATGTGCTCGAAGCCACCGTCCAGACGGTCCTCGATCACCACGACATGCTTCGCGGTGTCCTGCACCGGGGTGAGCACCCCGCGATGGAGGTTCTTCCCGTCGGAGCGGTCTCGGCGAACTCGGTCGTGCACCGCGTGACCTCGACAACCGTTCGGGGGCAGGAGTTCTCGGAGCAAGCAAACGCCGAGGCAGAAGCAGCAGTCGGCCGGCTGGCACCCGATGCCGGTGTCATGATCCAGATGGTGTGGTTCGACGCCGGCTCCGAGGGGAGCCGTCTGCTCGTCGTCGCCCACCACCTGGTCGTCGACGGCGTGTCCTGGAGAATCCTGGTTCCCGACCTCGCATCGGCGTGGGCCCAGATCATCGGCGGAAGCACCCCCGAGCTGGCTCCGGTCGGCACCTCCATGCGTCGTTGGTCGCACGGTTTGCGTGAGGTCACCGCCACCCGCGGAGACGAACTGGCGATCTGGCGCGACGTTCTGGCACAACCGGATCCACTCATCGGATCGCGAGCACTCGATCGCGAGATCGACGTGTACCGAACAGTGGACAAGGTCGAGTTGACACTGTCCACCGACGTCACCGAGGGGCTACTGACGGCACTGCCCGACGCGTTCCACGGCAGCGTCAACGACGGCCTGCTCGCGGCTCTCGCCCTCGCCACGGCGGTGTGGCGACGTGGTCGGGGAGTGGTCGTCGACGACGCTCTCATCTCGCTCGAGGGTCACGGCCGCGAGGACCACGTGGTGCCCGGTGCAGATCTCGGCCGGACCGTCGGTTGGTTCACCACGATCTACCCGCTCAGGCTGACCCTCGCCGATCTGGATCTGGACGACGCACTCGCAGGCGGCGTCGACGCAGCGCGGCTGATCAAGTCGGTCAAGGAGCAGCTGCTGGCCGTTCCGGACCACGGTATCGGCTACGGCATGCTCCGCTACCTGGACGAGGACGGTGCCGCTGCACTGCGTGACTTCCCGGCTCCCCAGATCAGCTTCAACTATCTCGGGCGCTACAGCACCGACGTTCCCGACGAGCTTCGCGGACACGGGTGGCTGCCGGTCGACGACTCCGGTGTCGGCGATTCGCAGGACGAGGATCTGCCGGTCGCAGCCGTTCTCGACATCAATGCCGTCACCACCGCGACGCCGACCGGCCCGCGGCTCGAGGCGACGTTCGCTTTCCCCACCGGCGTGCTCGACGCGGACGAGGTCACCGAGCTGGCGGAGCTGTGGCGTCAGGCTCTCACCGCGCTGACGCAGCTGGCCCAGCGACCGGGGGCCGGTGGCTTCACGCCCTCCGACCTCGATCTGGTGCGGCTCGATCAGAGTTCCATCGACGACCTCGAACGGGTTTATCCCACGCTGGACGACATCTGGTCCATGACGCCGCTGCAGGCCGGATTGCTCTTTCACGCCGAGTTGTCGGATCAGTCCGTCGACGCCTACATCGTCCAACTGGTGCTGGAGTTGCGCGGAAGCGTCGACGAGGCGCGGTTCCGGCGTGCTGCTCGGGGGCTGCTGCGTCGACACGCGAACCTGCGAACCGCTTTCGTGCACAACAGCGACGGCGAGTCGATTCAGATCGTCCACCACGACGTGGATGCCCCCTGGTCGTCGATCGACCTGACCGGACTGGATCCGGAGGATCGAGCCCTCGAGCTCGATCGCATCGAACACGAGGACCGTGCCACTCGATTCAACATGGCACAGGCACCTCTGTTGCGCTTCATGCTCATCACCGTGGCACCGGGCGAGTGGCGCCTGGTGATGACCAACCATCACATCCTGCTCGACGGCTGGTCCACGCCGCTGTTGCTCAAGGACCTGCTGACGCTCTACGTGGTCGACGGTGACGAGACCGTGCTCCCACGAGTTCCGGCCTACCGCGACTACCTGTCGTGGCTGGCCAAGCGTGATCGCTCGTCGGCTCTCGAAGCGTGGACGAACGCTCTCGCCGGTTTGTCCGAGCCGACGCTGTTGACGCCGGTCGAGAGCCGACGCCAGGAATCGACGTTGGCGGGCCGCTCGTTGGTCTCACTCGATGTGGAGCAGACGAACCGCTTGCGCAGCGTCGCTCGCGCCCGTGGCGTGACGATCAACTCCATGGTCCAGGCGTCCTGGGCGCTGGTTCTCGGCACTCTGACCGGACGCTCCGACGTCGTGTTCGGTGCCACCGTGTCCGGACGCCCGCCGGAGGTCTCCGACGTCGAGTCGATGGTCGGGTTGTTCATCAACACTCTGCCGGTCCGGATCGTGCTCGATCCGTCGGAGACACTCGGCGAGTACCTCGAACGGGTGCAGTCCGAACAGGCCGCGCTACTCGATCACCACTACCTCGGCCTCACCGACATTCAGCGAGCAGTCGGACCGGCCGTCTCCTTCGACACCCTGACGGTGTTCGAGTCGTACCCGATGGACCGCGCGGGGTTGTCGGCGGAAACCGACCTCGCCGGAATGCGGGTGCACGACGTACACGACGGAAGCGACACGGCGCAGTATCCTCTGACCTTGGTTGCCATGGTCGACGACCGGCTGCACATCGAGGCGAAGTACCTGCCGGAGTTGTTCGAGCACAGCGTCGTTGCGGCGACGGTCGACAGAATCGTGCGTGTTCTCGAGGCCATCGCAACCGACACCGGTCGACGCGTCGGATCGCTCTCGTTGCTGTCCGAGGACGAATTGCGCCAGCTGGCACCGGTTCGTGGACCGGCGTCGTCGGATACTCGACTGCTTCCCGATATCTTCACCGACGCTGCCGCAGTCGACCCGCAGGGCACCGCTCTGTGGAGCGACGGCCGCACCGTGGACTATGCCGAACTGGACGCGCAATCGTCTGCTCTCGCAAGAACTTTGATCGCTCGCGGTGCCGGCCCGGAAACTGTCGTTGCACTGGCTCTGCCACGGTCCGTCGAATCCGTACTCGGTATCTGGGCAGTCGCCAAGACCGGGGCGGCGTTCCTGCCGATCGATCCGAGCTACCCGCGCGATCGCGTCGAACACATGCTCGTCGACTCGAACGCGTCGATCGGTCTGACCCTGTCGGAGCACGAGGCCGCTGTCTCCGGTCTCGGCTCTGCTCGGTGGACCGTGCTCGACCACGACGCCACGCGCACCGAACTCGCCGGTCACTCGACCGCCCCGGTTCGCGACAGCGACCGAATTCGCCCGATGCACATCGATCAGCTCGCCTACCTGATCTACACCTCGGGCTCGACGGGTGTTCCCAAGGGCGTCACCGTCACCCACCGCGGGCTGGCCAATCTGGCAGAAGAGGAGCGGACTCGTTTCGAGGTGACCCCGGGCGCTCGGGTTCTCGCGTTCGCGTCCCCGAGCTTCGATGCCTCCATCCTGGAACTGCTGATGGTGTTCTCCGGTGCCGCGACCATGGTCATCGCGCCGACCTCCGTCTACGGCGGCACCGAGTTGGCCGAACTGCTCGCAGCACAGCACGTCACGCACGCGTTCGTCACGCCCGCCGCGCTGGCATCGGTGGATCCGGACGGCCTGACCGAGTTGGCCGTGGTGGCCACCGGTGGCGACGTGTGTCCGCCCGAGCTCGTGGCTCGCTGGGCACCGGGCCGTCGGATGTTCAACGCGTACGGTCCCACCGAGGCGACGATCTTCTCGTCCATCAGTGATCGACTCGACGTCGACTCCGCCATCGACATCGGTTCTCCGACAATCGGTTTCAGCGAGGTGGTCCTCGACGCACGACTGCATCCCGTTCCGGTCGGGGTCGTGGGTGAGCTCTATCTCGCCGGCCCGGCACTGGCTCGTGGCTACCATTGCCGATTCGGTCTGACCGCAGACCGTTTCGTCGCGAATCCCTTCGCCGAGAGCGGCGCCAGGATGTACCGCACCGGCGACGTGGTGCGGTGGACCGAGTCGGGAACGCTCGAGTACGTCGGACGCAGCGATTTCCAGGTCAAGGTGCGCGGCTTCCGCATCGAACTGGGCGAGATCGACGCCGTCCTGACCGACCATCCGATGGTCGAGTTCGCCACCACCGTGGGTGTCGACGGTCCGACGGGCAACACCATTCTGGTTGCCTACGTCCTCCCGAGGTCCGGCGAGCAGGTCGATGCAGCAGCTCTGCGCACTCATGTCTCGAGTTCGCTACCGACCCACATGATCCCGACGGCCTTCGTCGCACTGGAGTCGATTCCGCTGACACCGGCAGGCAAGTTGGACCGCAATGCCCTGCCTGCACCCGATCTCCATCTCGGGGGCGACTCGCGTGCACCGCGGAACGACACCGAGCAGGTCATCGCCGATATCTTCGGCGAGGTACTGGGGATCGACGGCGTCGGAATCGATTCGAGCTTCTTCGATCTGGGTGGCGACTCGCTCAGTGCCACCAGACTCACTGCGCGCGTCAACTCCGCCCTCGGCACCACGGTCAGCGTCCGCGCATTGTTCGAGGCTCCCACCGTCGAGTCACTCGCGGTGCGAGTGCTCAGCAACCCGGTCGGTACCCTTCGCCGTCCCGCACTCGTGGCGAAGCCGCGCCCGGATTCGATTCCGTTGTCGCTTGCGCAGCAACGAATGTGGTTCATCAACCAGTTCGACGTGACCTCGGCGGCGTACAACATCCCGCTTGCGGTGAGACTGACGGGTCGACTCGACATCGCCGCGATGAGCGCGGCCGTCGGGGACGTTCTGGAACGTCACGAGTCGCTGCGCACGGTGTTCCCCACCCGCGGGGATCGTCCTGAGCAGAAGATCCTCGACGTGCAGGCGGCGAGAACCGAACTCGCCGTCGTCGAGCTGGACGCCACCGAGGTCGTTGCGGCCATCTCGGCCGCTGCCGCAACAGGATTCGATGTCTCGACCGATCTACCGTTCCGCGCGGTCCTGTACCGGATCGCACCGGACGAGTTCGTGCTCTCGATCGTCGTGCATCACATTGCTGCCGACGGCGCATCCATGGCACCCCTGGCGCGAGATGTCATGGTCGCCTACGGCTCTCGCGCGGCTGCCGGCGCTCCGAAGTGGACACCGCTCGACGTTCAGTACGCGGACTTCGCACTCTGGCAACGCACCGTCCTCGGCGACGAGTCCGATCCCGCGTCCCTCGCCGCGCAGCAGTTGGACTTCTGGAAGACCGCCCTGGCGGATCTTCCCGATGTTCTGCCGCTACCGCTCGATCACCCGCGGCCCGCTCGACAGTCTATGCGCGGCAACAGTGTTCGGTTCGAGATCGACCGCACCACTCATGCCGGACTGGTCGACCTCGCACGTGCCAACGAGGCAACCGTCTTCATGGCCGTCCACGCGGCGTGGTCGATCCTGATGGCGCGCATCAGCGGCACCGAGGACATCGCTGTCGGAACGCCGATCGCCGGACGAGGTGACGCTGCACTCGACGATCTGGTCGGCATGTTCGTCGGCACCCTGGTTCTGCGCACGGAGGTGGCACCGCAGCTTTCGTTCACCGATCTGCTTCGGGCCACGCGTACAGCCGATCTCGCGGCGTTCGAGAACACCGATGTGCCGTTCGAGCGGTTGGTCGACGTTCTCGACCGCGCTCGTTCGACCGACCGCTCGCCGTTGTTCCAGGTGCTTCTCGAGTTCCAGAACAACACGTCCGCGACGCTCGAACTGCCGGACCTCACGGTCGAGGCCGTCGACATCGATGCTCACATCGCGAAGTTCGACCTGCAACTGACCGTCGCCGAGGAGTTCGACGAGGCCGGTGCACCGGCCGGGATGACCGCCGCGATCACCTACGCGACCGACTTGTTCGAGGCATCGTCCGTCGAGGAGTTCTCGGCACGATTCGGTGCCGTGCTCGCCTCCGTGACGAGCGATCCCGAGCGCGCAGTCGGCGATATCGATGTGCTCCTGCCGGGCGAGCTCGACGCCATGACGCATGACTGGAACCACGCTGGCCGGGTGGCATCCGATGCGACGCTGGCCGATCGATTCGCTGCTGCCGCCGCGCGATTCCCCGATTCGCGCGCCGTCGTCTTCGGAGATCACACGCTGACCTACGCCGAGCTCGACGACCGCTCCAGCCGACTCGCACGGCTTCTCGTACAGCGCGGTGTGACGTCGGAATCGCTGGTAGCGGTCGCGATGCCTCGCAACGAGGAGCTGATCGTCGCGCTGCTCGCGGTGATCAAGTCCGGTGGCGGCTACCTTCCGATCGACGTGTCCTACCCAGCGGACCGGCTGGCGTTCATGCTCGAAGACGCTTCGCCCGTCTGCGTGATCTCCACTGTTGCCGACAGTGCGGCGGTGCCCGCCTCGGATCTCGATGTCCTCGAGATCGATTCGCCCGAGCTGATCGCGGAGCTGGCCGGCATGTCGGGTGCCCCGCTGACCGACGCGGACCGTTCGGGTGGCACCAGCGCCGATTCCATCGCGTACGTGATCTACACCTCGGGCAGCACCGGTCGCCCCAAGGGCGTGCAGATCGCGCACCGCAACGTGGCGACGCTGTTCGCGAACACCGCTGATCTCTTCGACTTCGACGATCGTGACGTCTGGACGATGTTCCACTCGTACGCGTTCGACTTCTCGGTGTGGGAGCTGTGGGGACCGCTGCTGCACGGTGGAACACTCGTGGTCGTCGACTACTACACGGCACGCTCTCCGGAGCTGTTCCGCGAGTTGCTCGTTCGCGAGCGGGTCACGGTGCTCAACCAGACACCGACGGCGTTCTACCAGTTCGCGGAAGCCGATCGTGTGGCCACCGGAAACCTCGCCGGCATCACGGACTCCGATCTCTCGCTGCGCTACGTGATCTTCGGCGGCGAGGCACTCGATCTCGGGCAGTTGGCTCGCTGGTACGCCCGGCACGACGAGTCCGCCCCGACTCTGGTCAACATGTACGGCATCACCGAGACGACAGTCCACGTGAGCCACCTGGCCTTGACCGAGCAGTTCGCGGCATCGGCCTCGGCCAGCGTCATCGGTCAGGCCATCCCCGCACTGCGCGTCGCCGTTCTCGACACGCGTCTCAATCCGGTACCACCCGGCGTCACCGGTGAAATGTACGTCTCCGGGGCACAGCTCTCTCGCGGATACCTGGGCCGGGCCGGCCTGTCGGCCACCCGTTTCGTGGCAGATCCGGCCGGAGACGCCGGTGCCCGGATGTACCGCACCGGTGACACCGCACGGTGGAATCGTGACGGCGCGCTCGAGTACCTGGGCCGCAGCGACATGCAGGTGCAGCTGCACGGCTTCCGTATCGAACTCGGCGAGATCGAAAGCGCGCTGTTGGCGTTCGACGGCGTCGCGGCGTCCGTGGTCTCGGTTCGAGACGACGGATTCGGTGATCGACTGATCGGATACGTCGTCGCCGAGGCGGGCCGAACACTCGACCACTCCGCCGTTCTCGAATTCGTCGGACACTCACTGACGTCGTACATGGTTCCGGCCGCTTTGATCGTGCTGGACGACCTGCCGCTCACCGCCAACGGAAAGCTCGACCGCCGGGCTTTGCCGGCTCCGGACTTCTCCGCCAATGTCACCGAGAGCCGTTTGCCGGCAACCGAAGTCGAGTCCATTCTCGCCGGATTGTTCGCCGACGTCCTCGGCCTCGACACCGTCGGCGTCGACGACTCGTTCTTCGCGCTCGGCGGCGACAGCATCATGTCCATCCAGCTTGTCTCACGCGCCAAGGCGGCCGGTCTGGTCCTGGCTCCGCGCGACATCTTCGAGCGCAAGACCGTCGCGGCATTGGCCGAGGTCGTGGTCCTCGGAGGCGACGTCGTCGTACTGGAAGAACTCGACGGTGGGGGAGTCGGCCCGCTGCCCCTCACTCCGGTCGTGCGTTGGATGTTGGAGCGCAGCACCGACTTCGGGCGCTACACCCAGACGGCACTGCTTCAGCTCCCGGTCGGTATCGAGAGCGTCACGCTCGAGCGCACCGTGCAGGCCGTGCTCGATCGTCACGACATGCTGCGATCGCGACTGTTCCAGGACACGGACGGAATCTGGCACGAGGAAGTAGCTCCGATCGGCACTGTGTCCGCCGCGTCGGTGATCCACGCGGTCTCGGTCGATTCCGTGGACGGTCCCGAATTCTCCTCCCGTGCCGCAACGGAACTCGACGCTGCAGCAGATCGACTGGTCCCCGCCGACGGGGTCATGGTGCAGATGGTGTGGTTCCAGGCCCCGAACGGGTCCGGCCGACTGCTCGTCGTCGCACATCACCTCGTGATCGACGGCGTGTCGTGGCGCATCCTCGTCCCGGATCTGGCGACGGCCTGGAGCCAGATCGTCGCGGGCGACACGCCTGCGCTGGCACCGATCGGCACATCGATGCGACGGTGGTCCACCGGTTTGACCGAGGTCACCGCGGGCCGCGCCGACGAAATCGGCCTGTGGCAGCGCATTCTGAACGGCGACGATCCGACGATCGGTTCGCGACCACTGGACAAGCGCGTCGATGTCGACGCGACCGTCCAGCGCATCCGCACATCGCTCCCGGTCCAGGTGACCGAACGACTGCTGACAGCGGTACCGAATGCCTTCCGCGGCAGCGTCAACGACGGTCTCCTGGCCGGGCTGGCATTGGCACTGACGGCGTGGCGTCGCGAACGGGGAGCAATTGTCCGCAGTGCGTTGATCACACTCGAAGGCCATGGCCGTGAAGACGCCGTGGTGCCCGGAGCCGATCTCGGCAGAACCGTCGGCTGGTTCACCACGATCTTCCCGGTTCGACTCGACCTCGGCTCCCTGGACATCGCCGACGCGTTGTCCGGTGGCGACTCCGCCGGAGCCTTGATCAAGGCCGTCAAGGAACAGCTGCTCGAGATCCCCGATCACGGAATCGGCTACGGCATGCTGCGGTACCTGGACTCCGACGGGACCGAAGCACTGTCCGGTTACGCCGCTCCGCAGGTCAGCTTCAACTACCTCGGGCGCTTCTCGACCGGATCGTCCGAGGGCATGGAAGACGTGGGCTGGATTCCTGTGGCCGACGCCGAACTGGGCGACGCACAGAACCCGGACATGCCGGTACCGGCCGCGCTGGACATCAACTCCGTCACCACCTCGACACCCGACGGGCCCCAGCTCGACGCCACCTTCGCGTTCCCGGCCGGCATCCTGGATGCGGACGAGGTCGATCGGTTGATCGAACTGTGGACGCAGGCACTGACCGCGATCACCGAGCACGCCTCGACCGAGGGTGCGGGCGGCTTCACCCCGTCCGACCTCGAGCTGGTGGACATCGATCAGCGCTCCATCGAGGTGCTCGAGAAGCAGTTCCCCGATCTCGACGATGTGTGGTCGATGTCGCCGCTGCAGGCCGGACTGCTCTTCCACGCCCGTCTCGCAGGCGAGGTCGGCAGCGACAGTGCGGGAGTCGACGCCTACATGGTGCAGCTCGGTCTGGAGCTGCGCGGCGTCGTCGATGCCGAGCGGATGCATTCCGCCGTGAACAAGCTCGTCTCTCGTCATCCGAACTTGCGAGCAGCGTTCGTGCACAACAGCACCGGCGAATCTCTGCAGATCGTGCAGAGTTCGGTCACGGTGCCGTGGTCCGAGGTCGATCTCCGCGGTGAAGCCGATGTCGAGGCAGCACTGGAAGCCGTACTCGAGGCCGATCGCGGCGTGCGATTCGAGATGGACTCGGCACCGCTGCTTCGGTTCACGCTGATCACCCTCGCCGACGATCACTGGCGACTGCTGCTGACCAATCACCACATCCTGCTCGACGGCTGGTCGACGCCGCTGGTGGTCAAGGAACTGATCACCCTCTACGTCACCGAGTCCGACGATTCGATGCTGCCGCGAGTTCCCGCGTATCGGGACTACCTCGCGTGGATGCGGCAACGCGACGTCGCCATCTCCACCGCGCAGTGGGTCAGTGCGATGGCCGGCGTCGAGGAGCCGACACTGCTCGTCACCGGTGACCGGGGTCGTCAGTTGTCCACTGTCTCGAGCGAGACCGAGCGGTCGTTGTCGATCGAGACCACAGCGGCGTTGCGCGATTTCGCGGCGCGCCGCGGGTCCACTCTGAACACACTCGTTCAGACTGCGTGGGGCATCGTGCTCGCCACTCTGACCGGTCGCGAGGACGTCGTCTTCGGTGCCACGGTGTCGGGTCGTCCGCCCGAGGTTCCGGGCATCGAAGGCATGATCGGGCTCTTCATCAACACGCTTCCCGTTCGGGTCACGCTCGATCGGGCCGAGACACTCGGCGCACTGGTCGATCGTGTGCAGGCCGAACAGGCAGCGCTGCTCGATCACCATTACCTCGGTCTGACCGACATCCAGCGCGCGGCCGGAGCCGGCGTCGCATTCGACACGCTGACGGTGTTCGAGTCCTACCCGGTCGATCGCGCCGGAGCCTCTGCTGCAACGGATTTCGCAGGTATGCAGGTGACGGACATCCTCGGCACCGACGCGGCGCACTATCCGCTGACACTGGTGTCTTCGGTCGACGAGCGCCTGAACCTCAAGGCCAAGTACCTGCCCGAACTCTTCGAGCTCCAAGACGTGCACGCCATCGTCGATCGGGTCGAGCGGGTGCTCGACGCAGTGCTGGCCGACGAGCAGCAGCCACTGGCTCGGCTGCGATTGCTGGCCGACACCGAATTCGCTTCTCTGGCTCCGGTATTCGGCCTCGAAGGCCGATCGACTCGGCTGCTACCGGAGATCTTCTCAGACGCAGCTGCCGTCGACCCGGACGCCATCGCGGTGCGCAGCGTCGACGGCGAGTTGACGTACCGAGAGCTGGATCGACAGTCGAACCGGCTCGCTCGCATTCTGATCGGCCGCGGTGTCCGCACCGAGACGTTCGTCGCACTCGGGATCGCACGATCCATCGAGTCGGTGCTGACCGTCTGGGCCGTCGCGAAGTCCGGTGCCGCCTTCGTACCGGTCGATCCGAACTACCCGGCCGATCGCATCGAGCACATGCTGGCCGACTCCGGAGCAACCTTCGGTGTCACCACCCGCACTCACCTCGACGACCTGCCGTCGACCGTGCCGTGGATCGTCCTGGACGACCTCGCCACCGACGGTCCGAACGCGGTGAGTGACGAGCCCGTCGCCGACGACGAACGCCGTGGTCGCGTCACCCTGTCGAGTGCGGCGTACACGATCTACACGTCGGGTTCGACGGGTGTACCGAAGGGGGTCGTGGTCACCCACTCCGGCCTCGACAACTTCGCGACCGAGCAGCGCGAGCGCTATCGAGTCACGAAGGACTCACGCACGCTTCATGTTTCGTCACCCAGCTTCGACGCGTCCGTACTCGAGTACCTGCTCGCGTTCGGCGTCGGTGCCACGATGGTGATCGTTCCACCCACGGTGTACGGCGGAGCCGAGCTGGCGTCGTTGCTGGCCGAGGAATCGGTCACTCACGGCTTCATCACCCCGTCCGCCCTCGCCTCGGTCGATCCGGCCGGTCTCGACACGTTCGCCGACGTCGTGGTCGGCGGCGAGGCCGTTCCGTCCGAGTTGGTCACCAAGTGGGCTCCCGGTCGAAACCTGTTCAACGGGTACGGACCGACCGAGGCCACGATCATGTCCAACATCAGTGCACCGATGGTCGCCGGCGAGCCGGTGTCGATCGGTGGGCCGGTGCGGGGTGTGTACGAGGTGGTTCTCGACTCGCGACTGCAGCCGGTTCCCGTCGGGGTCGCGGGTGAGCTCTATCTCGCAGGCGTCGGCCTGGCCCGCGGCTACCACGATCGGATGGGGCTGACGGCCGAACGATTCGTTGCCGACCCGTTCGGTGCTCCCGGTGCCCGCATGTACCGCACCGGAGATGTGGTGCGCTGGTCGCCGGATCTGACCATCGAATATGTCGGTCGCAGCGACTCGCAGGTCAAGGTCCGCGGCTTCCGCATCGAACTCGGCGAGATCGACGCCGCGCTCTCGGCACATCCCGCGGTGAATTTCGCAGCCACCTTCGGAACTCCCGGGCCGTCCGGTGCCACTGTTCTCGTGGCGTACGTGCGCCTGACGGGGGACAACCCGGCACACGCGGTCGACACCTTCGACACAGCGGTTCTGCGTGACCATCTTGCCGCCGCGCTGCCGTCGCACATGGTGCCCAGCGCCATCGTCGTGGTCGAGTCGATTCCTCTCACTCCGGTGGGCAAGCTCGACCGCGCCGCACTGCCCGTACCGGAGTTCGGCTCGGCCACCTCGTACCGAGAGCCGAGCACGCCGGCCGAGCTGACGGTCGCGGCGGTCTTCGCCGAGATCCTCGAGGTGGATCGAGTCGGTGCCGACGACGGATTCTTCGAGCTCGGTGGTGACTCGCTCAGCGCAACGCGGGTGATCGCTCGCGTCAACGCCGAGTTCGGTACCTCGATCGGTGTCCGCACGATCTTCGAGACCCCGACGGTGTCGGGACTGGCGAGCGCAGTCGGCACTGCCGACACTCGCGCGCAGCGCCCGGCTCTCGTGGCGGCGGCGCGTCCGGAGCACATTCCGCTCTCGCTCGCTCAGCAGCGGATGTGGTTCATCAACCAGTTCGACACCTCGTCGGCCGCGTACAACGTGCCGTTGGTCGTCAAGCTGACCGGGCGGCTCGACACCGCTGCGCTGGCCGCCGCGGTGGTCGATGTTCTGGGACGCCACGAATCTCTGCGCACGACCTTCCCCGACGGCCCGGAGTTCCCGGTGCAGCTCGTGCACCCGGCTGCCGAGGTCGCGCCTGCGGTCGAATCCGAACGGATCGATGCCGCAGTTCTGACCGATCGCGTCGCCCTGTTGGCCGGTCGAGGATTCGACGTGACCACCGAGATCCCGGTGCACGTCGAGCTGTTCGAGGTGCTCGATGCCGGCGTCGACGCGTCCGAGGATCCTGTCTTCGTACTCGCCATGGTGGTGCACCACATCGCCGCCGACGGCGCGTCGATGGCACCGCTCGCTCGCGACGTCGTGCTCGCGTACTCGGCGCGCAGTGCAGGTCAGGCACCGAACTGGCAGCCGCTGCCCGTCCAGTACGCCGACTACACGATCTGGCAGCGTTCGCTGCTCGGAGACGAGCAGGACCCGTCGAGCGTGGCCGCGGCCCAGCTCGAGCACTGGTCCACCGCGCTCGCGGGTCTTCCCGACCTGCTGCCGTTGCCGACGGACCGACCGAGGCCGACCACGCAGGACTTCCACGGTGGCCGAGTTCGCTTCACGGTCGATGCCGACATCCATCGGACGCTCGTCGACATCACTCGGGAACAGAACGTCAGCATGTTCATGGTGCTGCACGCGGCGTTCGCGGTCGTTCTGGCTCGTTTGAGCGGCACCGACGACATCGCGATCACCACTCCGGTGGCCGGGCGCGGGGACGCGGCGCTCGACGACCTCGTGGGTATGTTCGTCAACACGCTCGTGCTGCGCAGCCGAGTCGACGAGTCCGCGACGTTCGACGATCTGCTGAACCAGGTCAAGGCACACGATCTCGACGCGTTCGATCACACCGAGATGCCCTTCGAGAGAATCGTCGAGGTTCTCAATCCCACCCGTTCGACGGCATACGCTCCGCTGTCACAGGTCGCGCTGTCGTTCCAGAACAACGAGAAGGCCTCGCTCGAGCTTCCGGACCTCCGCGTCGAAGGCTTCGACTTCGACGTTCCGGTAGCCAAGCAGGATCTTCAGCTGCTGCTGTCCGAGACCTTCGACGAGGCGGGACGTCCGTCCGGCTTCGAGGCCGCATTCGACTACGCCACATCGCTGTTCGACGCGGCCAGCGTCGAGGCCATCGCGGCGCGACTGATTCGAGTTCTCGACGCCGTCGGACGCGACCGGCACGCGGTGGTCGGAGACATCGAAATTCTGGGCGCCGACGAGCAGCGCGCGTTGGCGCCGGCGCGAGGAAACCCGGACGCAGCAGTCCGGACGTGGCCGGAGTTGCTCGCGGCGGCGGTCGCGCTCGACCCGTACGCAGTGGCCGTCACCTACCGAGGCATCAGCCTTTCCTACGCCGATCTGGACAGCTGGTCCAACCGAATCGCTCGAATGCTGATCGACTACGGCGTCGGGCCCGAGACGTTCGTCGCGTTGGCGCTGCCTCGATCGATCGAGTCGGTGCTGTTGGTGTGGGCCGTGGCCAAGACCGGTGCTGCATTCCTGCCCGTCGATCCGAACTACCCGGCGGACCGAATCGCGCACATGCTCGAAGATTCCCATGCCGCAATGGGTCTGACCGACATCGACAGCAGGGGATCGCTGCCCGACACCGTCCCGTGGCTGGTTCTGGACGATCCGGAAATTTCCGCGGAGTTGTCTCGCTACCCGGCGGACGCGGTGACCGACGTCGAGCGTACGGCGACCCTGCACATCGACCACCCCGCCTACCTGATCTACACATCGGGTTCGACCGGTCGCCCGAAGGGCGTTGCAGTGCGGCACCGTGGCTTGGCCAACCTCCAGGCCGAGGTGCTCGAGCGATTCCGCCCCACTCGGGATTCGCGTGTTTCGCACATCGCGTCACCGAGTTTCGACGCATCGATCTACGAGCTGACGATGGCGTTCGGCGTCGGTGCCACCGTCGTGATCGTGCCGCCGGGAGTCTTCGGCGGCGGCGACTTGGCCGACCTGCTCGAATCCGAACACGTCACGCACGCGTTCCTGACGCCCGCGGCGCTGTCGTCGATCGACGAGACACGTCTGGGCAACGTTCGGGTCCTCGCCGTCGGAGGTGAGGCCTGTACTCCGGAGTTGGTGGCGAAATGGGCACCGGGCCGCCAGATGTTCAACGGCTACGGTCCGACCGAGACCACCATCCAGGCGAGTGTCGGTGGTCCGCTGGTGCCCGGTGGCACGGTGGACGTCGGCAGGCCTGGAACCGGATTCCGGTTCCAGGTGCTCGACGCACGACTGCGGC
Organism: Rhodococcus cerastii; assembly: GCF_033042195.1. Classification (NCBI taxonomy): domain Bacteria; kingdom Bacillati; phylum Actinomycetota; class Actinomycetes; order Mycobacteriales; family Nocardiaceae; genus Rhodococcus; species Rhodococcus cerastii. The sequence continues at coordinate 258,481 of NZ_JAWLKF010000005.1, forward strand.
CGGTTCCGGCCGGAGTGTCGGGCGAGCTCTACATCGCCGGTCCCGGTACCGCCCGTGGATACCTCGGGCGTTTCGGGCTGACATCCGAGCGCTTCGTCGCCGATCCGTTCGGTACTCCTGGCGACCGGATGTATCGAACCGGTGACGTCGTGCGCTGGGGAAGTGCCGGAGCCGTCGAGTTCGTCGGACGCAGTGACTTCCAGGTCAAGGTGCGCGGTTTCCGCATCGAACTCGGCGAGATCGACTCCGCACTCACCGAGAACGAGCAGGTCGGATTCGCCGCCACGATCGGGCACACGGCGGCGTCGGGTGACACCGTCCTCGTGTCCTACGTTCTCGCGGCCGACGGCGAATCGGTCGACACCGAAGCACTTCGAGACCGAGTCGCCAAAGTGCTTCCGCGTCATATGGTTCCGTCGGCGATCATCGAGCTGGACGACATTCCGCTGACGCCTGTGGGCAAGCTCGATCGGCGGGCCCTGCCGGTTCCGGAGCTGACGACGTCGACCACTCCGTACCGGGCACCGGCCACCGACGTGGAAGCTGCGATCGCCGATGCGTTCGCGCAGGTTCTCGGAGTCGATCGGGTCGGCATGGACGACAACTTCTTCGAGCTGGGCGGGACGTCGCTGGTGGCCACGAAGATCGTGCCTGCCATCGAGAACGCCATCGGAGTGCGGGTGCCGCTGCAAGCGCTGTTCGTCGATCCGACACCGTCGGGGTTGGCAGCGCGGGTCGCCGCGGATGCCGACGCCGGGGGCGCGGATCTCGATTCGGTGTTCGGAGTCGTGATTCCGCTGCGCGGCAGCGGGTCCAAGGCACCGTTGTTCTGCGTCCACCCGGGAATCGGGTTGTCGTGGGGCTACGCCGGTCTCGTCTCGCATCTGAGCGACGACCGTCCCGTGTACGGCCTACAGCTGCCGAGCATCGTCGAAGGGTCGACGTTCGGGTCCATTCGCGATCTCGCGCACCGCTACGCCGACGAGATTCGCGCTGTTCAGCCGGTGGGTCCGTACCACCTGCTCGGGTGGTCGCTCGGCGGCTCGCTCGCTCATGCGATAGCGGTGGAACTGCGCAGCACCGGCAGCGATGTTCGCACCCTCGCACTGTTGGACAGCTACGTCGACGGGCACGACGGCGAAGCGGTCGAGGGAGCGTTGAGCGTCGAGAACCTGCTTGCGGGATTGGGGCTCGATCTGACTGCTCAGCCCTCGACCGAGCCGTTGACCTACGAACGGGGCGTCGAACTACTCGACGAGTCGTTGGGACAGACGACCGGCGTTTCCGCCGATCATCTGCGACGTATCAATGCGGGATTCGAGAACTCGACTCGAATAATGGCCGAGTTCATCCCGGACGTGTTCGACGGAGATGTTTTGTTCTTCTCCGCAACGAAGGGTGCGAGCGATGGAATTGTTCGATCTCCGCAGGAATGGCGGCCGTATGTGACAGGAGATATCGTCATCCACGATGTCGACGTTTTCCACAACGAGATGACCAATGCAGATGCGGCCACTGTGATCGGGCCGGTCGTCGATTCTCATCTCGGGAATACACCTGAATAACAATTGATGTGTTCTTCACATCGCAGGGCACATCTACGAATACCATCGGCACTCGAGACGAATGCCGTCGAATACGAATCACTACCACCAGGGGACAGAAGTGAAACTGATCAGAACAGCAACGGTAGCGGTGGCGTTGACCGCTGCGGTGGCCACCGGAGCAGGCCATGCTGTGGCAGACCCGTCGTCGGACCCGGTGAATTACGAGACTTCGGTCAACCCGGACGGCACGGTCACCACCATCCTCGATGCCGGGCTGTTCCGGGTCGACGCCACGAGCGAGAACGTGTCCGTCATCGACCAGGCCGGTGCCACGCTCGCAACCGTTCCGCTGGAATACACCATCAACGGCACCGTCTACTCGATCGCACCGCTGATCGGTGCCGAGGGTCGCGAACTGACGTTGACTCCGCAGACGGTTCCCGTCGCCGAGGTCGCAGGTCCGCGGACCAAGCAGCAGGCATTCGACAACATGGTCAACCAGCTCGCAATCGGCTGGAACAACGGTGGCGGTGTCGGCACGGCGATCGGCGCAGGCCTCGGCTTCGCCATCGGCTGTGTATCGATCTTCCCGAACTTCATCTCCGGGTGCATCATCGGAACCGTCATCGGTACGGTTGCCGGCGCGGTCATCGGTACGTCCAACGGAAACCCGCAGGCTCAGCCTGCCGTGTTCGAGTACTTCACCACTCCGTAAGGCAGAACGGCCCCGAGCCGACGGAGGTCCGAACAGCGGGTGGAGCGCGTGCGCTCTACCCGCTGTTCGCTGTCCGCCCGGTCAACGCCCGGCGCATCGACACGGCTTTGACCATCGTCTCCTCGAACTCCTCGTCGGGATCCGACAGTGCCACGATTGCACCACCCACTCCGTACGTCACTTCGTGCTCGGTGGCCACGATCGTGCGAATGACGATCGAGAAGTCTGCGGTGCCGGTGATCGAGAAGTAACCGATGGCACCCGAGTACACCCCGCGCGGTCCGTCTTCGAGCTTGTCGATGATCGCCATCGTGCGGATCTTCGGGGCTCCTGTCATCGAACCACCGGGAAACGCGGCACGGATACAGTCCGCCGCGGATGCGTCCTCGCGCAGGCGGCCACGAACGGTCGAGACCAATTGGTGCACGGGAGCATAGGTTTCGACATCGAACAGCTTCGGTACGTGAACCGACCCCGGCACGCAGACCTGGGCGAGGTCGTTGCGCACCAGATCCACGATCATCAGATTCTCGGCCTTGTCCTTCTCGTTCGCGACGAGATCGGCCTTGAGCGCGTTGTCTTCTTCCGCCGTGGCTCCGCGGGGACGCGTCCCCTTGATCGGCTTGGACTCGACTACGCGGTCGGCGTCGATGCGCAAGAAGCGTTCCGGAGACGCACTCAACACCGACAGCTCGGGAAACTTCAGCAGCGCACTGTACGGAGTGGGGTTGATTTCACGCATGTACGAGTAGGTGGCGGTCGCGTCGATGGAACCGGCTACGGTCGCCGTGTTGGTCAAACAGACCTCGTACGTCTCACCGGAGCGAATCTCGGCGAGGCACTGGGAAATCAGATCGAGGTAGTGGGCACGGTCGTGGCGTAGACGGGGCTCGAGCGATCGATCTGCTCCGAGCAGGGGAGTGCCCGACGCTGGCGCATCCGCGTGGTCGTTCGGGACTGCCTTTCGAGACAAGCCACGCAGGGTCTCGGTGACAGAGTCGAACCACTGCGCCAACACAGGATCCCCGGGGGTGGTGGCCAACCCCATCAGATACAGGGTGCCGGCTTCGTGGTCGAACACCAGCGCGCGATCTGCGAAGACCATCGACGCGTCGGGAGTCGAGGCCGTGTGAACCAGTTGGCCACCGGTATCGGCCTTGAGCTCGTATCCCAGATACCCCACGTAGCCGAGTCCGAAAGCAAACGGTAGGTCGTGTCGAGGGGGAGTGGACCGCTCTCGCAATCGCTCGTCGATGTAGTCGAAGAATGTCGAGTGGATGCGCTCGGTCGTACCGTCGGCACCTTGCACGGTCACCGTGGTCTCGGCAACCGAGTAGGTCACGTACTCCGCATGAGGACCCGAGCAGTCGCCCATGACGGTGAATCTGCAGTCGGGTTCGAGAGCCGCGCTACCGTCCAGCCAGAAACTCTTCGAGCCGTCCGCGAAAAGAGCGTCGAATACCTGCTCGGAGTCGAAAGCCTCGTCGAGCGAACGTGTTTCGATGGTGAAGATCGAATCCTGAGTCCGCGCGGCGCTCGATGCGGCCGATTGAGCCAGTGTCAGATCGCGGAAGTTGGCGAGTAGTTCGCGGCCGTATTCGGTACTGATCGACTCGGGATGGAACTGAACGCCCCACATGGGCTTGCTCCGGTGCCGCACGGCCATGACCAGTCCGTCGGGCGTCCATGCGACTTCCTCGAAGTCGGCAGGGGTGCGGGTCACCACGAGCGAGTGATACCGCACCACCGAGTAGGGCGAGGGGATTCCGGCGAACAGGTCCACGCCGGAATGAGTGATGTCGGTGATCCTGCCGTGCATCGGCGCGGGCGCAAGATCGACACTGCCACCGAACAGATGGCACAGACCCTGATGCCCGAGGCACACGCCGAGTATCGGTAGACCGGACTCGAGTATCACGCGAGAACTGATCCCGAAGTCCTGCTCCACATCGGGCCGCCCTGGACCGGGTGAGATCACGACGTTGTCGAAAGCCTCGAAATCCAAAGACGTCCACTCGACGTCGTTCTTGACCACCGTCGGCGGCCGTCCGTTCACCTCGGTGAGAAGGCTGTACAGGTTGTAGGTGAACGAATCGTAATTGTCCACCAGGAGCGTATGAATCGTCATCGGCGTGCTTCTACCGTTTCCTGTCGAGGCCCGGCCCGGGCGTCGGAGAATCGATGATCGAATCCTCGACGCGACATGCCTCTGCAATCATCGTTCGGTACAGATCTTCGAGAAAGTCGGGGGACATCCCATTGGCCGACGCGAATTCTCTCGCTCGCTCTGTCACCAATCCGACACGGCCTGGTTGCATCATCGGAATGGCGTGTTCTCGTTTTACGTGTGCAACACGTACACACACATCGATGCGGTCTCGAATTGCAGCGCGCAGAACTTCGTCGATTCCGTCCAACTCGCGCCTCAACTCCGCAAGCTTCTGCTCGCCGACTGCGCGATGGCCTTCCGATTCCGCTTCGGAGGCCGCCGTGCGCAAAGCGTCGGTCGAGCGCTGATCAGAATCCTGGCTCACGAGTTATTGCCCCCTGATTTTTCGAGTGCGATGCCGCTGTTTATCGGTATTGTCCGACAACTGTTACGGCGACCGTTCACGAATCGTCCACTTGTGTGACAACCGATACTCGATGATGGCACCTCGGACAGCCACCTCGCCACTCGATCGTATTGGAATAGCTGGTCAGGCGACAATGAATGCAACAAAGGTCCGCGAAAACATCCGATAAGTTCGATATAAATAAAAAAACTGCACCGCCGGATTGTTTCCAATCAGGCGGTGCAGAGTGCGGCGAACGTCATGCGCCGCGGCGCTTGACCTTCAGCAGGTCCAAACGCTCTTTGAGAAGCTCCTCGAGCTCGTCGACCGAACGACGCTCGAGCAGCATGTCCCAGTGCGTACGGGGAGGCTTGACTTTCTTGGCCTCCGGCGCGGTTCCCTCGATCAGCGACCCTTCCAGACCGTTGCGGCAAGCCCAGGTTCCGGGAATCTCGGCGTCGTCGGCGAACGGTACGTCGAACTCCTCGCCGTTGTCGCACCGGTAGCGCGCAACGCGGCGGGGCGCCAGGTCGTGATCACGGTCGGTCTCGTAGCTGACCGCTCCCAGTCGGCTACCTCGAAGTACACGATCTGCCATGGTGAAGTCCTCTCATCGATAGTAGGTACGTGCGTCGAAGCCATCCGTCGACATCGAACTACACCGTCTACCCACTGATCTACAACGTCGCCGCGCGTCGGTTCGTTCCCGGGCCGATGAGTCCCGGTGCGATCCCATCGGCGCAGCTTATCGGGCGATCTTACCTCGCGGCCGCAGTAGGCTGAACGACCATGTCCGCCAGAACCCGCCGCGACCAGACATGCGCCTGGTGCGGGCGCCCGGTCGCCGATACAGGAACCGGCCGTAAGCGGCGGTACTGCCGTCAATCGTGCCGTCAGCGAGCCTACGAGCAGCGCAGCGTGACGAAAGGGACGTCGATTCCCGACGACGCCGTCGTGCTGACCGCGGAGGAGGTGTCGGCCGTGGCAGACAGAGCGTTCGAGGTTCGGTGTGCCGCCGAGGACGTCAGCACGGCGGTGGCGGAAGGTGCCGACGCTGCGGAACTGCACCGACTGTGCGCCGAGCTGTTGGCCAAAGCTCATGACGCAGAGCGACTGCGCTGAACTGCGGTTCCTTACTCGTTCACCGACTCCATGGACAATGGTCGTACCGCCCGCGCGACTGCGCAGGCGGTACGACCTAGTGAGGAGCTCCATGGCGTTCTGGGATCAACTCAAATCCAAGGCACAGGAATTGAACGGCCAGCTGCAGACCAAGACCAGCCAGTTCAAGAACAAGGAATTCGCCAACGGCAGCATGGCCATGTGTGCCCTGATCGCGGCGGCGGACGGCACCATCGATCCTGCCGAGCGCCAGAAGACGGCATCACTGATCGCCGGCAACGAGGCTCTGAGAGTGTTCGAGCCCGACGAGCTTCGGCAGAAGTTCGACTGGTACTGCGACAAGCTGCAGGGAGACTTCGACTTCGGGAAGGTCGAGGCGACAGCCACGATCGGCAAGCTGAAGTCGAAGCCCGACCAGGCACGGGCCGTCATTCAGATCGGCATCATCATCGGCGGAGCGGACGGCCACTTCGACGATCACGAGAAGGCTGCCGTGCGCAATGCGTGCTTCGCAGTCGGAATCGATCCGGCCGAGTTCGAGCTCTGAGTCCTTCCGTACGGAAGGACCGCGGTAGTCGATCGTGCTGACGGCGATCGACGAAGTCATCAGGCGACTTCGTCGATCGCCGTTCTCGTCGGCAGTCGTCCGCTGTGAAATGTGGCGTATGCCGGGATACTAGGGGCACTCCGACGGCTTGTGCCGACGTCGAAAGATCCGTTGGAGATCCGGTTGCAGCCCACCAGCGAAGGGACCGTGCATGACAGTTGCCGCGATCTACCTCGTCATCGCCTTCGGTCTGGGCGGACTCGCCATGGTGGTACGGCTACCTCCCTTGGTCGGGTTTCTCGCTGCCGGTTTCGTCATCAATGCGCTCGATGTCGGTGAGGTGCCCCAGCTCGAGCTGATCGCCGACCTGGGCGTGACACTGCTGTTGTTCGCAATCGGTCTCAAGCTCGACGTTCGTATTCTTCTGCGCCGGGAGGTGTGGCTGACGACATCGGTGCATCTGGTGGCGAGCATCGTGGTCGGTACCACCGTGCTGTGGCTCGCCGCCGTCGCCGGGTTGGCCATGTTGTCCGGCCAAAGTCTGACGACGATAGCGTTGCTCGCATTCGCGATGTCGTTCTCGAGCACGGTGTTCGTGGTCAAGGTTCTGGAAGAGCGAGGGGAGTCGCACGCCCTCTACGGACGGGTGGCGATCGGTGTCCTGGTCATGCAGGACATCGTTGCCGTGGTTTTTCTCACCATAACCAGCGGCTCGCTACCGAGCCCATGGGCGGTGACGCTCGTACTGCTGTGGCCGGTGACGCGGATCCTTCGGAAGATCTGGAGCGGACTCGGCCACGGCGAGATGCAGTCGCTGTTCGGCATCGTGATGGCGCTGGTCCCGGGTTACGCCCTGTTCTCCGCCCTGGGGCTCAAGGGGGATCTGGGCGCACTGGTCATCGGCGTGTTGCTGGCATCGCATCCGGCCTCGTCGGAACTGTCACGATCGCTGTTCCACATCAAGGAACTGCTCCTGGTGGGCTTTTTCGTCTCGATCGGTTTGTCCGGGCTGCCGGACCTACCCAGTCTCGGTGTCGCCCTCCTCATGGTGCTTCTGCTGCCACTCAAATCCGTCCTGTACTTGGCGCTGTTCGCCCTGATGAAGTTGCGATATCGGACCGCGCTCCTGGCCGGACTGAGCCTGATGAACTACTCCGAATTCGGCCTGATCGTCGTGTCGGTAGGAGTGACGACCGGCCTACTCGCACCGGCCTGGCTGGTCGAGATGTCGATCGCCGTGGCTTTGAGTTTCGTCGCGTCGGCTCTGGTGAACGGTCGTGGCCACCTGATGGTCGAGAAGATCGCGACCCGTCTACCCGAGCAGGACGAGTCGAGCTTGCATCCCGAGGAACGCTCCGGCGATGCCGGCGACGCCGAGGTGGTCGTGATCGGAATGGGGCGTGTCGGGTTCGCGGCATATCAGCGGCTCACCGATCACTACGGCCTGGATGCCGTAGGAGTCGACTACGACGGGCCTCGCATTCGTCGCCTGGCCGATCAGGGATTACGAGTCATCGAAGGGGACGCAACCGATCTCGATTTCTGGCATCAACTACGGCATTCCGAGTCGGTACGCATTGCCGTGCTCGCGATGCCGCGTCACGGTGCCAATGTCACAGCACTCGCCTGTCTGCGCGAATCCGGATTCAGTGGAACAGTTGCCGCAGTGGCCCGCTACGACGACGAAGTGCAGTGGGCCAAGGAGCACGGCGTGGACATCGCGTTCAATGTCTACGCAGGTGCGGGGTTGGAATTGGCGGATCAGGTGGCCACCACTTCGCCCGATCCCGTCGGCGACGAAAACGACCCCGACCTCGATACCTCACAGTCCGAGAAGGTCCCTCGGCCGACCACGAAACCGGTACCGCTCGACGAGCATCCATAACCGACCCCGCCTGGAGCATACGGAGGCCAGGGGAGAGACACCGACTCGGCCACTGGACCGCGGCCTGCTCGTCCCAACTCCACCCTTGCAAAACGTCACTGTGACGCTTTGGACGGTTGAAGGTGGGGCGAGGGGAATGCAAGAGAGTGACGCAAGCTCCATCTGATTCACACATTTCGTCCAACCGTCGCAAGGAGCTGCCCGTTGGACAACAGCGCCGAGTGTCCGCCGCAGCGCTCGAGTGGGACGTGCACACAGCGTTCGACGCGGAAGCGTTGTGAATGGGTCGGCCACAGGAACCGAAGTCGCGCGGCGTCCGTCGAGACACCCCTGAACTGCGGCTCCTTTTTGCCGATAATCGACATTATGTCAACTAGTAGATTGGTTATCAGCACTTGGCGCGAATATCTCTGCTTCGTGTAACTGCCCCCGTGCTTCGCCGATACTCGCCTGAGCTGCATCGATACCATCGGCATGCACATCCCAGGTCCACATCTAGGCGCCGCTCCGATGAGACAGTGTCACGACAAGCAGCCCGGTCTGAGCAGGCGTTATGGCAGCTATCGTTGCAGTTTGCGCTCTTCAAGTGCAGAATATGCAGACAGACGAAAGGGTGCTGACGTGGACCGACGTGAAGTTGGTGGTCGATTGATCTACCTTCCGGCCGATAGTTCCGCATCCTCCGAAGCCTTCCTCGACGATGTCCTCGTCGGCTGGCGACGCGCGCAGATCACCCAGAATTTCCGTGCAAGTACCGCCGACCGCCGAATCAAACTGATCCATCGCATGGTCGACTTCGTGGGATCCCCACCGTGGCAATGGTCCCCGCACGATGCCGACGAGTTCTTCGCTCATCTGCGTGGGGTACGCAATCTCTCTCACGCCACGATTCGGGCTTATCAGTCCGACGTCCGACTGTTCTTGGAGTACGCGACCAACCCCGTCTACGAGTGGAACGAGAACTGCGGGCGGCTGTTCGGGACCGTGTTCTCGCAGGTGATCACCGAATTCAACCGAGCCACTCATGTGCAGACCAACGACACCCAGGACAAGCGGCGCCCGTTCACCAAGGCGGAGCTACAGCAGTTCTTCGACCTCGCCGATCTCGAACCGGAACGAATCCTCAACTCGGGACGCAAAGGCGCACTTGCTGCGTGGCGCGATGCGGTGGCGTTCAAGGTCTTGTACGGATGGGGCCTGCGGGCCGGCGAAGGGCGACAGCTGCAACTGGTCGACTGCTCACGAAACGCCCGTGCCCCTGGTTTCGGTGAATGGGGACTGCTACGTATCAGGCACGGAAAAGCGATGCGCGGTTCACCCGGGTAAGTCCCGTGGGGTGGTGGACATTCGGTGAGGCGGCGTAGCCGCAGCTCGGGCGTGTCGTACCCGTGTTGTGG
>NZ_JAWLKF010000006.1:0-20639 GCF_033042195.1 Rhodococcus cerastii
TGTGAGTCAGGCCCCAGCCCACTGCAGATATCCAGTATCAACCGGACATATCCATACTCACAGTCACATTGACTCCCCAGGGGCAGGGCGGTCAGGGCACCCAGTGTCTCGCGGCGATGTCGTCGATCAGCGGATCTCCGTCCTGCGCAGCATCGAGTGCTTCGAGGTCGTCGCGCAGTGCGTTCAGTCGCGGGTCGTCGCCCTCCGCTTGTTCGGCGGCCGTTCCTCCGTCGTCGGCGAGTTGGGCGAGCAGTTTCGCGCGCACGCGATCCTTCAGCGAGTCGCTCATTCGTCGTCACCCTTCTTGAAGACGCGGCGGGCCGTGGGGATGAGCGCGATGAGCACGCCCAGCAGCACGATGATCGAGAAGATTTCCAGCAGCATGTTTAACTCCTAGTGATGTCAGGTCGGGGCGATCGCGGTGCCCCACGGGGTGTTGCGCACCACGGTGAACACGGTGAGGACGGCGATCAGGACGATCACCGTCGGGCGGTTGAATCGCGGGAGTTCGAGCGGGTGTCCAGTCCACCGAGCCCGCAACCACAGCGCCCACACTGCGAACGCGCCGACGGCAAGGACAACCGCAACGACATTGCTCGACGCGGCCGCCGCGATGTCTCCGCGGGTGAGGTCACCGAGAGCCCGGGTCGTGCCGCATCCGGGGCACCACAATCCGGTCAGCGCGTGAAACGGGCAGGGAAGGTACGCCGAAGTGCGAGGGTCACGAACGTGCAGCAGCACTGCCCCACCGACAGCCGCAGCGGCAACACCGAGAGGTGCGGCGATGCTGCGCGATCGGGTGGGTGCTGTCATGCTTACCAGTCCATCACGGTTCCAGCGTCCGTCACGGTTCAACGACGATCGTCGCCGTCATGTCCGGATGCGGGGTGCAGTGGTAGGTGAAGGTCCCCGCGGTGTCGAAGGTGTGCGTGAACTGACCGGTCTCCATCAAAGCGCTCCGGAACGAGTTGTCGTCGGCGACCACATTGTGAGCCATGCCGCGGTCGGCGAACACCCAGGTGACGGTGTCCCCCACGGAGATCGTCAGTGACTTCGGCGAGTACATCCGATCGGCGACGGTCACCTGGTTCTCGGCAACGGGTTCGGCGGGTGCGGCCGGGGTGGTTGCGGTGGAGCAGGCAGTCAACATGATCATCGATGCCGCGAGCAGTCCGAAAGCCTTCATACCTCCGACGGTACCGAAGGTCTTCACTCCCTCCGGCCGAGGATGTACTGGGCCGTCAGTGCAATCGATCGCTCCGAATCCCGGGACAGTTCCCGCAGCGCCGCGAGCGCTGCCGAGCCCGGAATGCTCGCCAACGCCTGCGTCACTCGCTGTCGCACCACAGAATCGTCGATGCCGTCCATCAACGCCGCCACAATGGAGTCGGCGGATCCCAGCACGCCCAGGGCATCCGCGGCATCCACATCGTTCGTTCCGGCGTGCACCATCTCGATCAGCGTCGGGACAGCATCGACCACCCCTCGCGCTGCCAGTTCCAGCGCAGCAACCCGCCGGACCTGCTCGTCATTGTGGACCAGCGACTCGGTCAGCAGTTCGGTGGAAGCGGGGTGAGATATCTCGACGACGGTATCCACGGCGCGGCGTCGTACCTCGGGGTTCGGTGAGTTCAGGCCCTCCTGCAGCGGCCCGATCGCGTCCCCACCCGACTGAGCGAGAGCCCACCGCAGTGCGCCGGCCACGTTGGTTGCGGGCTCACGCAGCACCGCCTCGGCCAGGGCGTCCGCCGGAATGGGTCGATCTCCGACGGAGGACAGCGCCGCCGTCTGCCGCTTCCCTGCACTGACAGACCCGAGATCACTCAGCAGCGCCACAGTGTCGAGTACGTCCTCCCAGTCCGCCGGCCGCAGGTCGCCGATGCGACGCAACCGCGTGAGCAACTCGGTATCCCGAGCGATGCGTTCCTCCGTTCGGGCGGCGAGCTCGTCGACGAGTCCCGAGGCCGCGAAGTTCGGGTCGTCGAGCGCTCGCCCGACGTCGTGCAGAGACAACCCGAGCGAACGCAGAGACTCGACGTGGAAGAGGCGTCGAACATCATCCGGGGAGTACTCGCGGTAGCCGGTGCCGCTACGCGACGTCGGGCGCACGAGTCCGAGCCTGTCGAAGTGCCGGAGCATGCGCGCACTGACGCCCGACCGCCGCGCCACCTCACCGATCAACATCGTTCTATCTCACCCCGCCGAGTCGACCACGCCAAGGGCATCGATACGTTTGGCCTCGAACACTGCGAATCCGGCGTCCGGGTCTCGGAGCAGCGCCTCGGTTGCTTGCGCATGGGCGCGAACGGCTGGATCCGTGCTCGACGCGGCCTCCCGCAGCATCTCCTCGATCACCGATCCGAGCGCAACGAGCGCGCGGCTGAGGCTCCGCTGGACGTCGTGCCCACCTCGGCCGAGTTGGGTGGCGAGCATTGTCGCCAATGCTGATTCGCTTCCTGCCGGCACCAGAACCACTGCGGCTCGCCATGCGCTTCGGGCCACTTCGTCGTCCGGATCAACAAGCACGGAAGAGGTGATCGCCTCCCACGCCGACTCGTCCTTGATTTTCGACAACGTGTGTAGCGCCTGGCTGCGTGCCTGCGCGCCGCCCGATCTCACCTTCTCGATCAACCGCGGAACCGTCGCCGACGCGGGAAGTCGAATCAGCGCCCACGTCAACATCTCTCGCACCTGAAAATCCGGTTCGACGGCACACCGCTGCAGCAACGCGTCGAGAAACTGTAGGTCCGGCGTGGTGCCGATATCGAGCGCTGCTCGAAGCCGAACCGAAGAAGCGTGGTGCCGAAGTAGTTCGTTCATGGCCGTCAGCCAAGACCTTGTCACGATGTGAAGGTCAACTCCGAGTCAACACATCGGCGAGTGTTCGGTTCATCGTGTTCAGTGCGCGCACCGCACCCCGCAGCGGACCGGGCGCGTTGGCGGAGGTGAGCAGCACGTCCAATACCGTTGTCTCGGTGATCTTCTCCGGCGGCTCGACGTGATTTCCGGCAACGGCTGCCTCGACGTGACGCACAGTGTCGCGCACCAGAGCCGCCGCGTCGCGCAGAGCCTGGGCAGTCTCGGCCGTCGGAGCCGTTTCCGCCTCGGCGCGGGAGGCGAGCACGCCCGCGCGGGCCAGAGCGTGCGCCGATCGGCCGCTGACTGCCAGCACTCGTAGCAGTCGTTTCGCGCCTCGCCTGCTGCGGGTCGCCGGCCCGAGCACCAGCGGCTTTCCGGCCGTCACGACGTCCTTCAACGCATTGTCGAGCGTGCGCGTCGACGCCACCAGGTCGGTCTCCTCGCCCGGAGCGATGACCGATTCCACGCTCGATTTGATCAACGTATCCAGCTGGTCGAGGTACGTATCGACCTTGTCCACCAATGTCTTTCGGGTGCTCGTCGAGAAGATGAAGTAGGCGGAGACCATACCGACCACGCCGCCGACGGCGGTCTCGACGATCCGAAGCTCGAGCACCTCGATGCTGAAGGTGCCCAGTAGCCCGTAGAGCATCGCGAGCAGAATGGTGACGAAGAACGACAGCAGCGCATACGCCACCGTCACCAGATAGAACGCGAAGAAGACACAGACGACGATCAGCACCAGCTGCAGGGGTTGATTGTTGCCCACGAGTGCGGCGATCACCACCCCGGCGAGCACACCCGCGATGGTCCCGAGGACGCGTTGGCCAGCGCGCGTGAGGATTTCACCGCGCGTCGACGCCCCCGTGAACACCAGGAACGCCGTCAGTACGGCCCAGTACCAACGGTCGGGTGAGACCAGTTCACCCAGCACGGTCGCCGCACTGGTGGCGACGGCCACCTGGATGGCGGCCTTGGTGCTCGGATTGAGTCCGCTCGGCGTGTCCTTCGTCGCAGGTTCGGGGACGACTCGGGGACCCGCATCAACGGCAACCGCATTGGTGGTGATGTGATGAATAGCGATGTGCGCCTGCACAGCTCGTTGCGCCGAGACCGTGGCAATCCCCGCGGGGGTGGACGGGTCGGCGCGCTCGGCTGCTGTGGACGCCAACCGACGGGCTGCACGCAACTGCTCTGGCGACGGTGTGTTCTGCAGAACCGACCCGAGTGCCGTGGTCGCCTGCCCCAGCGCTGTCGGCCAGGGCTTCGCGGGATCCAGAGCCCACAGTGAGCTGACGAGCTGCTCGGTGGCGATCTGGGCGTCGAACACGCGGAGCGACAGATCTGTGCTCGTGACACTGAGCAGTTGCCCGGCATCGTGTCGGTCGAGCCAGTCGTCGATCATCAGCGCCGTGTTGCCGAGTCGGTCGAGTCTGCGGCGCACCAGGTTCAGGTCGCGGCTTTCCCCTGCCGACGTCGCCTCGAGCACCGACACCGAGACCGCCCGCATGGCGAACAGCAATCGACGAACCTCCACGATCGGCCGATCCGGGAAGATGACCGCTCGCACGAACAGGGCGATCACCAAGCCGCCGAGGATCGCCGCGATGAGCATCGGCAGCTGCCCCGGCGTCGCGCGCAGGAACAGCGCGAAGAAGTACGAGATGAACGAGACCATGCCCAGCGCCGTGCCACGTGGGCCGAAACGGCGCACCCACACGGCCGTGAACAACACCACGATGAATCCGACGTCGGCCACCTTGCCGAGTTCGGAGAGCAACGCCGCCAACGTCACTGCTGCCGAGGCCGGCAGCGCCATCAGTGCGGTGGTGACCAGCCGACTGTGCTGGTCCTTGTCCTTCACCGCGGCCGATGCCTGCATCGCCACGACGGTTCCGAGCATCGCCACCGTCACCGGCTGCCCGATGGCGCGCGTGATCAGCACCAACGTCACCATCGCCAGCAGTACCGTCAGCGTCGTCGCCGACGCGCCGCGCAGCCGTACCTGTCCCGGATCCGAGGCGTCGAGGATTCGGGCGAGGCGGTTCATTCCCTCGATTCTGCGCTACGGCTCAGCCCCGTGCCGCCCGGATCGCGGGGGCCGACGAATGCGGCAGCAATCGGCTCATGTCCGATGGCATGACCAGTTCGACGGTCGCGGATTCGTCCAGTCGGTACGGCTGCGTGGAGATGATGCCGGCGAGGTGTTTGCGCAGCCGCGACATCTCGGCCCGCACGGTGATGGCACGTCCGTCGTCGCCGAACAGATCCGCGGCCATCTGCGACGCGGTTCGCCCCTGCCGATGCGTGGCGAGCAAGTACAGAATTTCGGCGTGCCGAGGCGTCGGCTCGTGGGTCCACTCCCCCACCTCGCTGCGCACTTCGATGCGAGGTTTCTGCGAATTGCGCAGGTCGATGCGAATTCTCGTCGATCCGACATCGGCGACGCCGGAATCCATCGTGCTGGTGGGTCGGACGAGCCATCCACCGGGCAGCGGCTCGAAGTCGCACACGCCGAGGGTCGGCAGCCAGAAGCGTCCGGTCGCCAGATCCTCGGGCAACAGAATGCGATTGCGCAGCGCCACCGATTCGACAGCCGCGACCCAACCGTTCGCGTCCACGGCGAGGGCCGGGGACTGCAGGCGCGCGAGCATCGGTGCGGCCACCGAGCGCAGTCGATCGAGGGTGCTTCGATGAAGTTCCCGCAGTTGAGATTCCGCCAACCGTGCGACGGCGTCGACGAGTGCGATGGTGGTGGGGTGGACAGTCTTCGCCGGGCCGCTGACATCGATGGCTCCCAGCACCTGACCGGTCCGAGGGTCCCGAATCGGCGCACCGGCACACGTCCACGAATGATGGCTGCGCACATAGTGTTCGGCCGAGAAGATCTGCACCGCGCGCCGGGAGACCAGCGCGGTGCCGATGGCATTGGTGCCCACCGAGTCCTCGGCCCAGTTGGCGCCTTCCACGAAGCCGAGGTCGTCGGCGCGGTCCAGTACCGCCGTCGATCCGCTGCGCCACAGCACCCGGCCGTGCCGATCGGCGACGACCAGGATATTGTCGCCGTCCTGCACCACCGATTCCAGGCCGCGGGCCAAATCGTCGAGGATGTCGAACAGCCCCGATTCCCGACGGCTCAGCTCGAGGTCGGAGACGTCCATCTGCGTCTCGGCGGGGTTGCCCAGTTCCGGGTCGATGCCCAGGGTCTGCAACCGCCGCCACGAGTCCCCGATGACCTCGCGGGGACGCGCGGGTGACTTGCCGCCGGTCATGGTCGCGTCGTACACGGCAGTGAGAATCTGCGCGTAGCGGCGCGGGTCTTCGCCGGCCGCCAGCGCAGGTTCAGGACCTGTCGACTGCGTCATCACAGTCAATTGTGCTCCAGCTCACAGATCGACATCAACGGGGGTTACCGATAGACCAAACCACCGTCGATCAACGGTGCCTGGCCGGTCATGTAGTCCGAGTCCGGCCCGGCGAGATACGAGACGAACGCCGCGACATCCTCGGGGGTCTGCGCGCGACCGAGGGCGATGCCGCCGACGAATTTGTCGTAGGTCTCGCCTTCCGCTGCGCCCGTCAGCTCGGCGAAACGCTTGTCGATGGTGACCCACATATCGGTGCCCACCACGCCGGGGCAGTACGCGTTGACGGTGATCCCCTCGGCTGCGTATTCCTTCGCTGCGGCCTGGGTCAGTGCACGAACAGCGAATTTCGTTGCGCTGTAGACCCCGAGCATGGCGAACCCGTCGTGACCGGCGATCGACGACGCGTTGATGATCTTGCCCTTCTGGCCGAGAGACCTGAATTTCGCTGCAGCAGCTTGGATTCCCCACAGCACACCGTCGACGTTGACGGCCCAGATCTTCTTCGTGTCTTCGGGTCGAACATCGTCGAGCGGCGCAACCTGCGCGATGCCCGCGTTGTTGACGATGACGTCGAACCCGCCGAGCGCCTCGTGCGTGTGCTCGACGGCGGCGAACACCTGATCGCGGTCGCTGACGTCGGCCACGAATGTCGTTGCTTTCGAGCCGGTTTCACGTACCTCATCGGCGACGCCGGCGATCTTGTCCTCGACCAGATCCACCAGGGCGATGTCGTGTCCGTCGTTCGCCAACCGCAGCGCGATGGCCCGGCCGATGCCCTGGCCCGCACCGGTCACCAGCACCGCGCTCATGACGCTGCCCCGGTGGAAGGGTCGACCAGAACCTTCATCTTGGTGCCCGCATGCAGCGCCTCGAAGCCGTCGTCGATGACTCCGTCGAGCGTGATCTTGTCCACCCAGCCCGTCGTGTCGTAGTGGCCCTGGCTCATCAGATCGATGACGGCCTCGTAGTCGGCGGAGGTGTAGCAGAGCGAGCCCTGGATGCGGGATTCGTTCATCACCAGCTTCTGCAGCGGTGTGGTCAGTGGCTTTTCGTAGATCGCGACGCTGACCAGTGGCTTTCGCGCACCGATGCATCCGAGCGCTGTCTCGACGGCCGGTTGAACGCCGGCCGCGTCGTAGATCGCATCGGCTCCGTTGCCGTCGGTGAGATCGGCGACGAAGGAGGGGACGTCGACAGCCGTCGGGTCCAGGGTCTTCGCACCCAGGGCTTCGATCGATGCTCGACGCGTCGGCGATGGTTCGACGACGTACACGTTCTCGACGCCCTTGCCGCGCAGCGCGAACCACAGTCCGATGCCGATAGGGCCGGCCCCGAACACCATCGCGGTGTCGTCGGGCTTCGGATCCCCGAGTGTCGCAGCGTGATAGGCGACCGACATCGGCTCGACGAGCGCACCGAGTTCGAGGGAGACGTTGTCGGGCAAGGCATGAATCATGTCGGTGGGCACCACGGTGTATTCGGCCATTCCGCCGTCGGACATCAGCCCGTGAAAGCCGATCTGCGCGCAGATGTTGTAGTTGCCCGCGCGGCACGGGCCGCAGTGCCCACAGCGGTAGAGCGGCTCGATGGCCACGCGGTCGCCCACGTTGATGCCGGTGACACCCTTGCCGAGTTCGGTGACCGTACCCGAGAACTCGTGGCCCAGCACCAGCGGCATCTCCTGACCGGTCAGCGGATGCGGCGAGGTGGGGATGAAGATGGGGCCGGCGTAGTACTCGTGCAGGTCGGTTCCGCAGATTCCGTTGAACCCGACTTGGATCTTGACCTGCCCTTCACCTGGATTCGGCTCGGGTACGTCGGTGATCTCCACCTTGTTGGGGCCGTAGTACACAGCTGCGCGCATCGCTTCACTCCTGATCGTCGGATGCACTCATGTCTATGTGACGCCGACCACTTCGGACAGGGTTGCAGCGCGTTGCAGTCACTGCCCTCGGAATCGGGTGCATTCGACCGCGCTGAGCGCGGTCAGCTGCACCGGATTCGCACTGCAACCCCCTGCAACTCTCGACCACCCACCCCTGAAGGAGTGTGCTGGGTCACACAGAAGGTCCCGCACACCGCTAGGAGTTTTGATGACCCAGACCATCGAGCCGGTCGACATCGCCCGCACCCACACCCCGCAGGAACGGGTCGACGCCTGGCTGTCGGAGTTCGAGCAGGCGCTGGTCGCGCGCGATATTCCCCGCGTTGCCGGCATGTTCGCCGTCAGCAGCTTCTGGCGCGATCTCGTCACCTTCACCTGGAATCTGAAGACGGTGGAGGGGCGCGACGGCGTGTCCGACATGCTCTCCGAGCGGCTCGACGACACCGATCCGACGGGTTTCCACACCACCGAGACTCCCGACGAGGCAGACGGCGTGGTGTCGGCGTGGATCGAGTTCGAGACCGCGACCAGCCGCGGCAAGGGTCATCTGCGCCTGACCGTCGACGCCGATACCGGCCAGGACGTCGCGTGGACGCTGCTGACCACGATGCAGGAGCTCAAGGGTTACGAGGAGCGTCAGGGCAGCTCGCGCATCAAGGGCGCGGTGCACGGCTCGAATGCCGATACCCAGAACTGGGCGGAGAAGAAGGAGATCGAGGAGAAGGAACTCGGCTACAGCGTGCAGCCGTACGCCCTCGTCGTCGGCGGCGGCCAGGGCGGTATCGCTCTCGGCGCTCGGTTCCGTCAGCTCGGTGTGCCTGCGATCGTCGTCGACCGTGCCGAGCGCCCCGGCGACCAGTGGCGCGGCCGCTACAAGTCCCTGTGTCTGCACGACCCGGTCTGGTACGACCACCTGCCGTACCTGCCGTTCCCGCCGAACTGGCCGGTGTTCGCGCCGAAGGACAAGATCGGCGACTGGCTCGAGATGTACACCAAGGTCATGGAGGTCCCCTACTGGACCAAGACCACTGCCAAGTCCGCTACCTACGACGAGGTGGCGAAGGAGTGGACCGTTGTTCTCGACCGCGACGGCGAGGAAGTGATTCTCAAGCCCAAGCAGCTGGTGATGGCCACCGGAATGTCCGGCAAGAAGAACGTGCCGAACTTCCCCGGCATGGACGAATTCGAGGGCGAGCAGCACCATTCCAGCGAACACCCCGGTCCCGACGCGTATGTCGGCAAGCGGGTCGTGGTGGTGGGTTCCAACAACTCCGCGCACGACATCTGCAAGGCGCTGTACGAGACGGGTGTCGATGTGACGATGCTGCAGCGCTCGTCGACACACATCGTCAAATCCGATTCGCTGTGCGATATCGCGCTGGGTGATCTGTACTCGGAGCGGGCCGTCGAGTCCGGAATGACCACGGGCAAAGCCGATCTCACGTTCGCGTCCTTGCCCTACCGGATCATGCACGAGTTCCAGATCCCGGTGTATCAGCAGATCGCGGAGCAGGACAAGGACTTCTACGATCGGCTCGAGAAGGCCGGCTTCCAGCTCGATTTCGGCGACGACGGGTCCGGGCTGTTCATGAAGTACCTGCGCCGCGGCTCGGGCTACTACATCGATGTCGGCGCGTCCGAGCTGGTCGCGGACGGCAAGATCAAACTCGTTGCCGGGCAGGTGGATCGGATCAGCAAGACCGGCGTCGTGCTCGACGACGGCACCGAACTGCCTGCCGATCTGATCGTCTACGCCACCGGCTACGGCTCGATGAACGGCTGGGTGGCAGACCTCATCGATCAGGAGACCGCAGACAAGGTCGGCAAGTGCTGGGGCCTCGGCTCGAACACCACCAAGGATCCCGGTCCGTGGGAGGGCGAGCAGCGCAACATGTGGAAGCCGACGCAGCAGGAGAACTTCTGGTTCCACGGCGGCAATCTGCACCAGTCGCGGCACTATTCGCTCTACCTCGCACTGCAGATCAAGGCGCGCTACGAGGGCATCGACACCCCGGTCTACGGACTGCAGGAAGTGCATCACCTTCGGTGATGCATGTGCGCGGTAACTCGTAGCCTGCTACGAGTTACCGCGCACATGGGCTATTCCGTAAGTTGCGCTCTGAGCAGGCAGAACTCGTTGCCTTCGGGGTCGGCGAGGACGTGCCATTGCTCGTCGCCCGTCTGGCCCACATCGGCCGGGCGGGCACCGAGCGCGAGCAGCCGCTCGAGCTCGTCGTCCTGATCCCGGTCGGTGGGGTTGACGTCGATGTGCAGCCGACCTTTTCCCGTTCTCGGCTGCTCGTGCCTGCTCAGAATGATCGTGGGCTGCAGGCCACCGAACCCCGAGGCCGGCCCGATCTCGATCAGTTCCCCACCCTCACGATCGAGCTCGACGAATCCCAATACCTCGCACCAGAACTGCGCCAGCAGTTCCGGGCTACGGCACTCCAGGACGAGTTCACCGATGCGGCATGCCATGAGCTTCCCTACGTTCGGTCGTACAGATCGATTGCCTGAGCTTTCTTGATCAGCGCGTCCTCGGATCGCACCTGGGCCAGGTTTACGACGCGCGTCGGCAGCACCGAGGAGTACAGCCAGTCCGTTGCCACCCGCACTCGTGCAGACACCGTCGGCAACGCGTACAGGTGATAGCCGCGCGCGACGAACTTCGCGACGGGTCCGGTCAACGGAATGCCCAGAGGCTTTGCCACACCGTCGAATCCGCCGAGATCGGCGACGAGCCCCAGATCCGTGTGCTTGTACGGACGCGCCTGCCCGACACCGAGGGACGCCGCGACGTTCCGGGCGACGGCCACACCTTGGCGCTGGGCGTGCTGCGCCGTCGGCGGCGTTGGCTTCGACGGGCCGGCGGCGAGGTCGGGGACTGCCGCCGCGTCGCCGATCGCCCAAACATCTTCTACGCCGGGGACGGTCATGTCCGCGCCCACCACCAGGCGTCCGCCCGCTGTGGGCAGACCCAGCCGTGCGATGAGCGGGCTCGCGGCGACGCCTGCTCCCCAGACGAGCGTCCGGGACGGGATCACCTCGTCGTCGGTGAGCGTCACCGACGTTGCGGTGGCCGATGCCACCGACACCCCCAGCCGGACGTCGACACCTCGCTCGGCGAGCACGGCAAGCGCTTCCTTGCCCAGTCGCGCGCCGAGCTCCGGCAGCACCGCGTCGGCCACGTCGACGAGCACCCAGCGCACCTCGTCCGGGTCGACGCTCGCCCAACGGGACGCAATGCCTTTGACCCAATTCTGCATCTGCGCAACGAATTCGGTGCCCGTGTAACCGGCTCCTACGGCCACCACCGTCAGCCGCTCGGCTCGTTCGCTCCGGCCTTCCGGGGTGTCGGGCAGAGCATCGGCTGCGTCGAGTTGCGCGAGCACGTGGTTGCGGATGTAGACGGCTTCACTCAGCGTCTTGAGCCCGTACGCATGCTCGTCGACACCGGGGATGTCGAACTGCTTGGTCACCGACCCGGGTGCGAGTATCAGCTTGTCCCACTCGAGCGTCGAGTCGCCGTCGGGGCCGATCACCGTCAGCTCGCGCGCGTCGAAATCGACGGTCGTGACGTGACCGAGTACCAACTTGACGCGCGGCAACGCCTGCCGGGTCGAGACGGCGATGTCCCGCGGATCGAGAACGCCGGTGGCGACCTCGGGTAGCAGCGGACTGTAGAGCAGGTAGTCGGTGGGGGCCACCAACGTCAGCACGGCGCGATCTGGCCCCAGCAGCTTCGTCAGCCGCTGCAAGGCGTTGAATCCGCCGAAGCCCCCACCGACCACCACGACGCGAGCAGGCCGCGCGGGGACCGGAGAACTCGTACCGAAACCAGGAAGGAATCTGCGCATATCCGAGATTAACCCGCCGGTGAGCCACCCCGCAGACGACGTTCGGAGGTTGCCGAGAGAACGTCAGCGAACCCCGTCCCACACCGCGCGGGTTGCCGGCCTCGGGTCGAGGGAGACGCCCGGCTCGTTGCCGAACATCATCACGGCCCGGTCGGTGCCGTACGGGTCCCAGCCCGGAGAGCCGTCGCGCACGAAATCGACCCAGGCACGGTGCATCTGGTCGGTCACCTGCTGCGGCGGATTCGGGCCCGTGATGCGGGCGGTCTCGGGCTTGTGCAGCATGTCGAACACGAACGAAATCTCCAGTGCATGGCAGGCTCCGAGTGCGCCGTCGAACAGCGATGAGCGCCAAGTGAACTCGTAGACGAATGCATTTCCGGAACGGGCCTCGACCAGGCGTGTGGCCGGGATGCGGAAGAACCAGTCGGTCATGACGGCGATCATCAGCTCGCCGGCCGAGGCCTCGGGCAGCTGCTCGCGGTACCGGTCCAGCGCCGAGGGGTCGGCTCGGTACCCGGCGAGAACCATCTTCACGTAGTCCTCGGTGATGTGAGGGACCAGGCCGGCAGGCACGATGAAGAACGCGTGCTCCTCACTGGTGGTTCCGATCAACACGTCCACCTGTGCGCCCGCGCCGTCTCTGATCCGCGAAATAGGCAGCGCCGGAACGACATCCCCGTCTATGTACGGCTCGAAGGCCATGACGTTCAAGGCCAGCTCACCCCACGCCCCGGTCGGGGCCTCGGCGGTGATCCGATCGGACAATGCACGTTGAGCGTCGACCAACGCGTCCACCGACACCGAAGCAAATCCGTCGACCGTTGCCTCCACACCGAGCGCGGACGCCAATGCTGCGGAGACCTTGCCTGCGGTCTCGGCGGCAATGACATGGTGCCCGGCTCCGCTCTGCAGAATTGCCCGCTGGAAGAGTCCCTCGGCACGGGGCATCGACATCAAGGTGCCGACGCTCATCGCGCCCGCGGATTCACCGGCGATGGTCACCTGCGCCGGGTCACCGCCGTAGGCAGCGATGTGGTCGCGGACCCATTCGAGAGCCGCGACCTGGTCCAGCATTCCGCGGTTGGCCGGGGCACCGTCGATCAGTGCGAAGCCGTCGACTCCGAGTCGGTAGTTGATCACCACGGCCACGACGCCGTCCCGGGCGAACGCGGAACCGTCGTACGTGGGAATCGCGTTGCTGCCGTTGACGAATGCGCCGCCGTGGATCCAGACGAACACCGGTGCCGAGCCGCCGACATCGGGGGTGAAGACGTTGACGTTCAGGCAGTCCTCGCCCGGCACCACCGGCTCGCTGAGGATCTCGCTGGTCGGCGGCCGGTAGCCCACCTTGGGAACGGTGGCCCCGAGCTCGAGCGCGTCGTGCACTCCGTCCCAGGTGGGCGGCCGCGACGGTGCCTGGAATCGACGGGGGCCGAACGGGGCCTCGGCATACGGCACCCCGAGGAACGAGGTGACGCCGGCGTCGGTCCGACCGCGAACCTGGCCCTGAGGTGTATCGACGGTGATCATGTCCATACGTCCTTATTACCCTGTTCGCCTCGGACCGACGCCGGCAGGCGGTCAGACCAGACGTGCTTCCGGCGAGCCCGTCTTCCCCGCGTCACGCTCGACCGAATCGCCGAGCGCATCGTCGATCTTCGCGAGCACGTCGCCGTCGAGGGTGACCTCGGAGGCCTTGATGTTCTCGGCGATCTGCTCGGGGCGGGAGGCACCGACGAGTGCGGCGGCGATGTTGTCGTTGGCCAGCACCCACGCAACAGCCAACTGCGCCATGGTGATTCCCAGATCGTCGGCGATCGGCTTGAGCTGCTGCACGCGGGTCAGCGTCTGGTCGTCGAGGTAGCGCGCGATCATCTTGTCGCCGCCCTTGTCGTCCTTGGCGCGCGAGCCGTCGGGCAGAGGTTGGCCGGGGAGGTACTTGCCGGTGAGCACTCCCTGGGCGATGGGCGACCAGACGATCTGCGAGATACCAAGTTCCTTCGACGTCGGGATCACCTGATCCTCGATGACGCGCCACAGGGCCGAGTACTGCGGCTGGTTCGAGATGATCGAGAAGCCGTCCTGACGGGCGAGTTCCTGCCCGGCACGCAGTTGATCGGCGGTCCACTCGGAGACGCCGATGTACAGCGCCTTGCCCTGGCGGACGACGTCACCGAATGCGGCGATGGTCTCTTCGAGTGGAGTCTCGACGTCGTAGCGATGGGCCTGGTAGAGGTCGACGTAGTCGGTGCCGAGCCGACGCAGCGACGCGTCGATGCCTTCGAGGATGTGCTTGCGCGAGAGTCCGGTGTCGTTGGGGCCCTTGGGTCCGACCGGGAAGTAGACCTTGGTGAAGATCTCCAGCGATTCCCGACGCTCGCCTTTCAGCGCGTCGCCCAGCACGGTCTCGGCTGCTCCGTTGGCGTAGACGTCGGCCGTGTCGAACGTGGTGATGCCGGCATCGAGGGCCGCGCGTACGCACTGGGTGGCGATGTCGTTCTCCACCTGCGATCCGTGGGTCAACCAGTTGCCGTAGGTGATCTCCGAAATCTTCAGTCCGCTGTTTCCGAGGTATCTGTAAGCCATGAAGAAAACGGTACTCCGGTGACTTCGCGGTTCGCTGCTGGTCTACTCGGTTATGACACTTCGCGTACACAATCTGTCGGTCTCGCTCGACGGTTTCGCCGCCGGTCCCGATCAGAGCCAGGACAACCCCATGGGCGTCGGCGGCATGGCGCTGCACCAGTGGGTGTTCGCCGATCATTCGGATGCCGATCAGCGGATGCGCGACCTCGGTACCGAAAACATCGGCGCAACCATCATGGGCCGCAACATGTTCGGTCCGGTCCGCGACGAGTGACCCAACTACGACTGGCGCGGCTGGTGGGGAGAGGAGCCGCCGTACCATCACCCGGTGTTCGTACTGACCCATCACCCGCGGCCACCTCTGGAGATGGTCGGCACCACGTTCCACTTCACCGACGACCCCATCGAGGCCGTACTCGATCGCGCCCACGAGGCGGCGTCGGGCAAAGACGTGCGCCTCGGCGGCGGGGCATCGACGGTTCGGCAGTATTTGAAGGCAGGGCTCGTCGATCACCTCCATCTTGCGGTCTCGCCGGTGATTCTCGGAGCGGGAGAACCGATCTACGACGGTCGGGATCCGGCAGCGTTCGAGCGGACGGAGACGGTGGGATCGGATCAGGTGCTACACGTCGTCTACAGCAGAGTCCGGTAGCGGTTCAGAGCCCACATCCCGAGACCTGCGAGCACGACGGCGACACATGCACCGCCCGTCGAGAGCCAGAGTTCGACGCGGGGCCAGGACGTGTCCGTCAGTGCAGAGGTCAACGGCGTGTACGACGTCCATCCGTAGGTGACGACCATCGGCACCGTGATCGCCGCCGGGATTGCGAGGCCGAGGGTCGACGGCGTCGGTGCGGCCGGTGTGCACGCCACGTACAGGTACGCTGCGGCGGCCGGAAAGACGATCAGGGTCGCGACGTAGTGAACGTTGTCCAGCGGCGGCTGCTCGAACAGTGCCGTCACGCAGACCACCGCCAGAACTGCGACGCCGATCAACGGACGCCCCCAACGCAATCCGAGCGCGGCACCGGCGGCCACCGCGATTGCGGTGACAGCTACCAGTCCCAGTGTCCAGGCCCGGGCCGAGACACTGATACCCACCCCGGCCGTGGTGGTCGAGGTGAGCAACACCGCCGTTCCGGCGAGAACCATGACGCCGCCGCGGCCCGGTAGCAGGCCGGCCGCCGCGAACAACACGGGTACGACGAAGAGTCCGTAGTACCAGCGGCCGCCGAACCCGTACAGGCTCTGGAACATGCTGAACACGAACACCATATTGAGCAGCAGCCCACCGATCGCCACCAGCAGTATTGCCGCGACTGTGCGGATGTCGCGATCGGTGGCCGGGCTTTCGCCCTGTTCGGCGCGCGCTGCCCACGCCGCAGCCACCATCACGAGCACACAGAGCACCGGCACGACCACCGGTGTGCCCATGTCGGATTCGGTGAGGTAGTCGGCGTAGCGCCGGGGAATTGCGCTGTGCTGTAACGCCTCTACTGCACCCACACTGAGCAGCCCGAGCAGAAACGATGCCGTCAGCAGCGCCTGCCGAACCCGCGTGCTGTTCGCCTGCACTGCACTGCATCCCAACAGGACTCCGCCTGCCATCACCTCGGCGAAATCGGACGAGAACAGCAGTGCCGATCCCCCGATGACAACTGCAGCGGCGATGGACAGTCCGGCCAGAACGCTGCGACGACGAACGACCATCGCCGTACCCGACGCAAGGATCAGCGCGACCGCGACTCCCCCACCGCCGCTGGAGAGCAGCAGCCCGCCGACGCTGGTGTCGCCGAGGATGTCGATGCCGTCCGATTGCATCGACAACCCGGCCAGCAATCCGGTCAGCAGTACCCCGAGCGTAACCATGCCCGAATTATGCACTGCCGCCGCGATAGTCCCTGGATGCCCTAAGGATCTTCTCCAGGGTTGCCGCAAAGGCCTGCAGCTCGCCCTCTCCCACAGCGGCTCCCACGGCATCGGACCATGCATGTTGCGCATCCCGCAGCTCGGCAACGGTGTCGCGGCCCTTGGCGGTGGGTTCCAACAGCTTCGCGCGCTTGTGGTTCGGGTTGTCGACGTACACGGCCCATCCTTTGTCCACCAACAGATTTGCGGTGCGTTGCACACTCTGACGCGCTAACCCCAGCCCGACGCGTCGCGCGATGTCGGCTACCGAGAGCGGCTCGTCCAAGGTGGCTCCGAGAACCTGCCACCACGCCGGAGTCAGACCCGTCGGCTCGGTGATGTCCTGTGCGGCGGCGAGGAATTCACCGTTGAGCTCGAAGACGGGCAGAACCAGCGCAGTCAGCGCATCTCCCTCGGGAGTGCGCTGCTTCATGCGCCGGCCAGCTGGTCGTAGTACTTGCGTTCCCCCGTCGTGTAGAGGCCGTACCAGGCGTCGACCACAGGTTGCGGAAACACGTTCAACCGCTCGAACACGAGCTTCGCGAATTCCAACGGGCTCACGCCGCCTGCGGTGATCACGGTGCCGTCGGACACTGCCTTCTCGTCGCGGTAGTACTCCGAACCATGGTATTCGGTTGCCTGCGTGAGGAACTCGGCGGCATTGGAGGTATGTGGCCGGTCGTCGAGCACTCCGGTTCGGGCCAAACCCAACGTTGCGCCGCAGATCGCCGCGACCGGCGTTCCCGCCGCAACGAGTTCGACTGCGAGCCTCAGCACCGCGTCGTGACCGGAGTCCCAACTGGGCGCGCCGGGCAGAATCAACGCATCGAGAGTGGGAAGGTCTGCCACCGCGACATCGGGAGTGATTCGCAGACCTCCCATCGTCGTGACGACGTCTTCTGTCTCGGATGCAACGATCAGCCGATTGGCGTCGGGGTCTTGTTCACGAGCCATGGCCAACCCGGCGGTGAGGTATCCGTACTCCCAGTCGGCCATGGTGTCGGTGGCGTACAGAGCGATCGTTGTCATCTCGAACCTCCAGAATTTCGACAGTGTGCTGTCATTTTGCGCACATGACAGCACGCTGTCAATCCACCACTGCCCGATCGGGCAGGTTCCGTCGAAACGTGCGTCGAGCGGAGCAGTCGGCGATACCGTCGTATGACGACCATGCGCCGGCCGACGGAGGTGCGCGAGATGCCCAGCGGTGCCGAGAAGCTCCGAGATTCCATTGCCAAGTCCTGGCAACGGTCGGCGCAGAGCGGTCTCGCACCGGCGGACACCCTGGAGCAGGCGAGCCTGCGTGACGTCGACCGTCGTAGCCGCCTCCTCGCCGCGGCAAATCCCATCCTCGATCGGATGGAGAGCGTGCTCCACGGCTCCGGGTACTGCGTCCTGCTCGCGGACCGTGACGCCCGGCTGGTCGATCTCCGTTTCGGAACCCATTCGCTACGAGATGCGGTGTCCTCCATGGGCGCGGTCGTCGGCCGCTCGTTCACCGAACAGGCGTCGGGCACCAATTCGATCTCGACAAGCTTCGAGATGCGCGCCCCGTGCGCTGTGCACGCCGAGGAGCACTACATCGAGTCGATGAAAACCTTCGGCTGCTACGGCCACCCCCTCATCCACCCCGTCACCCGCCGCATCGAGGGCGTCCTCGACATCACCTTCCTGGCCTCCGACGACAACCCGCTGCTCCAACCGATGCTCGTCCATGCCGCACAGGACATTCAGGGCAGGCTCCTCGAAGAGACGCGTTCGGGCGAACAACGACTCTTCCAGGCTTTTCAGTACGCATCCTCACAGCGCCGCGGTGCACCCGTCATCGCGATAGCCGACGAAATCCTGCTCGAAAACACCAGCGCTGCAACAATAGTGGACACAGTCGATCACTCCGCACTACGCTCGCTCACCGACGATGCGGTCCGGCGCAGCGGCGTCGTACAGGATGTGATTCTCAATTCCGGACTGCATGCAACCGTGCGCTGGGAACGTCCGGTGTCGGCCGCGGGCATCGTCATCGAGATCGATCCGCACGACACCGTGCGTACACCACCACCGGCACCGAAGACGCGAAAGCCGTTGTGCGTCAACGGTGAACCCGGCACCGGAAAATCCACCACTCTGGCCCGATGGACAGCAACGACGTCACCACGCTGGTTCGACGCGTCGGATCTGGTGACG
The DNA here is from genome assembly GCF_033042195.1 of Rhodococcus cerastii. Classification (NCBI taxonomy): domain Bacteria; kingdom Bacillati; phylum Actinomycetota; class Actinomycetes; order Mycobacteriales; family Nocardiaceae; genus Rhodococcus; species Rhodococcus cerastii. Next base: position 18,648 of record NZ_JAWLKF010000006.1, read on the forward strand.
ACGACTGCGGCCGAGTGGTTGGCAGGCGTCGAGCATCAGATCCGGGCGGCACACGATGTCGTGGTCGAGAACGTGCATTTCCTCACCGGCCCGGTGGCGAGCCGGCTGCATTCGATTCTGTCGTCCGCTCCCGGGTGGTACGCGCTGTCGAGTTCGGCCACCGACTCGGCCGAACTCGAACATCGCCAACTTCTGTCCCTGTGCGCCGAGACCATCGAGTTGGCCCCGTTGCGCTCTCGCCGACACGAGATTCCGGACCTGGTCCGCGCCATCATGGCCGAGCTCGAGTCCCGCGCGCACTTCACCCCGGCAGCGTTGTCGGCGTTGATCGACTACGACTGGCCGGGCAACATCGGCGAACTCCGAGCCGAGGTCACCGAGGCCGCGTCGCGCAGATCCGTCGGAGATATCACCGAACGGGAACTGGTCCGGCCGCGCAAGAAAGCGTCGACCACACGGATGAGCACCCTCGACACCGCGATGCGCGACGCCATCGTGCACGAGTTGGCGCGGCAGGGCGGGAACAAACGCACGACGGCGGAGAGCCTGGGAATCAGTCGAACCACGCTGTACAAGCGGATGCGCGAATTCGGCATCCTCGGCTGAGGTTGTCCACTTTCTGAACACTCTCCACCCGTGATCGGGGTCACAATTCCATGCATGGATGCGCGCCCGGCAATACGAGAGCAGCGGCACCGTCGGACACGCCACATCCATCGACCGCTGAATCGACGTCAGGAGAATCTCCGTGAAGACCAAAGCAGCAGTACTGTTCGAGCCACACAAGCCGTTCGAGATCATCGAACTGGACATGGACGGCCCCGGCCCCGGTGAAGTCCTGATCAAGTACGTGGCCGCAGGACTGTGCCATTCGGATCTACATCTGCTCGACGGTGACCTGCCACCACGCTTCCCCATCGTCGGCGGCCACGAGGGGTCCGGCATCATCGAAGAAGTCGGTCCCGGCGTCACCAAGGTCAAGCCCGGCGACCATGTCGTCTGCTCCTTCATCCCGAACTGCGGCACCTGCCGCTACTGCTCCACCGGCCGACAGAACCTGTGCGACATGGGCGCAACGATCCTCGAGGGCTGCATGCCCGACGGCACGTTCCGTCGCCGCGACAGCAAGGGCACCGAATTCGGAGCGATGTGCATGCTCGGCACCTTCTCCGAACGCGCCACCATCTCGCAGCACTCCGTCGTCAAGATCGACGACTGGTTGCCCTTGGAGACAGCAGTTCTCGTGGGCTGCGGCGTTCCGTCCGGCTGGGGTACCGCCGTTTACGCGGGCGGTGTACGCGCAGGTGACTCCGTGATCATCTACGGCATCGGCGGCCTCGGCATCAATGCCGTTCAGGGAGCGGTGCATTCGGGCGCGAAGCATGTCCTCGTCGTCGATCCGCTCGAGTTCAAGCGTAACCAGGCGCTGAAGTTCGGGGCGACTCACGCGTTCGCGGACTACGCGTCGGCGCAGGAGAAGTTGACCGAACTCACGTGGGGTCAGGGAGCGGACCAGGCTCTGATTCTGGTCGGAACCGTCGACGAGGAGGTCGTGCAAGCCGCAACCGCGGCCATCGGCAAGGGCGGCACCGTCGTCATCACCGGGCTCGCCGATCCCGAGAAGCTGACTGTGCACGTGTCCGGCACGGATCTGACGTTGAATCAAAAGACGATCAAGGGCACGCTCTTCGGGTCCGCGAATCCGCAGTACGACATCGTGCGCCTGCTACGCCTCTACGACGCCGGGCAACTCAAGCTCGACGAACTCATCACCTCGACCTACTCCTTGGAGCAGGTCAACGAGGGCTACCAGGACCTACGCGACGGCAAGAACATGCGCGGGGTGATTCACTTCTGAAACACGCTGCGGCAGTGGTGGGGGGGGGGGGGGGGGGGGGGGGGGCGGCCCCCCCCCCGGCGGCGGGCCCCGCCCCCCCCAACGAGGGGGGGGCCGCCCCGGCCGGCCCCCCCCCCCGGGCCCCCCCCCCGCGC
>NZ_JAWLKF010000006.1:20649-178783 GCF_033042195.1 Rhodococcus cerastii
GCCGCGCGCCACCCCCCGACCCCGGCGCTGACAGGCGGGGGGGGTGTTTGTGAGGTGACCCCTCCCGGGGGGGGGGGGGGGGGGGGGGGGGGGGGGGGGGCCCCCCCCCCCCCACCGCTGTGAGCATCCGAATGCACGAACGATGGTGGTCATCTCCAGTCGATCGGCAACACTCGCGTTGCCCGAGCACGCGGGTCCACCTCGTCCAGATAGATCCGGCATGCTGCGTGATAGCGCTGGTCGAAGGCGCGACCTGCCGCCTCCGTGCCACCGAGCGCCTCCGCATCCCTGGCGATACCGCGAGCCCGTGCGACCTCCATGGGGGTATCGACGAAGACTGTGTAGTCCCAGTACTCGGGCAGCGGCGGCCGATGCAAGAACGTTCCGTCCACCACGACGATCGCACCGGCCGGCACCGGCTCGAGCGGATCGTCCACCGGCTCATCCGTCGCCAGATCGATGACCCGACGCCGAATGGCCCCGCTTCCGTTCGGCCCCAACGGGATCAGCACGTGTGCCGCAAACGCGTCGAAGTCGTACGCGTCCCGGTAGTAGCCGAGAGCCGACGCCCGACCCTGCCGATACCGGTGGGCGCGCCGATGATGAAAGCCGTCCATCGTCACGTGCACGGACGGACGCCCCTGTGCCGCAACCGCATCGACCAGCCATCGCGCGCAGGTGGATTTGCCCGAAGCCGTCACCCCGTCGATCGCCACCCGTAGCGGGTGTCCCGGGGCCCGGGAGAGCACATCCTGCACCAGGTCATCACCGACGCTCATGGCTCGAGGGTAGGCGATCAACTTAGTCAACCAAGTGGTTGACTACGTCGAGCGGGCGGCTTACCCTCAGGAACAACGCACAGCGAGGAACCCCATGGACGATCGAACAGAGCAGCTCAACAGGACGTTCGCGGCATTGGCCGATCCCACTCGACGTGACATGGTTGCCCGGCTGGCCAGCGGTGACGCGAATGTCAGCGAACTGGCCGAGCCGTACGAGATGAGCCTGCAAGCGGTCTCGAAACACGTGAAGGTGCTCGAGGAGGCCGGATTGGTCACGCGCAGCAGGGATGCCCAGCGTCGTCCGGTGCATCTCGATGCCGAGGTGTTCGGCCTGTTGACGAAATGGATCGAGCGTTATCGCCAGGAAGCAGAACAGCGGTACCGACGCCTCGACGCCCTGCTGGACAGCATCGCAGACGACGAGACCACCGAGTCGAAAGAAGTGTCATGACTGCAAACGAAACCGAAATCGTTGCGGACGAGAAAGTCCCCACGATCGAGATCGTCCGAGAGTTCGACGCGACGCCGGAGCAGGTGTTTCGCGCTCACATCGACCCCGAGCTGTATCGGCGGTGGGTGGGGCCGCGATCGTTGACGACCCGAATCCTGAAGTGGGAGGGGCACACCGGAGGCGCTTGGGCCTTCGCCAACGACCGGGACGGTGAAGAGATCGCTGCCTTCTTCGGCAGCTTTCACGAGGTGCGTGCGAGCGAGCGAATCGTGTGGACCTTCACCTGGAAGGGTGCACCCGATTCGGTCGCGCTCGAAACGCTCACTTTCGAGAGCCGAGGCGATGGCGGTACACGTCTGAAGGTATTGAGTGTGATGTCGGACTTCGCGACGCGCGACGGCATGCTGTCCAGTGGCATGGACGTCGGCGTGAAGGAGGGCTACGACAAGCTGGACGAACTGCTCGGGCACAGGACCGGCCCGGCCCAGCAACACCTGCAGGACGCGGCCATGTTCACTGCGCTGGTGGAGTCCGCATCACCGGCGGACTGGTCTCGGCCGAGCCCGGTATCGGGTTGGGCTGCAATCGATGTGGTGCGGCACCTGGTCGAGTGGTCCCGCGGCTTTCTCGCCGGCGGGGCCGGTATCGAACTACCGGCACTGGACGTCGGAGCCGACCCGGCCGCAGCCTGGACCCAGCACGTCGCCGATATCCAAGCAATTCTCGACGACCCCGCCGGCCGGGTGCTGAGCAACCCGCACACCGGAGACATGCCGGTGGACGAGGCAATCGACATGTTCTACACCGCCGACGTCTGGATGCACTCCTGGGACCTGGCGAAAGCCATTGGCCGAGAGCCTGATCTGGGCCGAGAACGCTGCGCTGCAGCGCTCGAGGCCATGCGACCGATGGAGCAGGTGCTACGGGACAGCGGGCAGTACGGCCCCGCCGCCCCCGTTGCCGACGACGCTTCCTCGCAGGACAAGCTGATGGCCTTCATCGGCCGCGACCCGGCCTGGCAGCCGGGTCGATAACCTCCGTTCAGAGGTACTTCTTCAGCTCCATTTTCGCGATCGACATCTTGTGCACCTCGTCGGGACCGTCCGCGAGCCGCAGCGTGCGAATGTGCGCGTACATCATGGCCAGCGGGAAGTCGTTGGACACTCCGCCTCCGCCGTGGACCTGGATCGCCCGGTCGATGATTTTCAGCGCCATCTCCGGTGCCGCAACCTTGATCGCTGCGATCTCCGTGCGCGCTTCCTTGTTCCCGACGGTGTCCATCAGGTACGCCGCCTTGAACGTGAGCAACCTGGTCTTCTCGATCTCGATGCGCGCCTCGGCGATCCAGTCCTGAATGTTCGAGCGCATCGCCACCGGCTTGCCGAACGTCACTCGGGATACCGCACGGCGACAGAGCAATTCGAGTGCGCGTTCTGCCACGCCGATGGTGCGCATCGCGTGGTGGATACGACCAGGTCCCAAGCGAGCCTGGCTGATGGCGAATCCCTCGCCGGGCCCCTTCAGCACGTCCTTCGCCGGTACCCGTACATTCTCGAAGAGCACCTCGGCGTGACCTTCGCGGTCGATGTAGCCGAACACCGGCAGATTGCGCAGGACGGTGACTCCGGGTGCGTCGATGGGCACCACGAGCATCGACTGCTGACGGTGCGTGGCCGCCTCGGGATCGGTCTTGCCCATGACGATGAGAACCTTGCAGTTCTTGTGCATCGCATTGGACGTCCACCACTTGCGCCCGTTGAGGATGAAGTCGTCGCCGTCGCGATCCATCTTCATGGCGATGTTGGTGGCGTCGGAGCTGGCGACATCGGGTTCGGTCATCGCAAAGGCAGAGCGAATGGTGCCGTCCAGCAACGGCTTCAGGTACTTCTCCTTGTGCTCGTCGGTGCCGAAGAGCGTGAACACCTCCATGTTGCCGGTGTCCGGTGCGTTGCAGTTGCATGCCTCGGGCGCGAGCAGGCTGCGTCCCATGATCTCGGCCAACGGTGCGTATTCGAGGTTGGTAAGACCGGGGCCCCACTCGGGATGCGGGTGGAACAGATTCCACAGTCCGCGCGAGCGCGCTTCCTTCTTCAGATCCTCGATGATCGGCGGTTGGAAGTGCGGGTCACCGGATTCGAGCATCTGCTGCTCGTACACTGCCTCGGCCGGGTAGATGTGAGAGTCCATGAACTCCAACAGATCCGACTCGTACTTCTTCGCACGGTCGGAGGTCTCGAAAAATGCCACGGTGGGCCCCTATCGGTTGTTGTCGAGCAAGCTGTCCTGGTAGCGACGCATGCCGCGCAACCACCGGTCGTAGTCGGCACCCTTGTTGCGGTACATGTCCAGCACGTTCTCGTGCGGCAGGATCAGGAACTGCTCGCGGTCCATTGCGTCGAGCACCACGTCGGCGACATCGAGCGGTTCGAGTACGGCACCGGCACTGAGAACCGCGGCAGTTGCCGCCGCTCCCAACGTATCTCCGGATTCCCGTCCCTCGTAGAGCAGTTTGGTGTTGACACCCATCGGGCACAGGCAGCTGACGCGGATACCGCGGTTGCCGTAGGTGACGTTCATCCACTCGGCGAATCCGACCGCGGCGTGCTTGGTCGTCGCATACGTCGCCGAGCCGATCTGGGTGAGCAAACCGGCCGCCGAGGCGGTGCTGACGAAATAGCCTTCACCGCGCTCGAGCCAACCCGGCACCAACAGCTGCGCGGCGCGAATGTGTGCGCGGACGTTGACATCGAACGAGAGGTCCCAGTCCTTGTCGGTGGCGTCCAGTCCGGGTGCGCCGCTGATTCCTGCGTTGGCGAAGTAGAGATCGACAGGTCCGAACGAGTCCTCGGCCAGTGCGATCAGCCGTTGGATGTCCTCGGTGTTCGACGCGTCCGCCGCGGCGGCGACGGCCGTCCCCGGCCGGTCGCGTTCGATGGCGTCGGCCACGGATCGGGCCGTGGTTTCGTCGAGATCGGAGACGACGACGCGTGCGCCGTGCTCGGAGAGTCGAGCGGCGATGGCCCCGCCGATTCCGCCACCACCGCCGGTGACGATGCCAACTTTGCCTTCTACCTTCATGCCCCAGGTATAGTTGAAGTCGGATTCAAGTTCAACCCTGGTTGCATGAAGATGCTGGTCAGAGCGCGGAATCTAGGTCCGAGGACGCGTCGGATCAGTGATCCACCCCGACCACGATCCCGGATACAACGCAGCATCGAAGCCCGCCAACTCGAGCGCCAGAATCTGATGGGCGGCGGTCACGCCGGAGCCGCAGTAGACGGCGACGGCCTTTCCCTCGGGCACAAGTCCACCGAATGTGCCATTGAGTACCCCGGGGTCCAGAAACTTGCCGTCCGAATCGATGTTGTCTGTGGTCGGTCGATTGATTGCGCCGGGGATATGTCCGGCCACCGGATCCACCGGCTCCACCTCGCCGCGGAATCGCTCGGGTGCTCGGGCGTCGAGCAGGACGTTGCTCTGGGCGAACTCGAGTACATCGCCGACGTCGAGGACTCGTGCCAGGGACGGCCGGGCGCTGAAAGATCCGGCTGCGGCGATCGACGGCTCGGTGCCGGTGGCAAACCCTTCGGCCACCCACTGAGCCAGACCGCCGTCGAGGACTCGCACGTCTGCATGGCCGTAGTAGCGCAACAGCCACCATGCGCGCGCCGCGGCAGTTGCGGGGCCCGCGTCGTAGACCACCACGGAGGAGTCGTCACTCACCCCGGCGCTACGCATCGCTGCGACGAAGGTCTCCTCGTCGGGCAATGGGTGGCGGCCGCCTGAACCCGGGACCCCGGCAAGCTCTGCATCGAGGTCCACGAACTGCGCGTTCGGGATGTGGCCGGACTCGTAACCTGCTCTGTCGCTGCCGGTCTGGAGCGCCCAACGAACGTCGAGGACGACCGGCGCCCGTCCCATCTCGAAGAGGTCGTGCAGTTCGGCGGCAGAAATCAGCGGCGAAGGGCTCATAAGGCTCCGACGCTAACAGCCCTGCGCCGGGAATAGCTCGGGCTGCATGCCGGTTGTGCGCAGGCGTGACCGAAACTGCATCCACAACTCAGCATCTGTCCACCGCCGGGCTCTTCGAGCCGTTCGAGGTCAAGTCGCTGAAGCTGCGCAATCGCTTCGCCATGGCCCCGATGACGCGCGCCTTTTCTCCCGACGGCATTCCCGGCCCGGATGTCGCCGAGTACTACCGCAAGCGCGCGGCCGGCGGCACCGGCCTCATCATCACCGAGGGCACCTACATTCCCGATCCCGCAGCCGGCCCGCACACCCGTGTCCCGCGGATCTACGGTGACGCCAGCCTCGAGGGCTGGAAGGGCGTCGTCGACGCCGTGCACGCCGAGGGCAGCGCGATCATCCCGCAGCTGTGGCACCTCGGCGTCGAGCGCGGCACCGAGCCTCGCCTGTTCCCGGACGTCACCACCGTGAGCCCGTCCGGTATTGCACTCGACGGCTCCCCGGTCGGTCGAGCCTTCACCGACGCAGACCTCGACGAACTCACCTCGCAATGGGTGCAGGCCGCGGTCAACGCGAAGAACACCGGATTCGACGGTCTCGAGCTGCACGGCGCGCACGGATATCTTCTCGACGAATTTCTCTGGGCCACAACCAATGTGCGCGACGACGAATTCGGTGGCTCCCTCGAAGCTCGGACTCGCTTCCCCGCGCAGGTCGTTGCGGCGATCCGTGCTGCGGTGGGCGAGGACTTTGCCATCGTCTACCGGTTCTCGCAGTGGAAGAGCAATCACTTCGACGCCCGGATCGCCCAGAACCCTGAGGAACTCGGACGTGTCTTGACTCCCCTGGTCGACGCCGGAGTGGACATTCTGCACGCTTCGACCCGTCGCCACTGGGATCCGGCGTTCCCGGAGCTGGACGGCAACGACGGCAAGCTGGGCTTGGCCGGGTGGACCCGCAAGCTCACCGGTGTCCCGACGATCACCGTCGGATCCGTGGGCCTCGACTCGGTGTTCACCTCGGCGTGGTCGGAGGACGCCGCATCCGGTGTCACCGGACTCGATGCCCTGGTAGGCCAGTTCGAGGACAACGAGTTCGATCTCGTTGCCGTCGGACGTGCGCTGTTGTCCGACCCGGATTGGGTGAACAAGGTCGGAGACGGACGCGTCGACGAGCGCATCGAATTCACCCGCGACCACATTCAGCACTTGGTCTGACGGATCGGGCACCGGAATCCACGGCAGCATCGCCTAGAACGGCGGTGCTGCCGTTTCGTCTGTCTCGGGCGGTTGATTGTCGGGTGGGTTGGGGTAGGCGATGTGGCCGGATCGTTTCTGTCGGGTGGGGATGTGTGGCCTGAGGTCGTTTCCGAGGATGGGTACGGCTGTGCCGTTGGTGGGCAGGGTGATTCGGGTGGTCTTGGAGGTCGATGTCCACAGGATCGCCCCGCCGGGGAGCATGACGGCCTTCCAGTAGCCGGCTGTTTTGACGGAGTGGTGGTAGTCGCAGAGGCATTGGAGGTTGTTGACGGTGGTCCAGCCGCCGCCGCGAGGGTTGGCGTGGTCGAAGGCCACGATGTGGTCGAGTTGGCAGCATGCGGCGGGTCGGTGGCAGCCAGGGAATCGGCAGTGTTTGTCGCGCAGGCGGACCGCGGCTGTGGTGAGGGCGTCGGGTCGGTAGATCAGGGCTCGGTCGGTGAGCGGGTCGCGGGGGACCGATTTTCCGAGGGTGGGGTCGGCGGCGATGGCGGCTTCGAGCGCGGCGGCGAGGGAGGCGTTGCCGAGGTAGAGCCCTGAGGGTGTGTGGCCTGCAGTGGGGATCGTTCGGTTGTCCAGCCGGATTGCCGAGCGGAGGTCGAGTGCTCTCATGTTGCGGGCGGGATGTCTGATGTCGTCCAGGTCGAGGGCAGAGCTGTGCCGTGTGCCCCGGCCGACGGGGGTGTGGGTGCAGAACAGGGCTGCAGCGGACGTCAGTGATTGGGTCCGTCGTGGTCTGTCTTCTCCTCCGCCGAGGTCAGGTGGAGCTGAGTCTGCCGCTGGATGGGCAGGGGTGTCCCCTGCGTGGCCCTGCGTCAGATCCGGAGATGTCGTTGCCCCCGCTTCCGGCGTGCGAGCTGTTCCTCGCTCGAGATTTGTTTTCGGTGTTGGTCCAGGTGCCCGTGTGACTGGCCTGATTTCCTCGGGTTCATTTGAAGCAGTCCGGGTTTCGGTTCGATCGGATGCACTGCTGGGCTCCGGCATCGAGTCAGGGTCCGGCTCCGGCACAGGTGCTTGTGCTGCGTCCGATGTTCGAGGTGATTCGCCGGTCGGGGCGGGTGTCGAACTCGATGTGCCGACCGGACCTCGGGCCGATGCTGCATGCGGTGGTTGTGCTGGATCGGAGCCACGGCCGGGATCTGTTTCCGTGCCGGCGGCAGAGTCCGCTGCTGTCGCCGGTGCCGGCGCAGTGGCCGTTGCGGTCGCGCCGGTCGGCGAGGGCGCGGAGGCGGGTGATGGTGCCGTGGATGATTCGGTGGCTGCGGTGGCGGTGGCCGTGTCGGTGTCGGTCGCCGCGTCGGTGGCCGTGTCGGTGTCGGTCGCCGTGTCGGTGTCGGTCTCGGCATCGGTGGAAGTGCCTGTACTCGTGCATGATTCGGATTCGGTCACCGTTTTCGAGTCATTACCGATCCAGCTGCGAGTTTCGGTAGCGTTTGTTCCCGAAGCAGCGTTCGTCTCAGATTTCATGTCCGGGTCGTTCGCCGGATCCGACGCTGAGTCCGACTCCTGCTTGTGATTTTTCGGGGTTCGTTCCCATTCCCCGGTCTCCGGGTTCTGCACAGCGAGTCCGAGTTTCTCCGCGAGGGTCACTGCTTCGGTGAGCAGGATCTGCCACTGACTGCTGCGTGCCAACTCTCGCGCGAGGTCGGGGTCGATGGAACCGTGCCCGGCCAGATAGGCGGGGTTGGCGAGTAGTCCGATGAGGGTGGCGATGTCGACGGTGATCATCGTGAGCGGCACCCGTCGATCCGGCAACGCTGTGTCTTTCTTCGGGCAATCGGTGCGTTGGCACAGGCATGCCAGTCGGGGTTCGCCGTGCATGCGGGCCATGAATGCATCGCACAGGCGTTCTTTCTTCCCGCGCGGATCTTTCGGGCAGAGGGTATCGGCCATCTCCCCGAGGAGTTGCCACGCGGCGGCGGCTTCGGGGGCGGTCAACTCGGCTCGGATACGGGCGAGTTCGCCGGCGGGGCTGTAGGTGACGGTGCGGAATTTCTTCGCGAACTCCCGCAACGCGGCGGCTTCCTCGGGTGCGACGCGCAGCAGGATGTCCCAGATCGCCTGTTCGAGCGGGCCCGGGGACGACCTCCGCGCCGCCTCGACGACCTCGGCTTCGACCGACCTGACGATGTCGTCGGAGAGGTTGTCGAGGATCCGGCATACCGTCCGCACGCGGGGAAGGTCGATCTCACCGGCCTCGAACGCTGCCCGTAGCAGCGGCATTCGGGTGTGCAGGGCGACGCCGACGGAGATATACGCTTCGGCGACGGTCGCCGAGCAGCCCAACGCCACTGACATTTCGGTGCGTCCGTATCGGCTGTAGTGCTTGTGTTTGGTGTCGCGGGTGATCCAGTCGCAGTGCACGCGGTAGCAGGCGGTGATCTTGCGGGCCGCCTGTCGATTTTCCTCGCGCGCGGCAGCGGTCAACGCCTCCAGCGACACGGTCGGTATTGCACCCATTTTTTCACCCCCCCGGTGAGCCGAAACAAGAACGCCTGTTCGAACAAGATGAAGACTATCCCGACCCACCGACAAGAACGCTCGAGCCGAAAAAGCACCGGCTGACCTGCCGCTATCCGCGGAATCGTTCTACACTCCACTCCATGAGCGAGCCCGATTCGAAGTCGGCACCGATCGAATTACGCCGGCGTGCGGCCGGCGGCGATCAGGATGCCATCGACCAGTTGGTAGAGCTTGCAGGCGAGCGCAACGACCTCGACGAACTCCGCTCTCTCGCCGGCGCAGGCAGCAGCGATGCCGTCGACATTCTCGTCGAGCTCGCCGGTGAACGTGGCGACCGCGCCGAGTTGCAGAGATTGGCCGCCGCAGGCAGCCAAGACGCCGCGGACATTCTGGAGGAACTAGACAGCTAAGCGGGCCGCTCCCCCAGTTGCACGGTGAGTCGGTGTGCCGCGTCGAGCAGCATCTTGCCCAATTCCCGGCGTCGGTCGTCGCGGAATCGCGTCTCGACGCCCGTCAGGCTCAGTGCCCACGCAGGACCTCCGGCGCGGTCGAATACAGCAGCACCGAGACCCCAGCTGCCTTCCACGAGCAACCCTGGGTTGACGGCGAAACCTGTTGTCCGAGTGTGGCCGACGCGGTGCCGAATCGCTGGCGCGGAATGAGTCTCGCCCCACTCCGGCACCAGGTCGACGTCGCCGAGGTACTCGTCGACCTCCCGATCGGGCAGGTGCGCAAGAATGGCCAAACCGGCGGACGCCACCCCGAGCGGTAGCCGAATGCCCTCGTACAACACGTGCGAGCGCAACGGAAAGCTCCCTTCCACCCGAAGCAGGCACACGGTCTCCGCACCGCGCCGGGCCGAGAGGAACGCGCTCTCTCCGCTCTCGGTGGCCAACGCCTGCACTATCTTTCGAGCCTGGTCGGTGATGTCGTACCGCAATGCCGCCATCGATCCCAGTAGATAGATCTCCGGGCCCAGTGACCAGTGGCCGGTCGCGTCACGGTCGACGAATCCTTGGTCGGCGAGCGACGCCAATAGGCGATGTGCGGTCGGTCGCGCGATACCGGTCGCCCGCGCGAGCGCGGTGGTCGAGGCACCCGACGGCTCCTCGCTCCCCGCTGCGCGCAGCAACGAACAGATCTTGTCGATCACACTTGCGTTGGCATCCGGTGACGTCACCCGGCCATCGTACGTCCACTCACCGGACGCCTAGTCCACATCCGTTCACCGAACGAACAGAAACCAGCATTCGCTTCACCGGAATACACAGCTCAGGTTCACTGACTACAACGTTTGCTCAACGAACACATCAGGAGCTGCAAGTGACTGGAAAGACCTACGCGTCCGCCGCCGACGCGGTTGCGGACATCGGCCGAGGAGCGACCCTCGCGGTCGGCGGCTTCGGATTGTGCGGCATCCCCGACGCCCTCATCGAGGCCATCGCCAACACCGACGCCACCGAGCTCGAAGTATTCTCCAACAACTGCGGCGTCGACGGCTACGGACTCGGAATCCTGCTGGCCGCCGGACGAATCCGCCGCGTCACCGCCTCTTACGTCGGCGAGAACAAAGAGTTCGCCCGGCAGTACCTCGCCGGCGAACTCGAAGTGGAACTGACACCACAGGGAACACTCGCCGAACGACTCCGCGCCGGTGGCACCGGAATTCCCGCATTCTTCACCCCCGCAGGAGTCGGCAGCCCCATCGCCGACGGCGGAATGCCCTGGCGCTACGACCCCGACGGCTCCGTCTCGATCGCCTCCCCACCCAAGGAGACCCGAGTGTTCGGCGACAAACGGTACGTACTCGAAGAGTCGATCAACGCCGACTTCGCACTGGTGCACGCCGAGATCGGCGACACCGCAGGCAATCTCGTGTTCGACAAAACTGCGATGAACTTCAACCCCTTGGCCGCGATGGCAGGAAAGATCACCATCGCCCAGGTCGAGAACCTCGTGGAACCGGGCGAAATCGACCCGGCCCACGTACATCTGCCCGGCGTGTTCGTCCAACGCGTCGTACACACCGGCCCACAGGACAGGCGCATCGAAAAGCGCACCGTCAGTTCAGGAGTTCGAGCATGAGCACAGGATGGACCCGCGACCAGATTGCCGAACGCGCCGCAGCGGAGATGGTCGACGGCGAATACGTCAACCTCGGCATCGGACTACCGACGTTGATCCCGGGATACCTGACCGACGCGGTCAAGGTCACCCTGCACTCCGAGAACGGTATCCTCGGCACCGGGCCCTACCCCACCGAGGACGAAGTCGACGCCAACCTCATCAACGCAGGCAAGGAAACCGTCACCGTCAATCCCGGTGCCGCATACTTCGATTCGTCAATTAGCTTCGGCATGATCCGCGGCGGCCACATCGACACCGCCGTACTCGGCGGCATGCAGGTCTCCCGCACCGGCGACCTCGCCAACTGGATGGTGCCCGGCAAGATGGTCAAAGGCATGGGCGGCGCGATGGACCTCGTACACGGCGCCCGGCGCGTCATCGTCGTCATGGAGCACACCGACCGCGACGGTAACCCGAAAATCCTCGACGCCTGCACCCTGCCGTTGACCGGCCAAGGCGTCGTCGATCGCATCATCACCAACCTCGCTGTCATCGACGTCGTCGGCGACGGCACCCTCGAACTGGTCGAACTCGCGCCGGGCGTGACCACCGAGCAGGTCACCGCGGCAACAGGATCGGCCCTGAAGCACTGATCGAACGACTGTGGGCTCGAACATCCGAAGATGTTCGAGCCCACAGGGTTACGTGATCAGTCGGGGATCATGTCGAAGGTGTCCGGATTCGGTCCGGTACGACCCTGCTCACCCTTGTCCAGAGCCGTGATGGCATCCACATCTGCCGAGCTGAGCTCGAAGTCGAAGATGTCGAAATTGGCTTTCACTCGCTCCGGCGTGACCGACTTCGGGAAGATGATGTTTCCGCGCTGGATGTGCCAGCGGAGCACCACCTGTGCGACGGATTTGCCTGCCGCGTCGGCGATTCGCTTCAATTCCGCGTCGTCGAGAACATTGCCCTGGGCGATCGGAGACCACGCCTCGGTGGGGATCGCATGCTCGCGGCCGTAGGCCCAGACGTCGTTGTTGACGAAGTACGGGTGCACTTCGATCTGGTTCACCGCGGGGACCGTCTCGGTCTCCTCCGCCAGGCGATCGAGGTGGGCGGGCTGAAAGTTGGAGACGCCGATGCTGCGTGCACGGCCGTCTGCGGCGAACTCCTCCAGCGTCTTCCAGGTGGAGACGAAGTCGCCGTCGTAGCGGGTGGGCAGCGGCCAGTGGATGAGGAAAAGATCCACGTGGTCGGTACCGAGGTCACTGAGCGTCTTGTCGAACGCCTTGCGCGCGTCGTCGGGCTTGTGGAAGCCGTTGTTGAGTTTGCTGGTGACGAACACCGAGTCGCGGTCGATACCCGAGTTCCGAATACCTTCGCCGACCTGCTTCTCGTTGCCGTACATCTCGGCGGTGTCGATGTGGCGGTAGCCGATCTCGAGGGCCGTCTCGACGGCCTGCGCAGTCTTCTCGGGATCGATCTGGAACACGCCGAAGCCGAGCTGCGGGATCTGCTTGCCGTTTCTGAGCGTGACGTTGGGTACCTGAGTCATATCGCTCGGGTGCCCGCCCTCCCCGCGCTTCAAACCGGATGAAATGATGCCAACGTGATAGTGCAGCGCATCCGGCGCGTCGTCGACGGTGTCGCCGAGAGCCTCGGCAGATCCACCTCCGCCCTCATCGCACCGGAGCGACACTTCGATCCGGCGCACCCGTGGTTCCTCACTGCCGTCGAGCGCGGCAACGACGACACCCGAATCACCGCCTGGACCGAGGGCAACCGCGTCGAGAACCTGGTGCACGGCAAGACCTATTTCGCCGCACTCGCCCGAGCCCTCGACCGCACCGAGCGCGACGACCTGGTGCTGTTCACCGATTGGCGCGGAGATCCGGAACAGCTGCTCACCGACGACGGCGTGACCGTCGAGGACGCGCTCACGGCCGTCGCGCACCGCGGTGGCGTCGTGAAGGGCATGGTGTGGCGCTCGCACATGGAGACGCTCGGATTCACCGGCCCGAAGAATCGCAAGCTCGCCATGAAGCTCGAAGAGGCAGGCGGCGAGGTGATCCTCGACCAGCGCGTGCTGGTCACCGGAAGCCACCACCAGAAGTTCGTGGTGGTGCGGTACGGCAGGAAAGATCTGCCCGACGTCGCGTTCGTGGGCGGCATCGACTTGGCCCGTGCTCGACGCGACGACGCCGATCATTTCGGCGATCCGGTCTCCCGTCCCTTCCCTCCCGAGTACGGCGAGATCGCGGCCTGGCACGACGTGCAGGTCCAGTTGGAGGGACCCGCGGTGCGGGACGTCGAGGACGTCTTCCGCGAGCGCTGGGAGGATCCCGCAGCCCTGTCCCGCCTCCCCTGGCACGCCATCCCCGACATGCTGCGCGGAGTGACTCGGGAGCCGTCGGAACTGCCGCCTGCAGCTGCGCCGCCGGAACCGCAGGGCACGTGCTCGGTGCAGTTGTTGCGCACCTACCCGCGTCGACGCCCCGCCTACCCGTTCGCCACCAAGGGCGAGCGCAGCGCGGCACGGGCGTACGCCAAGGCGCTCAACCGGGCAACCGAGCTGATCTACATCGAAGACCAGTACCTGTGGTCGGTGGATGTCGCACGCGTCTTCGCCGCGGCACTGCGCCGTAAGCCGAACCTGCGGTTGGTGGTGGTGGTTCCCAAGCACCTCGACGACGACAGTGCTCTCACCATTCCCTCTGCGCTGCTGGGACACTCGGCTGCCTTGGAGGTCATCCGCGCCGCCGGAGGCGATCGCGTGTTGGTTCTCGACATCGAAAACGACCGCGGCATACCGGTATACGTGCATTCGAAGGTCTGCATCATCGACGACGTGTGGACCGCGGTGGGCTCGGACAACTTCAATCGTCGCTCCTGGACTCACGATTCGGAGCTGACGGCGGCGATCGTCGACGAAGAACGCGACGAACGGGAACCTCTCGACCCCGCCGGATTGGGCGACGGTGCCCGAACCCACGCCCGCAACCTGCGCCTGGAACTGATTCGCGAACACCTCGGCCGGGCCGACGGTGACGACGCCGATCTGGTGGACCCGCAGGCATTCTTCGACGCCATCTCGGCAAGTGCAACCGCGCTCGACGAGTGGCACCACAACCCGTCCTCGGGCCCGCGCCCTGCCGGCAGGCTTCGCCGACACGAGATCTCCGTGCCACCGGTGTGGCAACAGCGACTCGCCGCATTCGCCTATCGCCTGTTCGTGGATCCCGACGGCCGCCCGATCGGAATGCGTCTGCGTCGTCGCTTCTGAGGCTATCGCCGAGCACCAGCCGTTTCGGTCCTGACATATCGGGCATTCGCAGTCGATGCCTCCCTCCTCCGAATCCCTCAGTGCCCTCGTCTTCGCTCCGTCTCCGCTGTTGACGGTGACCCTCGACAAAGCTCCCAACGGCAACACCGAACTGCACGTGCACGCGGGTGGTCAGGGCCACTGGATCGCCCGGATGGCCACGGTGCTCGGTCTCGACGTCACACTGACGGGAGTGTTCGGCGGCGAGATCGGGGGCATTCTGCGCGACATCGTCGAGCGGGAGGGCATCTCCGTCGTCTCGGTCGACATCGGCCAGGAGAGCGGCTCGTACGTGCACGATCGCCGTAGCGGTGAGCGTGAAATCCTTGCCACGGTCGACCCGCCGCCCCTGGCCAGGCATGCGCTCGACGACCTGTTCAGCGCGGCACTCGCAGCCGGTGCCCGCAGCGACGTCGCCATCCTCGGCGGACCGCACGAAGAGGACATCGTCCCGCCCGAGGTGTACGAGCGGCTGTGCGCGGACCTCACCGCCCTGGGCAAGACGGTGGTGGCCGACCTGTCCGGGCCGACCATGATCGCTGCGCTCGCCGGCGGCCTCACGGTGCTCAAGGTCAGCCACGAGGACCTCATCGCCGACGGCCGGGCCGAGTCCGAGGACCCGGCGCACCTCATCGACTCGATGCGGAAGATGCACGACGACGGCGCGGAGATCGTCGTGATCTCGCGGGCCGGAGATCCAGCCCTGGCATTGGTGGACGGCGACGTGCTCGAAATTGTCACGCCGGGTCTACGCATGGTCGATCACCACGGAGCAGGCGATTCGATGAGTGCCGGCATCGCCGCAGGGCTCGCGCAGGGATTGTCGGTCCCGGAGGCGTTGCGTCTCGGCGGCGGCGCGGGCACGGCCAACGTCACCCGACGCGGCCTCGGCAGCGGGCGACGCGACCTGGTTCTCGGCCTGACCGAATCGGTGGAGGTTCGTCCGTACAAGAAGGCAGGCAAGAAATGAGAGCCCTGATCACCAACGACGACGGCGTGCACAGCGCGGGCATCGCCCTGCTCGCGCGAGTGGCTGTCGCTGCCGGTCTCGATGTCGTCGTCGCCGCGCCCCACGAGGAGCGCAGCGGGGCCAGCGCATCGTTGACCGGCATGGGCGTCGACGATCATCTGGGCGTCGCAGCGGTGGAGATCGACGGTCTGCCCGATGTCCCGGCGTACGCGGTGCAGGCGTCGCCTGCTCTGATCGCGTTCGTCGCCACCCGAGGAGCCTTCGGCGACGTGCCGGACCTGGTGCTCTCGGGCATCAACCACGGCCCCAATACCGGTGCAGCCGTTCTGCATTCGGGCACCGTCGGGGCCGCATTGACTGCGCTGACCCATGGAGTTCCGGCCATGGCCCTGTCGTCGATCGCCACCGAGCCTGCTCACTGGGACACCGCCGAGCACGTCGCACACCTCGCGGTGACGTGGATGGTGTCGCACGGACCGTCCGACGCCGTCGTCAACGTCAACATCCCGGACGTTCCACTGGCGGATCTGGCGGGGATCGTGCCGGCATCGCTCGCCCGCTACGGCGCGGTACAGGCCGAGATAGGCGATCGCGGGGAGGATTTCGTCACCGTTCGCTTCGACGAGATCCGAGCCGAGGACGACGATTCCGACGCCTCCCTGCTGGCCCGACACTGGGCGACCGTCACTGCGCTTCGTCCACCGAGCGAGGTGGACGGCGTCGACCTGTCCACGATGGGCGCGTGATCTCACCGACGAGACCGACTGTGTCGGTGCCCTCGGGCACACTGAAACCATCACCGCACATGCCACGGACCTAGGGGGTCACCGAGTATGACGTCAGTTCTCGATTCCGGATCATCGCGCAGCCAGCACTTCCACGGGGTTGTTCCACCGTTCCTGCTCGAAAGGCTCCAGGGTGCGGGCGCTCGCGCCACACTGCTCGCCGATCGTGAAATGCGTGCGGGACGCGAGGTGGTGCAGGCGCGCACCGCCATCGCTCCGCGCACCGGCGGCACGCTCGAACGCACGATCTCCGACGCGAAGTCCACCAGGGATCTCCCCGGCCAGCAGGTGCGCGCCGAGGGCGAGGAAGCAACCGGCGACGCTGCGACCGACGAGGCGTACGACGGTCTCGGGGCCACGTACGCATTCTTCGACGAGGTCTACGGCTACTCGAGTCTCGACGGCAGCGGCCTGCCCCTCGACGCGACGGTGCACTACGGGCAGGACTACGACAACGCGTTCTGGGACGGCTCGCGCATGGTGTTCGGCGACGGTGACGGCGAGGTGTTCGCTCGATTCACCGTCTCGCTCGGCGTCATCGCACACGAACTCGCGCACGGGTTCACGCAGTACACCACCCCGCTCGAATACAAGGACCAGGCCGGCGCGCTGAACGAGTCGATCTCCGATGTGTTCGGCGCACTGGTCGAGCAGTACACCGCCGGGCAGAACGCCGAGGACGCGTCCTGGCTGATCGGCGAAGGGCTGTTCCTTCCGGCCGTTCAGGGGAAAGCGTTGCGTTCTCTGCTCGAGCCCGGCACCGCGTACGACGACGACGTGCTCGGTAAGGATCCGCAGCCGGCCAGCATGGACGATTTCGTCGTCACCACCGAGGACGAGGGCGGTGTGCACATCAATTCGGGTATCCCGAACCGCGCGTTCGCCGTCGCCGCCACCACGCTGGGCGGTCCGGCCTGGGATCGCGTCGGGCAGGTGTGGTTCGACACGATGACGGTCGGCGGACTGTCTCCTACGATCGATTTCGCCGGCTTCGCGGCCGCCACGCTCGCCGCGGCGAACAAGCGGTACGGAGCCGGTTCCGACGTTGCCGAGGCTGTGTCGACCGGGTGGTCTACCGTGGGAGTTCGGACAACAGGGATCGAGTCCATACCGAGGCCGAGCGACGATCGGGTGTGATCGAGGGCAAATGAGCCTGCGCATCGAGGTACTGCGAACCGGCGGTGTCGCCGGTATGTCCAAGCGCGGAGTAGTCGAGACCGACGAGCCGGAATGGCAGTCGTTGGTCGAGGCCGCGCAGCCGTACATCGCCGATCAGCAGGCCACCGACTCGGCCGACTCGAATGCCCGCGACACGTTCGTCTGGAACGTGTCGGTGGGTGAGCACTCGTGCCGCGTCGGCGATTCGAACCTGACCGGACCACTACGCGACCTCGCGGAGCGCACTCTCCGCGAGGGCCGCGTCAAGTAGCTGTCGCGTCAGGTAGCTGTCGTGTCGGGTAGCAGGAGGAACCGAGCTCAGGCCTTCCACTCCGCACTGCGTTCTTCGGTCGCCTGCCCCATCGCCTCGACGAGGGCGTCGACTCCGAAGTCCTTGCCGTACGAGGGCGTTCCCGGCTGCTGACGCCACGACTGGGCGAGGGTGCCGCCGTCGACGGGGTCGAATCCGAGCTCGTCGATCACCGAGAACACGAGCTTCTTGGAATCCTCGTCGTCGCCTGCGATCGGCAGTGCGATACGACCGCTGGTACCGCTGGGCACACCCTTTTCCAACAGGTGCTTCCAGTAGATTCCGTTGAACGCCTTGATCACCGGCTCGCCGAGTTGCTGAGACACCCACACACTTTCGGGTGTACCACCCTCGATCTCCTCGATCAGCCCGTCCCGCTGCTGCGGGTAGTAGTTGTTGGTCTCGATGATCGGTGCCCCGGGCTTACGGGCACCGGCAATTCCCGGTGCCAGATCCGGCACGTTCTTCTGCGGAATGCTCAGAATCACCAGGTCTGCGTCCTGAGCCGCGTCGGCGGCCCACACTGCCGTCGCCCCGGTGTCCGCCGCCAGGTCTGCCAGGGTCTCCGGGTCACGTGAGTTGGAGAACCGAACCTCGTGACCGAGTGCCGTCAGGCGACGGACGAGAGTACCGCCGATGAATCCGCTTCCGATGATTCCAATTTTCATACTCGGAACCAACGCACGCCCGACCCCGAACAATTCCCGTCAGGATCCGACGGAGACCTTGGACCGGGGACGACCGAACTTCATGGCCTTGTCCACCACCTTGCCGTAGCGCAGCACCGGCAGGTCGCGGAAGTAGTTCATGCGCAGCTTCCACGGGGTCTCGCTGCCCTGTCTCGGGAAGTTGTCCACCGCCCGCAGCACGTACCCCGCCGCGAAATCGAGGAACGGTTCCTCGTCGATCGACGGGTCGCGTTCGAGCTCGACTGTGCTGTAGCCCTTCTCGTCCATGTGCGCCAGCAGTCGCATCACGTAGTTCGAGACCATGTCGGCCTTGAGCGTCCACGAGGCGTTGGTGTAACCGACGACGAAGGCGAAGTTGGGGATACCGGTGAGCATCATGCCCTTGTAGGCCATGGTGCTGGGCAGGTCGACATCCTTGCCGTCGACCCGGAACTGCGCACCGCCGAGAGCGGAAAGGTTCAATCCCGTTGCGGTGACGACGATATCGTCGTCGAGGTGCTGGCCCGACTTCAGCTTCAGGCCGGTCTCGGTGAACGTGTCGATGTGATCGGTGACGATCGAGACTTCGTCCTTGCGAATCGAACGGAACAGATCGTTGTCGGGCACCAGGCACAGGCGCTGATCCCACGGGTTGTAGGACGGGGTGAAGTGGGTGTCGAGGTCGAATCCCTTCGGCAACCACCCCTCCTGCATCGTCCGGATCCGCTTCTTCATGAACTCCGGGTACTTCTGGCTCAGCGTGTAGATCAACATGGCCATCGACACGTTCTTGAGCCGAGTGACGCTGTACGCCAACTTCTTCGGCAGCCGCTTACGTAGCGTCTGCGCAATCGGATCCTGTGACGGAAGCGAGAGGACGTAGCTGGGCGAGCGCTGCAGCAGCGTGACGTGCTCGGCGTCGCGAGCCAGGTTGGGAGCCAACGTGATTGCCGTTGCACCGCTACCGATCACGACGATCTTCTTGCCGGAGTAGTCCAGATCCTCGGGCCAGTGCTGCGGGTGGATCACCTGGCCGCCGAAATTCTCCTGCCCGGCGAACTCGGGGGTGAATCCCTTGTCGTAGTTGTAGTAGCCACTGCAGGAGAACACGAACGACGCGGTGATCGTGACTGTTTCGTCGGTATCGGTACGGTGCGCGGTCACCGTCCAGAACTGCTGTTCGGACGACCACTCGAGCGCGACGACCTTGTGATGGAACCGGATGTGCTTGTCGACACCCGCTTCCTGCGCGGTGTCGACGATGTAGTTGCGGATGTCGGTGCCGTCGGCGATGGATTTCTCACCCATCCACGGCTTGAAGCTGTATCCGAGGGTGTACATGTCGGAGTCGGAGCGAATCCCGGGGTAGCGGAACAGATCCCACGTTCCCCCGATCGCGCCGCGACTTTCGAGGATGGCGTAGGTCTTACCGGGCAGATCGTGCCCGAGGTGGCGCGCGGCCCCGATCCCGGACAGGCCGGCACCGATGATGAGAACGTCGACCTCGGGAGAGGGCAGTACGGCAGTCATGTCAGCGATTCCTTCGATGTCCGGTGTCAGCTGGTCTTGTTGCGAGCGCTCTCGGACCTGCCGAGGCGGGCTACTTCTTCGTCCATCTTCGGCAGGATCGTCGGCACGTGCTCGAGCATGCTGCGATCACCGACCCGCGAGGTGATGACGGCCTTGAACCACGACGCTGCGCCCACCCACCGCGGCACGTAGACGCGCCGCTTGCGCTTGGCCAGGCCGTCGACGAACGCGTCGACGCACTGCTCGACGGTCATCGTCTTACCCAGCGGGCCGGGCAGCACCGCGAGCAGATCCTGGAATGCGGTGAGATCGGACTTGGCGTCCTGCACCATCGGTGTGTCGATCCATGCCATGTGCGCAGAGCCGACATCGACACCTCGATAGTTGACCTCGAGCCGGAGGGCGTTCGCAAAGTGTTCTGCCGCAGCCTTACTGGCGTTGTACGCGGCCAGGCCGGGGCACGGGGTGAACGCCGCGAGCGAGGAGACGACGAGTACGTAGCCGTTGCGCTCGATGAGCGAAGGTAGGGCCGCGCGGACGGTGTTGAACACGCCCATCACGTTGATGTCCATGACGCGTTGGAACGTGGCGGGATCGACCTGCATGATCGATCCGTAGCTGGCGATGCCTGCGTTCGCCAGCACCAGATCGATGCCGCCGTACGCCTCGATTCCCCCGTCGACGGCGCGCTGCATGTCGTCGAGATTCCGCACGTCGGCAACGAATGCCGCTGCTTTCAGCTGGGTTGCGAGTTCCAGGAGGGGTGCCTCGTCGACGTCGACGAGAACCAGCTGGGCACCTCGGCCCGCCAGCGCACGTGCCGTTGCGGCACCGATTCCCCGTGCCGCTCCGGTGATCAGAACGACCTTGTTCCGCAGCGTCGACGCCGCCATCTGCTCCCCCTCGATCGGAATGCTTGTCTGCGAACACTTTGCATCTGATACCGAGCGGTGTCAAGATCTGTCTGTGACTACCCATCACAGCGAACCCGGCCGTACCTACCGAGGCGCCGACCCGCAGCAGCGGCAGCAGGAGCGTCGAATTCGCCTGCTCGACGCCGCCGTGAAGGTCTTCGGCACCACCGGCTACCGGACGGCAACCGTCGAGAAGGTGTGCAGCGAGGCCGGGCTGACCAAGCGCTACTTCTACGAGTCCTTCTCCAACAGCGAGGACTTGCTCATGGCCGCCTACGGCCGAGCGACCGACGCCATGCGCGAGAACATCCTGGCCGGTGCGCAGGCCGAGGCCGACTCCACCGAGCAGGTTCTCCGGGGAGCTCTCACCGGCTTCTTCACGTTCGTCGCCGAGAATCCTGAATCCGCGCGCATCGCCTTCGTCGAGATTCTCGGAGTCTCGCCCACCGTCGACGCGCTCTACCGCAAGACGACGACCTCGTTCTCCGAGACGGTGCTGCAGGTGGCCGAGGCCGCCGGATCCAGCCGCGGGCTCGCCGGGCCCAACCGTCGAACACTGGCGATGGGCCTGGTGGGCGCGGTCCTCACCATCGCCCAACAATGGCTGCTCTCTCCCGAACGCGAACCGCTGGACTCGGTGATCGCCAGCGCCCACACCATCCTCGCCGCCGTGGTGTTCGGACGCGTCGACAGCTGAGCTGCGATGTAGGACCTACAGGCTCACGGCCTACTCTGCAACGGCTCCACCGGCTCCTCCGCAGTGGCGCGTTCTCCTGATTTGACGACGACCACGCCGAGCAGAACCAGTGCGCCACCGGCCAATTGGACCGGTGCCGGTGCCTGCCCGAGCAGCAGCCACGCGAACACCAAGGCCGCAACGACCTCCATCAGACCCATGAACGACGCCAACCGCGACCCGAGGCGTCGGCCTGCCGCGATGCCGAGAACGTAGGCCAGCGCGGCGGTCACGACACCGAGGCCGATGATCGGCACCCACCACGGAACGACCGCATCGACGAAGGTGACGTCGGTGAGCGGAGCAGCGAACGGGACGATCCCGATGAGACCGGCGACCAGCAGGATGAGCCCACCCGTCAGCAGACCGGCTCCGGCGAGCACGATCGGCGGGAGGCCGTTGCTCTCGTCCGCCGACAGCACCCAGTACACGGCCGCACCGACCATCGAGCCCAGCGCCCACAGCACGCCGACCGAGTCCACGTCCGCACCGGAGATCAGATCGAGCACGAGCACGAGACCCATCGCGGCCAGCAGTGCGCCCACCACGGTCAGGCGACCGGGACGCTGCTGATGCCGGAACCACATCCACCCGATGACGGCCACGGGCGAGGTGAACTCGATCAGCAGCGCGACACCCACCTCCATGCGTCCGACGGCGTTGAAGAAGGCGAGCTGGCACCCTGCCACCGCGAAGGCACCGTAGGCGAGGAGCAGCTTCCAGTTCTTCGCCAGCAGGTTCCACCGCCCGCGCAACGCGAGGATCGACGGAATCAGCAGGACGGCTGCGGCGAGCAGAATTCGCGCGGTCACCGCGGCCCCGGCCGTCCAGCCTGCGTCGAGCAGGCCCGTGGCGAGTGAGCCGGAAAGCCCGAAGGACGCCGCGGAGAGCAGCGCGAAACCGAGTCCCGAGAGTCGACGCGACCGCGCGGCAGCATCGTGGGTGGCCGCGAGATCCGCATTCGCGTCATGAGTGTAAGCCGTCATGACATGTGACAGTAGGGACCGACTTGGTAAGGTGTCAATATGCTTTTTGCTCATGACGCGGAACTGTCACTGTTGGCGGCCGTGGCGTTGATCAATTCCGCCGAGGAGCCGGACACGCTGACCACCCGAGAGCAGCTCGCCGAGTTCTTCACCGAACAGGGCTACTCCGGCCGCTTCGACGGCGACGACGCCGAGCTCGAGGCCGTGAGAGCACTGCGCCCGACCCTGCGCGCGCTGCTCACCAGCAGCCGAGACGACGCCGTGGTCGAGGTGAACCGTCTGCTCGCCGAATCCTCGGCCCTGCCCAGACTGGTTCGTCACGGAGATCTCGACTGGCACATCCATGCCGTCGCCGACGACAGTCCGCTCGCGACCCGCATCGTCGTCGAGACCGCGATGTCCATGATCGACGTCATCCGAGCGGACGAGCTCTCGCGCTTCGACGTCTGCGCGGATCCGGACTGCAACGGGCTGGTCCTCGACCTCTCGCGCAACCGGTCCCGCCGGTTCTGCAGCACTACCTGCGGGAACCGAGCGGCCGTTGCCGCATACCGCGCGCGCAAGGCTCAGTGACGACGGCCACTGGGCAGTGCGGGGCTTAATCGGTCGGCTTTCGGGTATCCCCCGCTCCGAGCTGATCGAAAGGAATTGCCCCTATGGTCGAGAAAAGGCCTACCAAAACGAGCTGGGCCAGAGCTGTCGAGAACATGCTGGCCGTCATCTTGATCTTCGCCGGTATCGCCGCCGCAGGCGGTCTGATCGCCGCATTGGCGGGCGGCTTCGAAGGTTGGGCGATCGTCGCCGGAATCGCCGTGATCGTGTTGTTCGGTGCCGGATTCCTCGCGATTCGCGACGGCGCTCGACGACGAGCCCTCGAAACGAACACCGTCGTCTACGCCCCGGACAACACCGACCAGCTGTTCGACGTCGACCCGAACACCGGTGAGCGAACCCCGCACCGCGAGTAGCGCACTCGATGCGGGGCCGCTGCAGGTTCAGAAGCACTGTGACTTCAGAAGGGATACTTCTGAATGTCCGACTGCATCGTGACCCACTGCAGATCACAGAACGTCTCGAGGTTGACGGTGGTGCCGAAGTGTCCACCGGAACCCGATGCCTTGACCCCACCGAACGGCGCAACGGCCTCGTCGTCGATCGTTTGATCGTTGATGTGCACGGCACCGGAACGAATTCGGTCCGCCAGCTCGTAGGCCTTGAACGGGTTCGAGGTCAGAACAGCAACGGACAGGCCGTATTCCGAGGAATTGACGATGTCGATGGCCTCGTCGACGGTGCGGTACGTGGTGATGGGTGCGACCGGGCCGAATATCTCCTCGGTGAACGCGGGTGAATCCTTCGGCACGTTACCGAGCACGGTCGGTCGGTAGTAGAGCCCGTCGAAGGTTCCGCCTGCAGCCAGTTCGGCACCGGCCGTCACCGTGGCCTGCACGATGCTGTCGACTCGCTTGAGCTGGTTCTCGTCGATGATGGGCCCCAACGCATTCGACGGGTCGGTCGGATCTCCGACGGTGATGCGCGCGGCGATCTTCGCGAGTTCCGCCGTGTACTGCTCGGCGAGATGCTCGGGAACGAGGTGCCGACCCGACGCCATGCAGATCTGCCCCTGGTGCAGGAACGATCCCCACGCACCCGCCGACGCGGCGGCCTCGATGTCTGCATCGGGCAGCACGAGGAATGCGTTGTTCCCGCCGAGCTCGAGGTGGACCTTCTTGAGCAACGGCGCAGCGGCTTCCGCGATTCGGCGGCCGGCCGCGGTGGATCCGGTGAAGGAGATGCACGGCACGTCGGGGTGCGAGACGAGCGCCGCTCCCACGTCGGCACCCGAGGGCAGTACGTGCAACAGACCGTCCGGCAGGCCGGCCTCGGCGAGAATCTCGGCCAGGACCAGCCCACCCGAAATCGGAGTTCGTGGATCGGGTTTGAGCACTACGGCATTGCCGACGGCCAGAGCTGGCGCGACCGACCGCATCGACAATACCGCCGGGAAGTTGAACGGACTGATCACGCCGATGACGCCCATCGGAACGTATCGCCCTACCGAGAACCGGGACTTCGCGCTGCGCAGGACCTGCCCGTAGGGCTGGGACGCCAACGTGGCCGCCTCGGTCAGTTCGGCAAGGACCAAGCCGACCTCGGCCCCTGCCTTGCCGTGGCTGGATCCCGATTCGGGAATCAGCCACCGCGTCAGACGCTCGGGGTTCTGCTCGAGAATCGCTGCAGCCTTCGTCATGACCGATGCTCGCTCCGGGTAGGGCTTGGCGGCCCATTCTTGCTGCACACGTGCAGCTTTAGCGACAGCTCGATCGAGGTCCGCGACGTCCGCAGCACCGACGGTGGCCACGAGGGCCCCGTCGGCAGGAGCCGTCACGTCGAGGGTTCCACCGCCGCCGTCCAGCCATCCGCCGTCGAATATCTTCGCCGTCCACGCCAGTGTGTTCGCCATGTCAGTCCTGCTCTTTCATTCTCGGTGTTCTTTCTTCGTTACCGCTGGGCTGCGATCGCTGCGTCGAGCACCTCGGCCTCGGCCCAGGATCCGTGGAACGCGAACGGAACTCGGACGGGAAGCTTCACCCGCGCGAGAGGTTCGCGGGTGAACGCGTCGGCCTCGTGCACCAGCAGCTCGGAGAGTCCGGTCGCCGGATTCCACCACAGGGTCAGCAGATATCCGTCGTTCTCGCCGCTCGCTCCTCGACGCTGGACGAAGACCGGTTCGCTGGGGCTGGTCAATCCGTCGGGCCCTTCGAGCACGATGGTCTGGCCGGTGGAGAAGTCATGGCGCGCAAGCCCATCCGTCAGAGTCAGCGGAGACAGATCTCGAGTGGTGGCGAAGTAGCCGAAGCGATTCTCCTTGCCCAGCCACGCGTCGTTGATCTTCGGGAATTCACCCGCGATCCCGCTGTGCATGTGCTGGGTGGTCGTCCCGGTCGCGGTATCGAGCACGAACCGCCAGGCCATCGCGGGCGGAAACCAGGAGTGCGAGTCGATCGGCTCGTCCGAGTCGTCGGCCGGATTGCCCAGACGCGCGATGACGTGCAGATCCACCACGATTCCTGTGGCGGTTTCGTGCGCGTTGAAGAAGTGCGTCGGGGCCAGCATCAGGCCGGTGTCGTACCAGCTCACCTCATGGGTGCGACGGTCGAGCACGGCGAATCTGCTGCCGTTCGGCGTCGCCGATTCGTCCCAGAGCACGCCGGGTCGCCCCTCCATGATGCGGTCGAGGCGAAACTGGTTGGGCGAGATGAGGAAGATCGCGAGGTGTTCGCTCACGATGTAATCGTGAACCATTGCCGGGCACCCCATGTCGAAACCGAAGGAATCGACGACGGTGCCGCTGGTATCGGCCTCGTACCACGTCAGTCTCGGCCCGATGGCCGAGTAGAACAGCATGTTTCCGGTCGACGGTTCGATCTTGTAGTGCGCCGTGCACAGGATGTCGAGTGCACCACCGAAGTTGTACGTGCCCTGCGTATCGAGAGTTTCGGGGTGCATCGAATGCGGAAGTCCGCCTTCGTAGTACACCAGCAGATGGTCGGCGAACAGCCCGACGTTGGTATTGGCGACGCTCTTGGACGGCGGCGCGCCCGCGGGCAGATCTCGCTTGGCCTTGCCGGAGCCGTTGACGAAACCGCTGTACAGCGCTTCCCCGGCCTCCACCTCGATCTTCATGGTGTCGGTGTGCACCCACTTCATCCGGAACGACGCCTTACCGTCGCGGATGTAGGTGCCCGCGACGCCGCCATCGCCCTCCCACCAGTGGTAGCGGTCGGTGTCGAGTGGCTCGAAGCGTGGATTGTCGGCCACTCGGAACAGCGCGCCGGCGAGATCGTCGGGGAGTTTCCCGATGACCTCGAGGTCGAACGCCTCGGTCTCCTCGTGCCACGGCGCGAACGGCCCGTTGAGAAACTTGTTGGACGTGTTCCAGTCGACGTCCGCCTCGTGCCGCGGAGTCGGGGGCGCGGTGCGGCGGACCACTGTCGTCGGCAGCGGGGTGGGAAGTTCACGCATAGCTGATGCCTTTCGTCTCGATGTAGGACAGTTCGGAAGGACTCGCCGAAGTTCCGATCCACGACGCCACCGCGGCTCGAACGTCGTCACCGTCGTGCGGATGCCACGCGGCCGCAACGAAGCGGTCGGGCCGGATGAGCACGAATCTTCCGGTGTACGTCCGCATCTCGTCGTCCAGACCGCCGTCGACGTCGAGTAGAACGTTGATGCCGTCGATTCTCGGCACCGTGCGATCGGTGGGCACGGCGACCTCGACGGCGTGTAGGCCGCGCCCGATATCACGTGCGTGCGCCCATTCCGCCGTGTCGTGCACGTCGACTCCCACCAGCGCCCAACCGGTTCCGAGTATCTCGTCGAGCGGGCGGATGGTTCGGGTCGCCGAGTCGAAGGCCCGGGGCTGCCCGATGACGCTCCCGGTGTCGTCACCCGGGAGCACGAGCCCGTCGGCGAATCGGTACGGCGGACGATAGGCCATGGTCTCGAACCAGCGTCGCCCGTTCTCGGTGGCCAGTGCGGCCCGGACCAACTCGTCGCGCCTGGCCGCGATGCGAGGGTTGGTCGTCATCACCACGCGACCCAACCGCTCGGACGCGCGAACAACCGCGGCGGCGTGCGGGCCGCGCTCGGATTGGTATGTGGCCAGCACACTTTCATGCAGGCAACCGTCGAGCGCGCCGGCCAACTTCCACGTCAGGTTCGCGGCGTCACGAATGCCGGAGTTCAGACCCTGACCGGCGAACGGCGGCATCATGTGTGCGGCGTCGCCGAGCAGGAAGCAGCGCCCCAATTGCCATCGATCGGCTACGAGGCCGTGGAATCGATAGTTGACGGCTCGTTCGACCTGGGCGGGTGTGATCGGCCGGTAGCGCGAGACGAGTTTCTCGATGAGCTCGAACGGCGGCGCGTCGGTGGCCGTACCCTCCCCCTCGAACAGGCGGAATTCGTATCGACAGCGGCCACCGAGACCCGGCACCACCACGTGCGGCCTGCTCGGATCGGCGTGGTGCATGCCGTAGCGCTCTATGTGCGGGTCGCCGAGCGTGTCGACCACCAACCACAATTCCGGGTGGCTGCGTCCGATCATCCCGATACCGAGCAGGTTTCGGACGGTCGATCGTCCGCCGTCGCAACCGAGGAGGTAGCGGGCTCGCACCGTGCGTCCGCCCGCTTCGATGGCCACGGCGTCCGCGTCCTGCACGATCGACGTGACCTCGGTGTCGAACCGAACGGTGACATTGCGCGCCGTGTGCAGCGCTTCGGCCAGCACACGCTCGAGGTCCGGTTGCGCGAACGGGTTCTTGAACGGGTAGCCCAATCGGTAGGCGCTCTCCGCGCCGCCGTGGAACAGCGGTTCGTCGTCGAGTCCGTAGTAGCGGGTTCCGGTGCCGGGCACGACGATCGGCAGGATTCTGTCGATCACACCTGCCTGCTGATAGGTGCGCAGCGCCTCGTCGTCGATGCTGATCGCTTTGGGTTCGTCGCTCGTCGTCGAGCGCCGCTCGAGAACGACGACACGGAGCCCTCGTGCAGCGAGCAGCAGGCCCGCGGTCATCCCGACCGGACCGGCGCCGCAGATCGCTACGTCGTAGAGGGTGTCGAATCTCGTATCCACACCACCAACGTAGCGTGCATCACGTTAAATAGGAATGCTGTCCCATAAAATAGGACACGCTACGAACTGACGACGGCCAATCTCGTCGACAGCGTCTGCGCCGCGGCCCGCACTGCGGTGACGAGCACGTCGGTCCGGTCCTCCGGGACTCGACGCCTGATCGCGACGATGCTCAATGCCGCTGCCAACGAACCGGACTCGTCGAAGATCGGTGCGGCGATTCCCATCGCATCCGGATCCACCTCGGCGACAGTCAGGCCGTAGCCGGTGGTGCGGATCCGCTCGAGGCGATCGACGAGGCGATCGACGTCGGTCAACGTTCGATCGGTGAAGCGTTGCAGCTCGTGACGACCCAGAATCGAGCGGATTTCCTTCTCCGGCAACCAGGCCAACAGCGTCAGCGCCGACGCGCCGGCGTTGATGGGCAGTCGACTCCCCCGCTCGTAGCTCAGGCGCACCAGTTGCTTGGCTCCCTCACACCGCTCGATGCACACTGCCGTGTCGTCGACGAGCCTGGTGAGCAACACGGTTTCGCCCACCTCATCGGCAAGTTCGCGCATCACCGGTTGGGCGATCGTCGTCAATCCGTAACCGCGCCGGGCCAATCGAGCAAGTTCGAGTACCGCGACACCCAACCGAAAGCCGCCGTTGGGGGCTTCCTCGAGAAACGATGCGCCGACCAACGTCTGCAGATATCGATATGCCGTGGAGCGGGCACTGCCGAGAGCCTCGGCAACATCGTTCGCGCTGATCTGCAGCCGATCCTCGGTGAACATGCCCAGGATGATCAGCGCGCGGTCGGCCGTGCTGTTGCGTTCTCTGTATCCACTAGTTTCCGAAGCCATGTCGTCATCATAGTTCTGACTGTCAGGACTGCAGTGTCATCAAACGAACCAACACCCTTGACAGCTGTGATCCAGGCCATGAACACTGTCCTGTATTAAACAACAGCAGTCCTGCTTTACAGGACACGGCCTCCGGACGAGGAACACATGAAACCCACCCAACACACGCTGGATCGCGGCACGCTCATCGCCTGCTGCCTCGCGATCGGCGTCGCCCAGATGGGCGTCTCGCTCGCAGCGCCCATTCTCGGCGTGATCCAACGCGACCTCGGAGCGAGCGCTGCGGCGCTGGCCTGGATCCCGGCCGCGTTCATCCTTCCCACCGCCATCCTCGAGCTCAACTTCGGCGTGCTGGGCGACATGTTCGGCCGCAAGAGGCTGCTCGGCTGGGGCGGCGTGCTCGTCTTCGTCGGAGACGTCGTCGCCGGAACGTCGGGAACTCTGACGCAGCTGATCGCCGGGCAGGCCATCGCCGGACTCGGCGCTGCCGCAATCTTTCCCACGTCACTGGCCATGCTGGTCTCGGCAACCCCGGAACGTCAGGAACGAGCCCGCGCCCTGTCTCTCTGGGCGGTCAGCCTGGCGTTCGGTGCCATGATCGCCCCGCTGATCAGCGGCTTCGCCGCCGAACACTTCAGCTGGGGCTGGTCGTTCGCCATTCCCGCCGTGCTGGGTCTCGTCACCGCAGCCGTCAGCGCCGCGGTGATCGTCGACTCGCGTCATCCCGCCGGACGCGGACTCGACTGGCCCGGCCAGATCACCATCGCCGTCGCTTTGCTTGCGCTGCTGTACGCGGTGATCCAGGGCTCCGTGGACGGCTACTCGAGCCCCGTCATCGTGGGCACTTTCGTTCTCGCCGTAGCGTCGTTCGTCGCGTTCGTCATCAGCGAGCAGCGAGCCCGCACCCCGATGCTGAACCTCGCGCTCTTCCGTACGCCCGCCTTCGCGGCGGCCGCCCTGATCGGTTTGCTCGCGATGTTCGGGTTCATCGGAACCGCCTACGCACTCAGCGTGAAACTCGAAGCGATCCTGCACGTCAGCCCGCTGCAGGCAGCTCTACCGTTCGCCCTCATCCAAGCCGTACCGCTGCTCCTCACTCCGTTGCTCCCGCGCCTGTTGATGCGCGTCGCGGCCCGCACCCTGTTGGTCACCGGGCTTTCGGCACTGGCCATCGGTCAGATATGGATGGCTCAGCTACCGGGCGACTCCACCTCACTGCTCGCCATGACCGGCCCGATCCTGCTGCTCGGCACCGGATTCATCACCATGTTCACCGCACTGACGGCCGTCGCCGTCGGAGCCGTCGCCATCGACTACGCCGGAATGGCAAGCGCGGTCACCAGTCTCGTTCGCGAAACCGGCCAGAGCCTCGGCCCCGCGATCGTCAGCGCCGTGGCCTTCGGAGTTGCCGGAGCCACCCTCACCTCCAACCTGTCCGACGGTTCCCTCCCTCCCGAGGCGGTGGGCGTGGCCTCCGGCGTCGCCGAGCAGGGCGGACCGTTGGCGGTGGCCAACGCCGATCTCGGCCCGATCTCGGATCTCGTTGCACCGCTTGCCCGTACGGCCCTCGAAACCGGACTCGACATGGGAATCTACGTCTGTGCCGGGGCCACCGTCCTGGCTGCGCTCATCGCCCTCGTCATCCCCGGCGGAGCCCCGAAGGGCCTCGATGCGGCCCCGATCGATGCGGCAGCGTCACCTGCGGCCGGGCGACTGCTGCCGGCAGGTGAGTGAGATGTCCATGCCCACAATGAATCACGTCTTCACCCTCGACGTCGAGCTGGCTCCTCCGGTGGTCATCGGGCCGACCCCGCACGGAATGCGCCGGGTCATCCCGATCACCGGCGGCCGATTCCAGGGACCGGCCGGATCCGGAACGATCCTGCCCGGCGGTGCGGACTGGAACCTCGTACGCGCCGACGGCGTCACCCATCTGTGGGCTCGCTACACGATCGTCACCGACGACAACGTGCCCATCATGGTCACCAACGAGGGCTGGGGCACCCAGGACGACGCCACCATGGAGCGCATCTTCTCCGGCGGCGGTGCCGACGTCGACCGCTGGTACTGCTCGACCAACCCTCGATTCGAAGTGGCCGACCAAGAGTGGAACTGGTTGAACCACAGCGTGTTCGTCGGACACCTCTTGCCCCCGAGCCGCGGCGACCGGGTTCGGGTCACCGTCTACACCGACGCCCCCGTTCCCACCCCATCGACGCCCCGAAAGGCGGATCACTGACATGACCACTCCGACCAGGAACACACTGCAGGAAGGTGGTGCTGTGGGCACGCTGCGACAGACCGCCGTCTCGCACATCGGTTTCACCGTTCCCGACGTCGCCGCCACCGCCGACTTCTACGGCCGCACCGTCGGTCTGACGGTGCAGGAGGAACTCGCGAGCGGCGGCCTGCGCCTCGGCTGGGGCCTCGGACACCATGTTCTCGATCTGACCGAAGGTCCGAAAGGACTGTCTCACTACGGCTTCGAAGTCCGCGACTCCGACGGTATCGCCGGAATCACCGCGCGACTGAAGGACGCAGGCCACGATGTCGCGGATCTGGATCCGTCCGTGATCGACCATGCCGTCGGCGTACCGTCGGGCATCTCGGTGACCGACCCCGACGGCACGACGGTGCATTTCCACGGGCCGGTCGCGCGCCAGGGTGAGAACGCTGCCGATCCGGGACGACGCCCGATCAAGTTTCAGCACACCACTCTCGGCACCGACAACGTGGCGCAGATGGTCTCGTTCTTCGTCGACACCGTCGGGTTCCGCATCTCCGATCAGCTCGAGGACGGCAAGTTCGCGTGGTTACGCAGCGACCGCGATCACCACACCCTGGCCGTCGTCGAGAACGGCAACCCCGGCAATCTCGACCACTACTCCTACGACCTCGCCGAGTGGGAGGACTTCAAGTCCTGGTGCGATCGCCTCACCGAGATCGGCGTCGACGTCGTCTGGGGCCCGGGCCGTCACGGCCCCGGCAACAACCTGTTCGTCTTCTTCGACGATCTCGCCGGCAACCACATCGAGCTCTCGGCCGAGATGGAGAAGTTCCACGACGACCGAGCCACGTACGTGACGCGGCAGTGGCGTCCGGTACCCGCGTCGGTGAATCTGTGGGGCGGACAACTGGCGAGCTGGCGCAAGACGAGTGAGAGCGAGATCTGACCGATGGCCTACATCAGTTACGAGCACAACGACATTCGCGGAGTCGGCGAGGTCGACGGCGACACTCTGATTCCGCTGCAGGGCATCGACGCGATCGGACGGACCAGCTCGCTCGAGGCACTCGCCGGCGCGGATCGGCTGACCCAGGAGCGCCTGCCGATCTCGGACGTGCGGGTGCTCCCGGCGGTCACCGACCCGGCCCGAGTGATCTGTGTCGGCCTGAACTACCGCGACCACATCGCCGAAACCGGACGCGAGTTCCCCACGTATCCGGTGATGTTTCCCAAGTACGCCTCCAGTCTCATCGGGGCCTACGACGACATCGCCGTACCGCCGGAGAGTGCAGAGGTGGACTACGAGGGCGAGATGGCGGTGATCATCGGACGCTCCGGCCGGCGCATCACCGAGGAGAACGCGCTCGACCACGTTCTGGGCTACACCGTCGCCAACGACATCACGATGCGTGACTTCCAGTACAGGACGCACCAGTGGATGCAGGGAAAGGCATGGGACGCAAGCACTCCCCTCGGCCCCCGCATCATCTGCCCCGGCGAGGTGGACCTCGCGAGCTGCGGCATCCGCACCGTCGTCAACGGCGAGAAGGTACAGGAATCGGATCTGTCGCAGTTGCTGTTCACGGTGCCGAACTTGATCGCGACCATCTCCACGTTCACCGCCCTCGAGCCCGGTGACGTCATTCTCACCGGCACCCCCGGTGGCGTCGGATATCGCCGTAAGCCGCAGCTGTTGCTGAAGCCGGGCGATCACGTGAGCGTGGAGATCGACGGTGTCGGATCGGTCAGCAACAGACTGGTGGCGGAAGTGCTCTGAGGCTTGGTGCTCGGCTGTCTTTGATGGACGTCAGTGCGAATTGCGCTGCAGCACAGCCACCATGCTCGAACCCGGTTCGTATCGACTGATCCACGTCGCCTGGACGGCGTGGTAGAGATCGGGCTTGCCGCTCCACACCGTCGCGGCCGGACGATTGCTGCTGTCGAGTTCGTGATGCCAGGAGCCGTCGGCGCGGTCGAGGAAGTATTCGGCGGCGACATCCCACCAGGTGCGGTAGTCCTGCTCGTAGCGGTCTTCTCGGGTGTGGCGCGCGAGTGTCGCCGCCGCACCGATCGCCTCGCACAGCACCCAGTGCAGACGTTCGGTCACGACCGACTCCCCCGACCAGTCCGTGGTGTAGACGAATCCGGGCGTTGGCCCGGGTTGCCAGCCGTCGACCGCTGCGCGGTGGTAGAGCGCTCGGGCGGCGGCGATACGGTCGTGCCCGCTCGCATCGAGGCTTGCCTGCACGAGAAGCCGGGCCCACTCGAATCCATGGCCGACTGTGGCTCCGTAGGGCTTGAACTGGTTGGCGGTGTCGTCGCTGTTGTACTCGAGCTGCGGGATCCACTCGGCGGTGAAATGCTCCGGAACACGCCAGTCGTTCGCTTCGGCCCAGCGACATACGTTGTCGCAGATGCGCAGTGCCCGCTCGCGCCAGATCCGCGGTGCGCCGGCATCTGCAGCGGCCAGCAGTGCCTCGACCATGTGCATGTTGGCATTGATCCCGCGGTAGTCGTCGAGCACGGACCAGTCCGCAGTCCATGTGTCCGAACACATCCCGTGATGATCGTCCCAGAAACGACGTTCGACGGTATCAAGTGCCTCCTCGAGAAGCTGTCGGCCATGGGGGTGCCCCACTGCGGTAGCAGCCGACGCGGCAAGTACCACGAAGGCATGCGTGTAGGCCGATTTCACTGCTTCGGGCGAGAACGCGTCGGCACTGGACTCGAACCAACCACCGTTCGTGCTGTCTCGCAACGTCGTCAGTAATCCCTCGAACACCCGATCGGCTTTCCTCCGAGACCCCGGCCGTCCCAGCATCGAGGCGAGAAAGTGCACATGCGCCATCCGCGCGGTGATGTACGTATGGGCCGGATGATCGAGGTCGGGGTTCCCTCGGTCGTCCAACCACGCGGCACCACCGGCCGGGTGGTCGAGTGTGGTTCCGAAATCGAGAAGCCTCGACGATTCGGTGTCGAGCCACAACTGATGCGAGGGCAGCGTCAGCCAGCTGCGACCATCTCCGGTATCCATGTGTTCATTGTGCGCCCGACGAGAAAGCACCCGACGCCGGTCAGCGAGAGACGCTGTAGCGCAGGTACATCCATCCCGATACCGGGAAGA
Source organism: Rhodococcus cerastii (assembly GCF_033042195.1). Lineage (NCBI taxonomy): Bacteria > Bacillati > Actinomycetota > Actinomycetes > Mycobacteriales > Nocardiaceae > Rhodococcus > Rhodococcus cerastii. The sequence continues at coordinate 54,851 of NZ_JAWLKF010000006.1, forward strand.
GCTTCTGTTCGGCGAGAACGAGGTCGAGGTGATGTCCCACCGGAAAGTAGGGCTTGCCACTGCCCAGGATCGTCGGCAGCAGGATGACCTCGAATTGATCGATCAGGTCGACCAGTGAGGCTGCCAAGGCTGCTCCTCCCACAGCCAGCGTTCCCTCGGTCTCCCGCTTGAGCCGCTCCACCTCGGCGATCGCGTCTGCGCTGCGCACCAGGCGGCAGCCGTCGGGAACGGAGTCGAGGGTGTCGGAGAAGACGATCCGGGGAGTGGCCTTGTACAGCTCGGCGAACTCCGCCTCTACTTCGTCGCCGTCGAGGCGTTCCGGATCTGTCCAGAAGTCATCCATGGCCTCGTACAGTCGGCGTCCGAACAGAAACGCAGCGGTCGCTTCGGTCTGCCGATTGGAGAATCGATGTGACTCCGCGTCGGGCACCGAGAAGTCGAGACTGCCCGCCGAGTCTTCGATGTAGCCGTCGAGGGAAACATGCATGTTGTAGGTCAGTATGGCCATGTCACTCCTGGGGTCGGTTGGATTCGAGAGTATGACTTCGACGGCCCCCGGAATTCACCGGCCAGCAGGTCAGTCCAGGATCGCGGTGGCCTCCACCTCGACGAGAACGTCGGGCTCGAACAGGTAGTCCACGCCGATCAGCGACGCAGGTGGCATCGGAGTAGGTAGTCCGATCTCCTCGACGACGCGGGTGACGCCGTCCATGAACTCACCGATCCGCTCCGGAGCCCAGTGCGTGACGTAGAACGTCAGCCGCAGGACGTCCTCGAATGTTGCTCCTGCACCGGCCAATCCGATCGCGGTGTTGCGCAGCGCCTGCGCCACCTGCCCGGCGAGGTCGTTCTCGGCGATCGCCGACCCGTCCTCGTTGCGCGCAATCTGACCGCTGACGTGGATATGTCGAGACCCCTGGCCCACTGCTACGTGGTGATACGGGGTGGGTTGCATCATGCCGGACGGGGTGAATCGAGTGACGCTCATGGAGTTCCTTTCGTGGTGACCGAATCGCGGTATAGCATTGATACTTGGTACACAAAGGACACTTCAAGGGAACCTGGTTTCATGACCGATACCGCCGATGCCGCTACAGAACTGACGATCAGTGCCCCTCACCGTGAGCTGTTGGATCAGGTACTGGACAAATGGTCACTTCAGGTGCTCAACGAACTGTGCGAGCGCCCCTGCCGATTCAACGATCTGCGCCGTGCAATTCCGGCGGTGACTCAGAAATCCCTCACCGCAACGCTGCGGAAGCTCGAACGCAACGGAATCATCGAACGCACGGTTCTCAGTACTCGCCCGGTGGCGGTGGAGTATCGAATGACGCAACTGGGCAAAACTCTTCGGGCACCCGTCGACGTGCTGTTGGCCTGGGCGGCCGCTCACATGCACGAAATCGACAGTGCACGAGAGCGATTCGACGCTCTCTGATCCGCTCACCGCAGCAGCGTGCTGCCCGAACGTTCGAGATCTCGGAGGAGAGGTACACCATGGCGAGCAATCCACAGCACTCCACCGCGCGCGCTGACGCGTTGCTGTCCGGCCTGGTTGCGATGCTGCAACCGAAGAAAGTGGTCACCGTGGGTGCCGGCAGCGCCGGAACCGCATTGTCGCGGGCTCTCGAATCGGCGGCACCCGAAGTCTCGCCCCAACTCTGGAACTTCGTCGCTAGTCCCAGCGAGTCGGTCACCGAGTCCTTGTTCGACTTGCCCCCTCGGGATCTGCACGACATCGGCCCATTCGACCTGGTCTGGATCGACGATGAATCCCTGGTGTCGAACGCACGGATCCTCCGTACTCTGTGGCCACACGTTGCGATGGGAGGCGTTGCCGCCGTAGAGAACTCGTTCTCTCCGGCCGGGTCGAATCCTCTGTGGAATGCCATTCTGCGTTTCGGTGCCGACGACATCGAGACCCTGACGCTTCCGGGAATCGGCCTTCTGAAGAAGCGATCGGAGCCCGTTCGCGAGGTCGATTTCACCGACGAGATGGTGTCCGCCACCGGGGTTCCGCTGCGGTTCGAGTCCATCGGCGTGCACGACGATGCGCCGCTGCTGGACCACGCGACCGGCGTGCTTCATGCTCTCGCGGATTCGGATCTTCGGGCGGTCCTCTTCGCGATCGGCAGTGGAGTCTCGACACTGGCTGCGCTGCAATCCCACACGTCACTGTCGGTCCGTGCGACACACAAAGCGATCGCACGCCTGCTGACCCTGTCGGTGGTGACCCGGGTGGACGATCGACTCGTTGTGGACGAGAACACCGTGAAGAGTTTTCGGAATCTTCCGCGCACGACGCCCCCACCGACCGACATGTCTCGGTACAGCCGGGACCGACCCGAATTTCTGAAGGCAATCGCACGCCAGCTGAGTACGACGGGATGGTCCTCGGAGCATCAGGTCAACGAATTGTGCAGCTTCTTCGGCGACGACTACGCGACATTGCGACGCGAGCTCGTCGACACCGGGTTTCTCGAGCGAAACAGCGCAGGTTCGATGTACCGGGCGCAGAGCAACGACTAGATCGCCTGCCCACGGCCATGCGGAGGGGGCCCAGGATTCGGACGACGGCGTTGCGGGCAACCACTGGGTGAGGGCAGCAAACTTTGCTGGTCGCCATTCGGAGGTTTCCATGTACCTGCACGTTCAGTCACTCATTCACGACATTGCCACCGACGAGCCCGATCCGGCCGCCGCGAACGCCCTTCAGGAGGGCCTCGGTGGACAGTTCGGCGAGATGCGCACGATGATGCAGTATCTGTTCCAGGCCATGAACTTTCGTGGGGCTGCGGCCAAGCCGTACCGCGATCTGATCCAGGGAATCGGCACCGAGGAGATCAGTCACGTCGAGCTCATCGGCACCACCATCTCACGGTTGCTGGACGGCTCGCCGCAGTACCAGGGCAAGCTGGAAGACCCGCTGGACACGCCCGGTGCGGGCGGAGCCACTCCGTTGAATCTCGCTCTGTCACAGGGCAATATCCACCACTACCTCGTCGGAGCACAGGGCGCACTGCCGGTCGACTCCGTCGGCAACCCGTGGAGCGGTAGCTACGTCTACAACTCCGGCAATCTGGTTCTCGACCTCATGTACAACCTGATGCTCGAGTCGACCGGCCGCCTCCAGAAATGCCGGATGTACGAGATGACCGCCAACAAGGCTGCGCGATCGACTATTTCGTACCTGATCGTGCGCGACCAGGCGCACGAGAACGGCTACGCGAAGGCCCTCGAAACCCTCGGCGTCGAGTGGAAGAAGACGCTGCCGATTCCGAAGACCAACGCCGAGAAGTTCCCGGAGGTCCAGAAATTGGTCGAACTCGGCCTGCAGAGCAAGCAGTACAGCTTCGACCTCACCGGGGCGTCCGAGGCCGGACGCATTTACCAGGGCATGTCGCCGTCCAAGGACGGCACCGACCTCGATGCCAGTGAGCAGGCCCCCGCCGGCGCTCCGATGAAGATCTCACCCGAGCGACTCGAGGAGTTCGCGCCCGGACTCGACACCGACCTCATGGAGCTCATTCAGCAGACGGCCGAGATGGAGATGGCAGATATCGACGCCACGTTCGGAAAGATGAAGTAACTCCTACGCTTTCGCAGCCCGACCTCCATCGCACGACGGAGGTCGGGCTTCGTCACGTCCAGTACAGCAGCTGCGCTTCGGGTAGGACTGATTCGAGTTCTTCCACGAACCACGTCCGCATTTCCGACATGGTGTCCTTCGGGTAGACGTACTTCACGCCACCGAACTTGTTTCTCTTTGCTGTGCGGGCACTTTCGTCCATCTCGAGCTTCGTCCCCGGGTACCAGCTCAACAGCACGTCCTTGCTCGACGGCGTGAATCGGTGGGTGATGATCTCGGCGGTCAGGTCCAGATCGGGAACGTCACCCAACGCCTCGGCGACATTCGAGAGAAGTCGGCCGTAATGCTCTCGCCACCCCGGGATGGGCATGATCGGAGCGATGGTGAGCCCCACTCGATATCCGGCCAGCGCAAGCTGCCGTAGCGCCTCGATTCGAGCAGGCATCCGCGCAGTTCCGCCCTCGAACCGATGAGCGATGTCATCGGCATTGACCGACAAGCGAACTCGGGTACGGCGTCGGTGGTCCAACGTCACCAACTCGGTGACGTCGTCGAATTTGGTCGTGAAGCGCAACGACACGTCATCGCCGTAATCCCCCGCGCCCACTCGACGAACGGCCTCGGCGAGGGATCCGGTCACATGCTCGATACCCAACGGATCCGTATAGCAGGACAACTCGAAGGTGGTTCCCTCGTGCCCACGTTCCTCGGTGCCGGAGGTGATCGTGCCGCGGCCTGCGTGGGTACCGATGCCGGACAGTACGTCGTCGATGTTGGCGAACACCCTGGTGATCGGCGGCCCGGACAACGACCCCGCCAGATAGCAGTACTGACAGTGGGCCGGGCATCCCTTCGCCAGATCGATACGCCAGTCGGCGCTCGGCGGAATCGGTTGTGGTTTCAGCACACTCGGTGGTGCGACCACCACGGCCATCGTCGTCTTGGCTCGCGCGTAGGTCTCTCGCTCGGTCTCGCCCCGTAGACCCGTCAGGCGGTCACCGGGCAGCACGTCGATCTCGGTCACACCGGCCGCTTCGCACCGTCGAACTATCTCCCCAGTGTGGGGAAGCTCCGATGCAGACCGCGTGATCAGGACGCGCGACGGCGTCCAGAGTCGAGTGGGTGCAGAGAGGGTGTCGTCCATTATCTGGAGTCAACGCCCGCACACGGTGGATCCTTCCCGTTTCGGGGTTACGAGATCCACGTGTTCGACGGTACCTCGGCGGGCCTACCCAACAGATAGCCCTGTCCTTGAACGAAACTCGGCAAGGCGTCGAGCTGGTCGGGGGTTTCGATGCCTTCGACCACGCACCCCAACTCGAGATCTCGGGCAAGGTTGATGATCGCCCGAACGATGCTGCTGCTCGTCTCGTCGCTGGTCATCGTGGCGGTGAACGACCGATCGATCTTCACTGCACTCACCGGCAGTGTGGCCAGATAACGCAAGCTCGCGAATCCGGTGCCGAAGTCGTCGATGGCGATGCCGACACCCAACTCACGCAGTTCACCGAGCTGACGCAGCATCGAGGAGCCGGACTCGAGCAGCACCGACTCGGTGAGTTCGAGAATCAGGTCCGCCGGAGCCATTCGGTGCCGTCCCAGAGCCGCGCTCACCACAGCAGCCATGTCCACGTGTTGAGCCTGCCGGGCACTGAGATTGACGGCAATCGTGACGGGGACACCCGAGTCCGAATCGAGCGGGTTCGCCGTACGCCATCGCACCAGAGTTCCCAGTGCGTCGTCCAGCACACGCTCCCCGAGCTCGGAGATCAGACCGGTGTCCTCGGCCACCGGGATGAATCGGTCCGGCGTAATTCCTGCGCCCTCGTCGTCACGCAAGCGCGCGAGTGCCTCGAAGCTCGTGAGCGCTCTGCTGTCCAGGTCGTAGACCGGCTGATAGACGACGTTCAGCCTCGCAGCTCCGCGGTGTTCGGGATCGAGGGCACTCCGCAAGGTCCGCTCGATGTAAGCACGCTCGAGGGCGTTCGCGCGCAGCGCGTCGTCGAACAATTCGATCCGGTCCTTACCGAGTTGCTTGGCCCGGTACATCGCGGAATCCGCGTCCCGCAGTACCTCCTGCGCGCTGGCACCCTTGCGAACCAACACCATGCCCACGCTGGCCGACACCACGTACTGGCTGCCCTGATACACGATCGGCGCGGCGAGAACCGCTCGGATGCGCTCGGCGACGCGTTCCGCCAACCCGGCACCGGCACGCTTGTCGGCACCGCGCTCGGCCGGCAACGCATCGACGACGAGGACGAACTCGTCACCGCCGACACGGGCGATCGAATCGTTGGCTCGCAGCACCGACCGCAGCCGTCGCGCAACCTCGACGAGAACCGCATCACCGGCAGCATGCCCGCCGGTGTCGTTGACTCGTTTGAATCCGTCGAGATCGCAGAACAGCACCGCAGCAGCGGCTCCCGTGCTCTCACCGCGTGCGATCGCCGAGCCGATACGGTCGAGCAGCAGCATCCGATTGGGCAGCCCGGTCAGCGGATCCTGCAGGGCCGCTCGCTCGAGCGCGAGTTCCGCCTCGACGACGTCGGTCACTTCCCGCACCACCGAGAGGACCTCCGACACCTCACCCGACGGCCCACGTCGAAAGGGCGTGGTGCGTCGAGACAACCACCGCAGCGAGCCGTCGGCCGCGAGTACCCGATACCGGATACTGACGCTCTCGCCCTCCGGAAGCGATGCCGCGGTTCGGTCCGCCGCTCGGACGACCTCGACATCTTGTTCCACCACCCCGTCCAATCGATCCTCGCCGTCAGTGGAGTCGTCGGACCGACCGAGTCCGAGCCACGGCACCCGACCGTCCTCGACCGCTCCATCCGAAGTCGGTCCGGTCAGTAGCGACCGCAGGCTGCGAGAAGCCCACGTCACCCGCCCGGTATCGACGGCGGTGACGGTCGTGATGTCCGGTGAAGCAGTCAACACCGCGTCACGAAAGGCCCGGGCCTGCTCGAGTTCGGCTCGCGCCGCCCGCTCGGCGGAGACGTCCTCGGAGAGCACCATGGCACCGACTATCCGGCCCGAATCATCCCGCAACGGCCTCGCTTCGACCTGAAAGATTGCGCCCGTTCGGGGGCTGACGGTATCGAACGAAATCTCCTCACCCGCCACGGCCGCCAGGTAATGCGGCTCGAGCATCGCGAAGGCTTCCGGCGACACCGTGTCTCGGAGCAGCTGCCCCTCCATCCGCCGCGGGTCGTAGCCCTCGGCCACCAGACCGGCACCCTCGACGAGGACGAATCGTAGATCGCAGTCCACGACCAGAACGGACGTGTGCGGCAGGTTGGCTGCCAGCTGCCGGTATCGAGCCTCGCTCGCATCGTCGAACATCGAAGGCGAGCGGAGCAACGGACCGTAGAAGCGACGCATCCCCAGATAGATCACACCGGCAAGTGCCGTCGATGCCGTCACCGCGACGTCGAGGGTGCCGCCCATCGACTCCCGCATCGCGTCGAGCATCCCCCCGCCTGAACCTGCAGCGAGATGCGAGGCGTGGCCGTCGAATCCTGTCCACAAGTGCACCGCGTGCACCAGGTGATGCGCGGCGCAGGTCAGGAAGATCGCTGCTGTGGCCACCGCCAACCTGTTGTTGCGCAGCTGTCCGGTCCGCATCAGCCCACGGACGATGAACAGCACGATCCCCAGATACGCGGCAGCGGTGATCCCGTTGAGGACCACCACCCACACCCAGCCGCTCACAGTGCGTGCTCACCGAATCGAGTCCGACAACAGTGGCTCTGGTTCCACTCGACACAGACGACGGGCATGACGCGACCCCCAGGGTTGTAGCCCACCGCGCAGAAAGACCGGTCCGGCCGGAGAAACCGAGTCGACCAGCCGCTCAGCACTTTGATATTCGACGAAGGTTATCCCACTCCGATTACCACAGCCGCCATTGGCGCAGCCCGAAAAATAGGTGTCGGCCCTGGTGATTTCACCCTCCCGCGCAGCCCTCGACACAGCGTCGAACCCCGCCGACCCCGTGGAGCAGAGTCGTCGGGTAAGAAGCTCTCATGCCTTTCGCCGACGAACTCCTCGGCCCGGACGCGGCCGGCACGCTGTTTCGGACCATGCGCACCGCCGCTCCGGGCGCAAATCTGTCGGTACTCGAAGGATCGATCGATCGGCTGGGTCCACTCGCGCTTCGAGCCCGCGCAGATCTGTTGCGTGACGGCCTGCTCTCGGCACTGCCCGGCACCTACACGGAGTTCGCCCGCATCATCCGACGTGCCGCCACCGATCCCGACTTCCGGGGCTGGTCGATCTGGCCGGTCACGAGCGCTGTCGCATCGAAGGCCGTCGAGGAGAACACCTCGAGCGCATTCGACGACGGAATGGCCTTGCTCGCCGAGCTCACCGGCCGACTCAGCTCGGAATTCGCCATCCGCTCGTTTCTTCGAGCCGACCTGGATCGGTCGCTCGCAATCGCGTCGGACTGGACGACATCCTCGGACGAGCATGTGCGGCGTCTGGCGTCTGAGGGCACCCGCCCGTATCTTCCGTGGTCGGTGCGCGTCCCCGAAATACTCGCGCGCCCGGGCGTCACGGTGCCGATCCTGGACCGGCTCTACCGAGACGACAGTGATTACGTTCGACGTTCTGTCGCGAACCATCTCAACGATGTCAGCCGAGACGTCCCGGACTTGGTCGTCGGGACCACCACCCGATGGCTCGACAGCCCGGACGCGCACACCGAAAAGCTTGTGCGACATGCACTTCGGACGGTGATCAAGAAGGGGAACCAGGACGCACTCGAGCTGCTCGGGTTCGCTCCGGCCGACCTCGAGGTGGACGGCCCCACCCTCGACGTCACGGAGCTGCCCATGGGCGGAAGAGTGGAATTCACGGCCTCGATCCGCAACGTCGGCACCGAACCGGCCAAGGTTGCGATCGACTACATCGTTCACCACACCAAAGCCAACGGTGGGGTGACGGGGAAGACGTTCAAGCTGACGACCGGAACGATCACGCCCGGTGACAGCATCGACGTACGGCGGCAACATTCGTTCGAGCCGCTGACCACACGGAAGTACTACCCCGGCCCACACTCCATCGAGCTCCAGATCAACGGTGTGAGTTACGGTCGCGCGGAGTTCTCGCTCGGGGGCTAGCGGCGAGCGTCGTGCAGCTCACATGCAGCACCTCGGGTACGTCCGTACGGTCGAAGAGGTGCGCAAGAAGTGGCGGTGGCTGGCGGTGGTGCTCGGCATCGCCGTGCTCGTCGCAACTCCCTCGGTGATCTCGCGCTTGCCCGTCGACCCGTCCGACATCGGCGCGACCGAACTGCTCGAACAGGTCAAGTCCTCCACCGAGACGCCGTACTCGGGCTACGCCCAGGCGGTCGGCGGCGTCATCATTCCGGTGACCGAGGGGCTCGGCGGCCTGCCGGATCTGCTCGGCGACACCACCTCTCTGCGTGCCTGGTATCGCGCCCCGGACAGCTGGCGCGTCGACACCGTGCGTCTGGCCGGTGAGCGCGGTCTCTACCGGAGCCCGACGCGGCTGTGGAGATGGGACTACGAGCAGAACACGGCCGTGGTGACCCCGGTCCCCGAACCGAGCCTGCGCCTGCCACGCGAGGCCGACCTGCTCCCCCCGGAGCTGGGCCGGCGGTTGCTGAGCGAGGCGACCGCGGATGAGGTCACCCGGCTTCCGGCACGCCGGATCGCCGGTCGCGACGCCCCTGGCCTGAGGCTCGTCCCCAGCCAGCCGCAGAGCACCGTCACCGGAGTCGACGTCTGGGTCGACCCCGGCAGCGGGCTACCGCTGCAGGTCGACGTGCTGGGAGCCGGGGCCACCCGTCCGGTCGTCAGCACCGCGTTCCTCGACTTCTCCTCCGAGACCCCCGATGCCGACACCGTCCGTTTCGTTCCCCCGCCCGGTACCGACGTGCAGCAGCAGGACGGTGGCGACATCGCCTCGTTCGCCGACCGGCTCGACACCGCAGGCCTGCCGTCGACCCTGTCCGGCCTCGATCTGCGCCCCCGCGGCCAGGGGTCGGTGGGAATCTACGGCCGCGGCGTGACCGAACTGTTCGCCGTTCCCCTGCCGCGACGCGCCGCGGGCGGACTCGTCGAACAGTTGCAGTCCGCCCCCGGGGCAATCGTCACCGACGACAGCGTCGCGGTGTCGCTCGGTCCACTCAACGTCCTCGTCACCGGACCCACCGACGACCGGCGTCGCTATCTGCTGTCCGGCACCGTCACCGCGGAAACCCTGACGACCGCCGCCCAACAGCTCGGAGGAGCAGCCACATGATCCGCACGACCGGCCTGACCAAGAGCTACGGATCGGTGCGGGCAGTCGACGGTGTCGACCTCGACGTGCGCGCCGGCGACATCTACGGCTTCGTGGGCGCGAACGGCTCCGGCAAGACGACGACCGTGCGGATGCTGCTCGGCCTGGTGCTGGCGACCTCCGGGCAGATACAGGTGCTCGGCGAGGAGATGCCCCGGCGACGCCGAAGCGTGCTGCCACGGGTGGGGGCGCTGATCGAGAACCCCGCCGCCTACCCCAACCTGTCCGGACGCAGAAACCTCACGCTGCTCGACGCGGCCGGTCCGGGTGGGTCCCGGCGGACCCGGAAAACCAGGGTCGGTGAAGCCCTCGAGCAGGTGGGCCTCGCCGGAGTGGGACGCAGACCGGTCAAGCAGTACTCGCTCGGCATGCGGCAGCGTCTCGGGCTGGCGGCGGCGCTGATGCGTACCCCCGAACTGCTGATCCTCGACGAGCCGACCAACGGACTCGACCCACAGGGAATCCTCGAGATTCGAGAGTTGCTGCTGGGCTTGCACTCTCAGGGCACCACGGTGTTCCTCTCCAGCCATCTGCTGGCCGAGGTGGAGCAACTGTGCGACCGAGTGGGAGTGCTCGACCGAGGTCGACTCGTCCTGCAGGACCAGCTGTCCTCGATGCAGCGGTCCACCGGCCGGGTGTCGGTGCGCACCGCCGATCCCGCTCACGCGGTCTCCGTGCTCTCCGGCGTCGACGGGGCCACGGTGCTCGAACGTGTGGGTCAGCAAATCGTCGTCGAGCATCAGGACCCAGCCGAGCTGAACCGGCTCCTCGTCGAGGGCGGAGTCCGGGTGAGTGAGCTGAGCGAGCAGCGGATGAGCCTCGAACAGTCCGTGCTTGCTGTCACCGGGGCCAGTTCCGACAGAGTCGACGCCCCCGGCGCACTTCGAGACAGCGCCACCCGGACCGAGGTGACCGCATGATCGGCGTCGAACTGCGCGCAATGCTGAGCCGACCCCGCACCTGGGTCGTCATCCTTCTGCTCAATCTGCTGCCGACCATCGTCGCGGGCCTCCTCGCCCTCACCGACGTCGGTCCGCGTCCCGGCGAAGGCCCCGCCTTCCTCTCTGCGGTGACCACCAACGGCCAGCTGTTTCCGCTCGCAGCTCTCGCCATCGTGCTCCCGCTGTTCCTGCCCGTCGCCGTGTCGGTGATCGCAGGCGATGCCGTCGCCGGGGAGGCCCAGGCCGGCACGCTGCGCTACCTGCTCGCCCGCCCGGTGGGACGAACCAAACTGCTGGTGGCGAAGCTGATCTCGGTTGCCGCGTTCGTGCTGCTGGCCGTCGTCGTCGTGGCCGTCATCGCATACTTCGTCGGCACGACGCTGTTCGACGTCACGACTCTGGGGGGCGTCTCCAGCGTGTCCGGCACAGTGCTGACCGACGAACAGGTCGCCACGCGCACCGTCATCGCCGTGCTCTACGTGACCATGTCCATGCTCGGGGTCGCCGCCATGGGCCTTTTCCTGTCGACCCTGACCGACTCCCCGCTCGCCGCGACATTGGGCGCGTTGGCGTTCCTCATCGCGAGCTCGCTGCTGCTGACGCTGGACGCCGCCGACGCCATCGCGCCGTACCTGCCGACGCGATACTGGTTGGCGTTCGTCGACCTGTTCCGCGACCCGGTGCCGACGCGGGACCTGATGCGCGGCGTCGGTGTGCAGGGCGTCTACGTCGTCGTTCTTCTCGGCGCGGCGTGGGCGAACTTCACCACCAAGGACATCACGAGCTGAGACGGCTGCAATCGGCTGCGCCGAGCTGGGTGGTGGAGTCGCCGTCCAACTGGGCGGAGACCATCGCGCCGACCAGAGGATCGCGGGGCAGGTTCCCGTGATCGACGGTCGAGTCCGCACACACGCTCTGAACGGGGATGTTGACGGCCCCGTCGAGTTCGGCCGACGTCGGCGGGGTCACCACCTGATCCAACTCGGTCCAGATCGACACCCACTGCGGACCCTCCGGGGTCTCGTCCCCGGAGTTCAGGGCGGCGAACACGGAACTGTCCGGGGCGAGCTGCTGACAGGCGGTCGCGCACTGGTCGGGCACGAACTGGGCCGCCAGAGCCGCCACCTGAGTGCCGTGGTGCGGGGAGCCGAGAGTGACGATGCGTCGGGCCTGCTCGGCACCGCCGAGGTCGGCGGCCCAGAGCCGGGCCACCACCCCACCGGCGGAATACCCGACGACGTCGACCGAAGTCGCTCCCGTCCGAGCCAGAGCCGCGTCGACGGCGTCGCGCAGGGTCTGCGCCTGCACGGTCAGATCGCCGACGCCACCGTCGGGCAGGGCCACCACTGTGGCGTCGCGACCGTCCTCCCGTAGTTCGGCCGCGAGCACGTCCAGCGAGTCGGTGGATCCGCCGAACCCGGGGATCAGCAGCACTGGGCCGGGCACGGACTGGTCGACGCTGGCGACGGGGTCGCTCGCGGGGCGTGATGCCACGAAGGCCGCCACAGCCGCGACGACCGCGACCAATACGAGGGCGAGTAAGACGAACACGAGACGACGGCGAGCCGGGGCGAGGGAGGCGAACACTCTGTCCAGTGTGCCTGGAGATCACGCCTGATCGCGGACCACCGGAGGAACGAGCACGAACTTCCCCACGTGGTCCCTTTCCAGGAAGCGCTGCTGCGCGGCGGCGATCTGCTCGAGCGGAAACGACTCGGCCAACAAAGGACGAATCTCACCGGCTTCGATGTACGACACGAGGTTCGGAAACACGTCCTCGTCCCAGGCTGTGCAGCCGAGGAGCGTCAGGTCGTTCAGGTACATCGTCCGTAGATCCAACGCGACGATGGGTCCTGCGATCGCACCCGAGGACACGTATGTTCCCCCACGAACGAGGACGTCGAGCAACGGACCGAAACCGTCGCCTGCGACGTTGTCGATCACCACATCGACGCTGTGCTTGCCGAGGGCGTCCACCACGTCGACATCGCGCCCGTAGACCTCGTGGACGCCGAGTTCGCGAAGCTGGTCGTGCTTGGCCCGGCTGGCGACGCCGATCACGCGGGCACCGCGCCGAGCGGCGAGTTGCACTGCGGCAGAACCGACTCCGCCCGACGCGCCGGTGATGAGCACTGTCGACCCTCGATGCACCCCCGCGCGAGCGATCATGTTCTCCGCCGTGCCGTAGGCACACGGAATCGTCGCCAACTCCGCATCGGTCCACCCACAGTCGACCGGAAAGATCTCGCTCGCCGGAACGACGACGAACTGCGCGAACGCGCCGTCCATGTCCGAACCCAACCACCGCGTCTCGCCCGACGAGAAGCCGTCGACGCGCATGCACGATCGAACCAGGACACGGCGGCCGACGATGGATTCGTCCGTCCCCGGACTCGCACACACGAGACCGCAGCAGTCCGTGCCCTGAATCAGCGGAAAAGGCGTCGCGTCGTTCCACCCGCCGTCCGCGTACCAGCCCACGCGTGTATTGATTTCGGTGTTGTTCATCCCCGCGGCCAACACTCGAACGAGCACCTCCCCGGGGCCCGGCACGGGTATCGGCACCTCGGACACGACGAGGTTGTCGTACCCACCGTTGCCGGTGGTGACGATGGCTGTCATCAGATCACCGCGGGTGCTATCGGTTCGCATGAAGTCATCTTGCAGGACCGATGTCACGAACAGGCCGATGCAGCGCTGGATCGACAACCAAAAAGGCCCCCGACGCGCTGGTGCGTATCGAGGGCCTGCTGGTGGAGCCGCCTAAGAGAATCGAACTCTTGACCTTTTCATTACGAGTGAAATGCTCTACCGACTGAGCTAAGGCGGCGTGCCTTTCGGCGTTGGTGAGTCTAACGGAGCATCACGTCGAAACGAAAATCGCCCTCCCTCGAGCGGCGAGGCGGGCTCGGCCCCTAACGCAGCACGTCGCCCAGCGTCGCCACCATCGCATAGATCGCGAACTTGGGTTTTGCATTGACTGCCAACGACTCTCGGCATTCGAGGATTGCCTCGATACTCTTCAGCAGCGCCTCGGGCGAGACGGCTTTTGCCATTCGCTCGACCTGCTCGGCCATGTCGGGATGGGTTGCCGTGGCGGTCGATCCGTACGAGCGAGCGAGCGCATCTCGATACAGGCCCACCAGATCCATCAGCGCGCGATCGAGTGAATCACGACCGGTTCTGGTGGCACGCGACTTCTGCCGCTTCTCGAGGTCCTTGAGCACTCCGGCCGAGCCACGCAGCGCACCCGCCGCACCCTTGCCGGTACCGCCTGCACCGAGAGCCGTCCGCAACTCCTCGGTCTCGGCCTCGTCGCGGGAGGCACTCATTTCCTTGGCCTCGTCCTCAGCGGCCTTCACCAGCTCCTCGGCCGCGAGGTACGCCTGATTGGGCCGGGCTGCAGCCGACGCCAGTGCCAAGGCACGTTTACGACGCGCTCGGGCGTCCTCATCGGTGGCGAGACGACGCGCTCTGCCCACGTGGCCGCCGCTGATCGACGCGGCCCACTCCGCGGTCTCGGCGTCGAGCTTGTCGCGGGTCTGCAGCACGTGCGCGATCGCCGGCACCGTGGGCGTCACCAACGAGACATGCCGGCACCGCGAGCGCAGAGTCACCGAGATGTCCTGCGGATCGACCGACGGCGCACACAGAAGGAACACCGTCTTGGCCGGCGGCTCCTCGACGACCTTGAGCAACACGTTTCCGGCACCCTCGGTGAGCCGGTCGGCGTCCTCGACCACCACCACCTGCCACAACCCGGTACTGGGGCGACGCGAGGCGATGGAGACGATGTCTCGCATCTCCTTGGTGCTGATGCTCAACCCCTCGGGCACGACGCGTCGCACATCGCCGTGGGTACCGGCCATGGTCGTCGAGCAGGCCTGGCAGTGCCCGCACCCGGGAGTGCCCTCGGTGGTGCACTGCAATGCCGCAGCGAAGCACAGGGCAGCGATGGAACGTCCGGATCCGGGCGGGCCGGTGAACAGCCACGAATGCGTCATCGCCGACGAGTCGACGCCGGTGCGAGCGGCTACCGCAGCGGCCGTCAGATCGGCCTCGACATCTTCCTGACCGACCAATCGATCGAACACACCCGCCATGCACGCAACCCTAGTGGTTGGGGCCGACAACCCGAACCCGCGAACTCGAAGTTATGCATGGATACGGCACGGAAAACGTCCATAACTTCGAGCTCGGCGGCTACTCGGTGTCGGTCTTCTTCGCTGGCGCCTTCTTGGCCGGTGACTTCTTCGCGGCCGTGGTCTTGGAGGCAGTGGTCTTGGTGGCCGTCTTCTTGGCAGCAGCTTTCTTTGCCGGGGCCTTCTTCGCTGCGGCCTTCTTGGCCGGAGCCTTCTTGGCGGCGGCCTTCTTCGCCGGTGCCTTCTTCTTCACCGGACCACGAGCGCGCCTGTCCGCCAACAACTCCGACGCACGGTCGTCGGTGATGGACTCGACCTCGTCGTCCTTGCGCAGGCTGGCGTTGGTCTCGCCGTCGGTGACGTACGGCCCGAAGCGACCGTCCTTGATCACCATCGGCTTCTCACTGATCGGGTCGACGCCCAGCTCACGCAGCGGCGGCTTGGCTTCGCCCTGACGACCCCGACGCTTGGGCTCGGCGTAGATCTTCAACGCCTCTTCCAAGGTGACGGTGAACATCTGATCCTCGTCGGCGAGCGAGCGAGAGTCGGTGCCCTTCTTCAGGTACGGGCCGTATCGACCGTTCTGCGCGAGGATCTCTTCCTTGGACTCCGGATCGACTCCGACGACGCGGGGCAGCGAGAGCAGCTTGAGCGCATCCTCGAGCGTGATGGTCGCCAGGTCCATGGACTTGAGCAGAGAACCGGTGCGCGGCTTGGGGCCGGTTGCCTTCTTCGCAGCCGCCTTCTTGGCCGGAGCTTTCTTGGCCGCCGCCTTCTTCACCGCGGTCTTGACGCCACCGTCACCGTCGTTGCCGGACGGCACCGGGACGATATCGGGCTCGGGGGGCGTGGGTTCGGGTTCCGGCTCGGGCAGGATTTCGGTGACGTAGGGACCGAAACGGCCTTCCTTCGCGACGATGTCGTGACCGGTCAGCGGATCGACACCCAGCTTGCGCCCCTCTTGCGGTGTGGCGAAAAGCTTTTCGGCGAAGTCGATCGTCAACTCGTCCGGCGGAAGATCGTCGGGCAGGTTGGCGCGCTGGCTGATCGGATCGCCGTCGGGATCATCGTCGTTCTTGACCATGCGCTCGAGATACGGACCGTAACGGCCCACGCGCACATGGATTTCGCGACCCTCGGAGTCGTCGAACAGACGGATGGAGTTGATGGTGCGGGCGTCGATCTCTTCGAGATTCTGGCCGACCATCTTCTTCAGTCCACCGGAGCGAGCCACCGAACCCTCGGCACCGGTGTCGCCGCCGAAGTAGAAGCTCTGCAGCCAATTGCCGCGTCGCTCACGGCCTCCCGCGATGGCGTCGAGGTCGTCCTCCATGCCTGCGGTGAAGTCGAAGTCCACCAGACGCCCGAAGTGCGCCTCCAACAACGCAACCACCGAGAACGCCACCCACGACGGCACCAGCGCACTGCCGCGCTTGTAGACGTAACCGCGGTCGAGAATGGTCTTGATGATCGACGAATACGTCGACGGCCGACCGATGCCCAGTTCCTCGAGCGTCTTGATGAGCGACGCCTCGGTGAAACGCGCGGGCGGGTTGGTGGTGTGACCGTCGGGATCGAGCTGGGTGGCGGTGACGGCCTGGCCCTGAACCAGTGCGGGCAAACGGGATTCGGCATCGTCGGACTGTCCGCCGGCCTGATCGTCGACGCTCTCCACGTAGGCCTTGAGGAAGCCGGCGAACGTGATGGTGCGCCCCGAAGCGGAGAACGTGCACTCCTCGCCGGTTCCGGCCGTTCCGGTGATGCGCAGTGTCAGCGTGGTGCCGCGCACGTCGGCCATCTGCGACGCGACCGTGCGCTGCCAGATCAGCTCGTACAGGCGGAATTCGTCGGTCTGCAGGGCCGAGTGCAACTGACCGGGCGTCTGGAAGACATCACCGGACGGGCGGATGGCCTCGTGGGCCTCCTGCGCGTTCTTGACCTTGCGGGTGTACTGACGCGGCGACGGATGGACGTACTCCGGTCCGTAGAGCTCGGTCGCCTGGGTACGTGCCGCCGAGATCGCCGACGCGGACAGCGTCGTCGAGTCGGTACGCATATAGGTGATGTAGCCGTTCTCGTACAGTCGCTGCGCGACACGCATGGTGCGCTCGGAGCTGAAGCGCAACTTGCGGGCGGCTTCCTGCTGCAGCGTCGACGTCATGAACGGCGGGTACGGCTTGCGGGTGTACGGCTTGTCCTCCGCGGACGCGACCGTCAGGTCGACGCCTTCGAGAGCCTCGGCGAGGCGTCGGGCACGCGGTTCGTCGAGGACGGTCACCGCATCGGACTTGAGCTTGCCGTCGGCCCCGAAGTCGCGACCGGCGGCGACGCGATTGCCGTCGACATTGACCAGGCGGGCTCCGAAACTGCGCGGGGTGGCGTCGGCTCCGGCGTCGAGCGTGGCGGAGATGTCCCAGTACTCGGCACTGCGGAACGCCATCCGCTCGCGTTCACGCTGGACGACGATGCGGGTGGCGACGGACTGCACTCGGCCTGCCGAGAGCTTCGGCATGACCTTCTTCCACAGCACCGGGCTGACCTCGTAGCCGTAGAGACGGTCGAGGATACGACGGGTCTCCTGGGCGTCGACGAGGTCTTGATCGAGGTCACGGGTATCGGCGGCGGCAGCCAGAATGGCCGGCTTGGTGATCTCGTGGAACACCATGCGTCGAACCGGGATCTTGGGGTTCAGGGTCTCGAGGAGATGCCAGGCGATGGCCTCACCCTCGCGGTCGGGGTCAGTGGCGAGATAGAGCTCGTCGGCGTCCTTGAGCAGGCTCTTGAGCTCTGCGACCTTGCCCTTCTTCTCGGGCGAGACGACGTACAGGGCCTCGAAGTCGTGGTCGACGTCCACGCCGAGACGTGCCCATGGCTCACCCTTGTACTTGGCGGGAACGTCCGCGGCACCGCGGGGAAGGTCGCGAATATGGCCGACGGAGGCCTCGACGACGTAGTTGCTCCCGAGGTACGGGGCGATCTTCTTTGCCTTGGTCGGAGACTCGACGATGACCAGACGACGTGGCTCGGCGGAGCTGTCCCCCGTGCCGTTGTTACGTGCTGCCACCTTGCTGCCGAACCTTCCCTAGTGCGTTTTCACAGGCAGATTTGCCTGTCCCACTACTAACAGACTGACATACGTCGGCCAAATACTCGCAGATCAGTCACAGATCGGCCTACTCGGCGTGGGGCCAATTGGTACGTGCGTCCACGTTCTGTGGAGCCTCGCCGACGTTCTCGGTGAGCCGCAGCAGCCGGCGTCGACCGGTGATTCGGAGGCCCGGATTGGACCCACGCGTGCCGATGAGCGTCGGCGCGATGCCTGCGCGCATCAACGACTGAGCGAGAACGGCGTGAGTTTCCGGCGCGTGGGGATCCAGACCGAGCACGTACCGCTCCCCCTCCGCCTCGGGACGACCCGACGCGAGCACCCAGGCGCGCAGTTCGCGAGAACCCGGTACCCAACCGGGCGGGACGGCCTTGACGGCGCCCTTGGTCCACAGAGACGCCAATGCGGACAGTTCGGGCACCGACGCGGTACGCACCAGAGGCCTGTCCTCCTCCGATCGACCGAGCTCCGGCGTCAGACCGCATTGCTCGATGAGTTCGGCGATGGCATCCGCGCGCCACTGAGCGTCGACCACGACGGAAATTCGGGCCGCACCCGCCGAAGTGACGACATGGCCGGTGGCAGCCAGCAACCCACTGAGATCGGTCACCGCGGGCGGCAACGACTCGGCGGAGAAGAAGGACAGCTGGTTCACAGCATGGACATTAGGACATCGACGCCCGCGCTCACGGCTTTCGGCGCTCCCCGGTGGTTCGTGGAAACGAAACATCCCCCTTTTCGATCGGCCTTGTAGGACCGATGAAAAGGGGGATGACGGTTCTCGACTCCAAAGAGAAGAGAATCAGACTGCGCGAACGCCCGTGGCCTGAGGACCCTTGGTGCCCTGGCCGACCTCGAACTCGACGCGCTGGTTCTCCTCGAGGGTGCGGAAGCCGCTGCCCTGAATCTCGGAGTAATGAACGAAGACGTCAGCGGAGCCGTCTTCTGGTGCGATGAATCCAAAGCCCTTTTCGGCGTTGAACCACTTCACAGTTCCCTGTGCCATGCTTTTCCTTCTCTTTCTAACACCGGATTCGATGGAGCGCACTTTCGGTCCATCGGGCCGGTTCCGACCGCTGCACTTTCTACGAATCCCCCTCAGGATTCCCCCTGACGGACGAGCTCTTCCAGTACCGCGCCCGCAACATTAGATCCTGCGAGCGTAGAACGAACACAGAAGCTGCGACCGCGTCAAGTGAACCATGAACTCCGCGTTCGCAACAGTCGAAAGTCGACCGTTTTCGAACATTTTGTCCGTGTTGTAGAAACGGACAACATCCGACAAGCGAATTGCTGCTCCCACCAGGGCGCGAAGGAGCTGAGCAGGTCCCCGCTAGCATGGGGTTGTCGCGAACAGCCCGACGGCGCTTGTAGATCGAACGAATGCATGGAGGCCCGTGACCGAGAAGAATCCGCTGGGCGGTGCGGATGCCGGGAGCTACGGGCAGCGGTTGCTGGATCGAGTATCGGCGGGATCGCCTGCGAGCGAGAGCCCGTTGACCCACGTCGCCGAACTGCCGGCACGCGCCTCCCAGTTCTCCTCCTGGCCGTCGTGGGTGGGCCCGGAAGTGGTGCAGGTGATCACCTCTCGTGGGATCTCACAACCCTGGACGCATCAGGCACGTGCGGCAACACTCGCCGCCGAGGGCAGTCATGTGGTGCTCTCGACCAGCACCGCGTCGGGTAAGTCGCTGGCGTATCAACTCCCCATCCTCACGACGCTGTCCGCCGACGCCCGGGCCACCGCGCTGTATCTGGCCCCCACCAAGGCCCTCGGTGCCGATCAGCTGCGCACCACGATCTCGATCACCGACGAGTTGCGTTCGGTGTCAGACGAACTCGCCGAGGTGTTCCCGAGTGCATACGACGGCGATACACCGATCGAGATTCGTCAGTGGGCCCGCGCGAATGCGCGCTGGATCTTCACCAATCCCGACATGCTGCATCTCGGGATCCTCGGCTCGCACGAGCGGTGGTCGCGATTCCTCCGCAACCTCCGCTACGTGGTGGTGGACGAATGCCATTACTACCGTGGCGTTTTCGGATCCAATGTCGCGCTCGTGCTCCGCAGGCTACGACGCCTCTGCGCACGGTACGGAGCATCGCCGGTGTTCGTTCTCGCCAGTGCCACGACCTCCGAACCGGGGCGGGCCGCGAGCCGCCTCATCGGCGCGCCGTGCGCGGAAGTCACCGAGGACGGATCCCCGCACGGAGCCCGCACCGTCGCACTGTGGGAACCACCGCTACTCAAAGAGATCACCGGCGAAAACGGCGCTCCGGTCAGGAAATCCGCAGGTGCGGAAGCGTCGCGCATCATGGCCGACCTCCTGGTGGAGGGCGCGCGAACTCTGGCATTCGTGCGGTCCCGGCGCGGAGCCGAGGTGACCGCGCTGGGGACCCAGAGAATTCTCGCCGACGTCGATCCGCAATTGATACGACGCGTCGCCGCCTATCGCGCAGGATATTTGGCCGAGGATCGGCGCAAACTCGAATCCGATCTGTCCGACGGCACGTTGCTCGGCGTCGCCACCACCAATGCGCTCGAACTGGGCGTCGACATCGCCGGTTTGGACGCGGTGATCGTCGCCGGCTTTCCCGGCACCGTCGCGTCGTTCTGGCAGCAGGGCGGCCGGGCCGGTCGACGCGGGGAGGGCTCGCTACTGGTGCTCGTTGCGCGCGACGATCCACTCGACACATATCTGGTGCATCACCCGGCGGCTCTGTTGGACAAGCCCGTCGAGGCGACCGTCACCGACCCCACCAACCCGTACATCCTGGCTCCGCAATTGCTCTGCGCTGCAGTGGAACTGCCGATCACCCTCGTCGAGGCCGAGGAGCTGAGCGCGGAATCGGTGCTCGAGGAACTCGAACTGAAAGGCTATGTGCGCAAGCGTCCGCACGGGTGGTTCATCACTCCCGAGGGGCAGCAGTTGTCGCCGCACGGTGCGGTGAACATTCGCGGCGGCACCGGGGTGCAGGTGGCCATCGTCGACGGCGAGTCCGGTCGCATGCTCGGCACCGTCGACGGCGGCAGAGCGCCCGCCACCGCCCACCCGGGTGCCGTCCACATTCACCAGGGTGAGTCGTTCGTGGTCGACGACCTCGATCTCGATGCCGGCCTCGCACTGGTGCACGCCGAGCAGCCCGAGTGGAACACCTCGGCCCGCGAGATCACCGACATCTCGATCACCGCGGTGCACGAATCCGTCGACTACGGCGAGGTACGCGTCGCACTGGTGCAGGTCAACGTCACCCATCAGGTCGTCGGATATCTGCGACGCCTCCTCTCCGGCGAGGTACTCGACTCCATCGAACTCGACATGCCCGCACAGACACTCGACACCAGAGCCGTCATGTACACCATCACCCCGGAGTTGCTCGAGCACAGCGGAGTTCCGTACGAACGATTCCCCGGATCACTGCACGCGGCCGAGCACGCCGCCATCGGGCTGCTGCCCCTGGTTGCCACCTGCGATCGCTGGGACATCGGCGGGGTGTCGACGGCTCTGCACCCCGACACCGGCCTGCCTACGGTGTTCGTCTACGACGGATACGACGGCGGAGCAGGCTTCGCCGACCGCGGTCACGTGGCCATCGCCGACTGGCTCACGGCCACGAAAGACGCCATCGTCTCCTGCGAATGCCAAACAGGTTGCCCCTCCTGTGTGCAATCACCCAAATGCGGAAACGGCAACGATCCACTGGACAAAGACGGTGCTGTTCGAGTGTTGACGGCGGTACTGGCGGCCATCACTCGGGAGGGTTGAGTCCGGGGATTCCGATTAAGCGCCGGTCCAGTGATGGTCCAGTGATGGTCCAGCGCCGGTCCAGCGATGGGCGCAAACGCGCGCGCATTCGCTGAACGCGTGCAAAATCGGCTGCTGAACGGGGCTATATCGCGCGCACCTGACAAACGCGCGCGCATTCGCGGTCGCTGGGCGCAAGGCGCGAACTCACGGGCTACAGCGGAATCCGTTACCTGCACAACGACATTCGTAGGTCCGCGGGTACGCGAACATGCGACAGCCGATGCTACGTCGGTTCCGGGCTGTTGCGAATGGACAGGGCCGCAGCGGACGACCGGATGTGTTGTTCGGCCGACTTCATTGCGAGCTCTGCGTCACCGGCTTCGACGGCCGCCAGAATCTGCCGGTGTTCGGTATTCAGCTTGTCGGCCAACGAGTCCCAATCCTCGATCTCCAACAGCGCGGCGAGGATGGGCGCACGCATCGACTCCCGGATTGCTGCGGTGAGGGACGCGACGAAGTCGTTACCCGAGGCCTCGGCCAAGGCGATGTGAAAGTTCGTGTCGGCGTCGTTGAAGACCTCTCGGGTGACACCCCGCGCTGCCATGATTTCCACGGCGGCCCTCGCCTGCGCAAGCTTGTTCTGATCGGGGGCCACCGCGGCAAGGTGAACACTTGCCCGCTCGAGCGCAACTCGCGTGCTGATCAAGTCATCGATCCGAAAGTTGGTCAGCGCGACGTGCAGGCGAAGGAGACGTGTGAGTGCCGGCCGCGGCAGAGCCGCAACGAAGGTGCCGGCTCCGGGACCGGAACCCGGTGACGACCGCAGAATTCCACTGCTCTCGAGGACGCGCACGGCTTCACGGACCCCAGCCCGGCTGACGTCGAGCTGAGCTGCGAACTCCCGCTCGGGCGGCAGCGGATCCCCGACGCGGAGATCACCAGCCATGATGCGCTCCTCGATTGCGTCGATGACCAGCTCGTGCGCGCGGGCGCGCCGGACCGGCTTCCACGAAAGCGTTTCGTTATGCGTCCGTCCAGCGTCGTCTGCCATATCGGTCATCCAACCAGAAGAAGGTCTGTGGCCTCAGCCTCTTGACCCCGTTGAGTGTGATCCATATCATTCTTTGTGTGGTCAGACCTCACACACCTTGAAGGTCTTGAATGGAGTAGCTGTGTACACACCCGATCTCGCACCGCTCGCGGACAGCATGGGATTGTCCGCAGCGGTGGCTTGCCTGCCGATGTTGACGGTCTTCGTCACGCTCGGACTTCTTCGGTGGAAAGCCCACTTCGCCGGTCTGGCCGGGCTCGTCGTCGCATTGGCGGTGGCGGTTCTGGCCTACGACATGCCGGCGAACCTGGCCGGGCTGTCGGCAACACAAGGCTTCGCCTTCGGGTTGTTTCCCATCGTGTGGATCGTGATCTGTGCGATCTGGTTGTACGAGTTGACCGTGACGAGCGGACGGTTCGACGACCTGCGCCGCATCATCGATGCCATCTCCGACGATCCGCGTATCCAGGCGATCATCATCGCGTTCGGCTTCGGCGGGCTACTCGAAGCCCTCGCCGGATTCGGTGCTCCCGTCGCCATCACCGGTGTCATGCTTCTGGCCATCGGTTTCGCTCCGATGCGCGCAGCCGTCGTCGTGTTGCTCGCCAACACCGCGCCGGTTGCCTTCGGTGCCATCGGCATTCCGATCCTCACCGCCGGAAACTTGACGGGAATCGACTACCACGAGATCGGCGCGTACGTGGGTCACCAGACCCCGTTCATCGCCCTGTTCGTACCGCTGTTCATCGCGTTCCTCACCGATGGTCGACGCGGCGTCGCCCAGACGTGGCCGGTCGCCCTGGCCGTCGGTGTCGTGTTCGCCGTCGCGCAGTGGGTCAGCGCAACCTGGATCTCGGTCGAGCTGACCGACATCATCGCCTCGCTCGCTGGCATCGCCGCAGCAGTCGTGGTTCTGCGGTTCTGGAAGCCGACCGGATCCGACGCGGCCCGCGAACGCATCCTCCTGGCCCGGGATGCCGACCTCGATTCGGAAAGCTCCGGCAGTGCTCCGATCACGCCTGCGCCGGTCGCCACCCGCACCATCCAGGCCGCGCCGCTGACGACCCAACGAGTGTGGCTTGCACTGTTCCCATACCTTCTCGTCATCGCGGTGTTCTCGGTGGCCAAACTATGGTCCCCGGTCGCCAGGTTCCTCGCCTCGACCGACATCGCCGTACCGTGGCCCGGTCTCGACGGCAACATCCTCACCGCCGCCGGTTCCCCCGCAACCACCACCATCTACAAGTTCACCTGGCTGTCCACGCCGGGAACACTGCTCCTGATCTGCGGTGTCATCGTCGCCGCCGTCTACCGCGTCAGCGCTCCCGACGCCGCCCGGCTGTTCGGAAGCACTCTGATCAAACTCCGATTCTCCGCACTCACGGTGGGCGCGGTTCTGGCGCTCGCCTACGTGATGAACCAGTCGGGGCAGACCATCACCATCGGAACCTGGATTGCCGGCACCGGCGCATTCTTCGCCTACCTCTCCCCGATTCTCGGGTGGCTGGGAACCGCGGTCACCGGCTCGGACACCAGCGCGAACGCGTTGTTCGCGACGCTGCAGCAGACTGCAGCGATCAACGCCGGCATCGACCCCACCCTGCTGGTCGCCGCCAACACCTCGGGTGGTGTGGTGGGAAAGATGATCAGCCCGCAGAATCTCGCCATCGCTGCTTCCGCGGTGGGGTTGGTCGGGCGGGAGTCCGAGATTTTCCGAAAAGTCATCGGGTGGAGCCTCGGCCTGCTGCTTGCCATCTGTCTCCTGGTCGGACTCCAGAGTTCGGTACTGGCCTGGATGCTCCCCTGACCCGTCGTCCCCACCACTCGCCGTAATACTGCACAGAATCGAGACCATGACATGCCCATCACCCGGCAGATGCCCAAAGCTACCGACCTGCGCGAGGTCCTCTCGTTCAAAAAGCCCGATCTGAACCTGCGTCGACGACGCCTCAGCGCCGCACTCACCATCGACGATCTCCGCACCATCGCCCGACGCCGCACCCCACGCGCTGCATTCGACTACACCGACGGTGCCGCCGACGCCGAGATCTCGCTCTCCCGGGCTCGTCAGGCCTTCCGTGACGTCGAATTCCATCCCTCGATCCTGCGGGACGTCTCTCACGTCGACACCTCGACGACGGTGTTCGGCGGGCCGTCCGCGCTGCCGTTCGGCATCGCTCCGACGGGATTCACCCGCCTGATGCAGACCGAGGGCGAATACGCCGGTTCTGCCGCAGCCGGAGCTGCCGGAATCCCGTTCTGCCTCTCGACCCTGGGCACCACGTCGATCGAGGACGTCAAGGCCACCAACCCGAACGGACGAAACTGGTTCCAGCTCTACGTCATGCGCAACCGCGACATCTCGTTCGGGCTGGTCGAACGCGCCGCGAAGGCAGGCTTCGACACCCTCCTGTTCACGGTCGACACGCCAGTCGCCGGATCACGACTGCGCGACAAGCGCAACGGATTCTCCATCCCGCCGCAGTTGACCGCGTCGACGATCGCCAACGCCATCCCGCGGCCCTGGTGGTGGTGGGACTTCCTCACCACGGCCAAGCTCGAGTTCGCATCGCTGTCCTCCACCGGCGGCACGGTAGGAGAGCTGCTGAATTCAGCGATGGATCCATCGATCTCGTTCGAGGATCTCGACGTCATCCGGGAGATCTGGCCCGGCAAGCTGGTCGTCAAAGGTGTTCAATCGGTGGCGGATTCGGTCCGTCTCGCCGAACTGGGAGTCGACGGAATCATCCTGTCCAATCACGGAGGCCGACAACTCGATCGGGCCCCCGTTCCCTTCCACCTGCTGCCTCAGGTGGTGAGCGAAGTCGGCTGCGATTTCGAGGTCGCCGTCGACACCGGCATCATGCACGGTGCCGATATCGTCGCCTCCATCGCGATGGGAGCGTCGTTCACCCTCGTCGGACGCGCGTACCTGTACGGCCTGATGGCCGGAGGGCGAGCCGGAGTCGACCGCATGATCGAGATCCTGCGCGAAGAGGTAGTGCGCACCATGCAACTGCTGCAGGTCAATTCACTCGCGGAGCTCACACCGGAGCACGTCACCCAACTCACTCGATTCGCTCCTCTACAGTCCGGGGCCCGCACCTTCACGACGCGCTGACCGCTGTAGGCCGGGGTTCGTGGCCTGGGTTCACGGCAAAGGCTCACGGCAAACGCGCGCGCATTCGCTGAACGCTCGCGAAATCGCTGGCCAGACGAGGCGAATCCCCGCGCACCTGACCAACGCGCGCGCATTTGCGAATTCGGCCAGCGGGCGAGGCGGACCGGGGCGGGCAAGCGGGCCGACCCGCCCGTCACCCCGGACCCGCCCGCGCCGAGGCGATGGCGTCGGACATTCCGAAGCGACCGAGGAACACCGGTTGGCCCACCGTCACGATCACGTCCCAGTCGGCGATCGTGCACTCTCGCAACACGGTCCCCATTCGCCCCGCCAAACCCCGCGCCGTCTCACACGCATCCGCCATCCCACGATCGAGAGACCCGGCACCGGCCAACGCAGCGAGGTCGGCCGCCGACTGTGCCTGATGACGCGCACCCACCGCCGAGCCGACGTGAATCACCATCACCACGACAACGATCAAGGCCGACATCGCCAGCGCCGCCAACACCGTCGCGCCACCTTCGTCATCACGCAGCACCCTCCCGAAAGCGAGCCTCATTCCGCGGCAATCGGTTCCGCAGCAGCAACCGCCTCAGCAGACAACGTCAACCCAGGCAGCGGACTCGCCACTTCCACCCGCGCGACGAAGAACTCCCCGTCCTCGGTCACCGTGATGCGAGCCCCCTCCGGCGCGACCCTCTCCCCCACCGAGACAGCCCGGTTCGTATCCCCTCTGGCCGCCAACCGCGCTGCCTCCCTGGCCGCATCGACGCAGCCGATGTGCATCGTCACCGACACGATCGCCCCGATACACACCACGATCACCGCGACGATGGACGCGATCGCGAACGCCGCCTCCACCGTCACGGCACCGTCGTCATCGGTCAGGCTCAGACGGCTGTGTTCAGCGCTCGATCGATGATCCCCGTCAACGCCGTGACGATGCTGTCGCCGGTCACCACCGTGTACAGCACCGCCCCGAACGCCGCGGCCGCGATGGTCCCGATCGCGTACTCAATGGTCGCTGTTTACACCCGCGTCGATCCGCCGCTCGTGTGGAGGTTGCCTTCGGTCAAACGGTGCAAGCTGGTGACTGCACCCGTTCCGGTTCGCACGTTCATGATTGCCTAGCCGGAGTTACCTCAGAACAGATGAAGGAACTGTGAACGCACTCATGCCGCTCGCGCGGTGCCTGAGAGGCTGCTAGCCATCGACCGAGGAGCACAGCGCAGTTGCGTTGGGATTGGCAAGTCCCGACTCAGCGTTCAGGCTGCGGGTCCTCCGATGTGTCTATGGTGACGTTTGTGGACAAATGATCAACGCCGAATCGCACAGACTCACACTCCACACGCAGCGTGTCCCACGTGATCAGTTCAAGGGACAGCTTTTCACACATCACGCGGAGCACTTCGTCTCGATCCAGACCCCAGAATTCGCATAGTCGGTCACTTGCCGCGATGCACACGTCCATCGCAAAGCAGAAGTTCCTCAGCGTTGCGCACCAGGTGTAATTCGTGCCCTTCTGCTCCTGAATCACCGCCAAAGTCATCCAAGTAGCGTTCCCATGAGTGGGTCGGCTGAGCTCGTCGTAAGCGAGTTGGTGGGCGAAGTACCTTTCGATCAGCGCGCGATTGTTTCCAACCGATGGCTGCCGTGCGACGCCGCTGAACGCCGATGCAGTCCTCGCGCGCCATCTTTTCCAATCGTCGATAAGTTTCGTCGCCCCGGCGTCGTTCGACGATCTGTACTCCTGGAGGCTGGACTTGAACAATTCGTGAGCACGGAGTACCCGTGCTTTCCACCCGATCTCAGGATCGGCGAGGAGCATAGCCTTCGATGCGTGCTCTGCCGCTGAGCGCGCAAGCGCCGCCGACCCGATATGCATTGGATGGTCCTTGCGGATCAACTCGCAACATGACAGGAGCGCGTCACCGCAGGAGATGACATAAAACTTCGCAAGCCGATGAGCGGTCAGCAAGGGGCCCACCACGTCGGACTCGCTGCCTACATCCGCATCGATCGCGTCGATCGACTTAACACCGGGTTCGCGATAAACTGATGTGAAATGCGCCGCGGTCAAACCGAAGTAAGCCACGAGTTGTCCGACATCCGTAGCTGCGGTTGCGAACTCCCGGACACCCTGAAGTGAATTGGGAAAGTTCTCATCGATCATGCGGCAAGTGTACGTACTGCCACCAATTACCTCCGTTACCCTCGGGTCGATCCTCTTGGTTCGCAGACATGAATGTTATTCATCAAACTGACCGTGGCGGACCATCATAGACCTGCCGCCCGATCGTCAACTGGCACCGTGAAGAATTCCCTGGCGAAATCCACCGTGCAACCGTTAGAGAACATATTGTGGGTCACTAACTTGGGATTGCAACACCCCGAAAAAAGTGCCGCGCAACCGATTTCTGAACAGCTGTG
Source organism: Rhodococcus cerastii (assembly GCF_033042195.1). Taxonomy (NCBI): domain Bacteria; kingdom Bacillati; phylum Actinomycetota; class Actinomycetes; order Mycobacteriales; family Nocardiaceae; genus Rhodococcus; species Rhodococcus cerastii. Next base: position 83,295 of record NZ_JAWLKF010000006.1, read on the forward strand.
CCCCCAGTATTTATGGACACAGTGGGGTGAGGCCGCGTAGCAAGATACGGCAATCATTCGTACCGAACACGTAGCACTTCCCGTCACTGGCGATCGTCGTGTTGGCCGAGTGCAAAAGACGACCTCCTGACGCTGCTACTCCCGAATCAGCTCCGGTTACGCCGGCGGGTACCTGAGTCCTCGGCCTTCGGCGTGATCTCGCAACCGCCCGCCGATCCGCTTCGCCTGGCTACTTGTCACGGTCGTAAAGTCAAGTGAAGTATGACCTTTCAGACACGGGGTGGGAGTCGCCGGAGAATGCTCATCATACACAGAACGAAGTTTCTGGTCTTGCACCTCACCGACCGAAACTGCCCACACGCCAGCCGACTCGAACCCAAAGTCTTCTGTGAACTCCTTGAAGTTCGCTTCCTCGGACACCTTGGCGGCGCGGGCACTCGACAGCTTCTTCTTATCCTTAGGCGTGGGTCGGAACGCCTGCGAGGTCAGCTCACCATCCACAATCCAGTCGGGGTGGGCATTACGCCACAAAAGCTCGTCCCGTTCGACAAGAACTTCCTCGCTGGCCGCTACCTCGGTAGTCTCAGCTTCGGTATTATCACTCACTGATCGCATCTTTCACGAAGTCGGCAATACCGTCGGGATCGTCCATTGGGAAAGATCTATCCTCACCGTCGTCGCCACCCGCGCGGCCATACCAGGCCGAGTCGACCGAACCAGCATTAAGAATCTCCACCTCGATCGCGCGGGTGGCTGTGCGCCACTCGAGCTGAATGCCACCGTCGCCAGAAGGATAGATCGCTGGTGCGCCCACTTCCGCATCCAACGTCGCCAGGAGAATGCGTTCAACCCGCTCGACAGTTTCATTCGAGGGCGGCTCCGAGCCGGGGTGCAGCCAGCCACTCCCGAGACCGGCGAGATTCCGCAATCGCTCCGACCATGACGGGGGCAGGGCGGGCTCCGCGTGCAATACGTCGGTGATCTTCACGATTTCGCCATCGCGATTCTGCATGGCAATGACGCTCAGGGAGACCGGCGGCGCAGCATCTCCGTACCCGAGGTAGCTATGCAGCGATCCCCAGACCGATGGGTCCGAGAACGTCGCTCCAATCCGCCTTTGCCCAGCCCCCTCAGCTACCATCACGTCCACATGAGGAGGGACAGACGACAGGCCGTTCACCTGGCCGACGACAACCGCTTCGATCTCTAGCTCATCCAAGCGTGCAAGCCGCTGTATGCGCTTGCGCGTTTCGGTGGTTAGAACGGCACGCTGCGGATCATCTACGCTGTTCGCCAACTCGATTCGCTCATTTGCGCGCAAGCTACGGCCGAACTGAGCCAGTGGTTTGATCGCGGCCATAGGGAAGGCTGCCGGGACGCGGTCCGCCTTACTGATGTCGCCGAGCGCACTGTTGATCAACCGCCGAGCCTCGTCGTGCCAGTCTGTGTTTTGGAACAACCCTCCATCGCGGGCCACAGGACGTACCAGCGTGGGAATCTGGCTCCCCCGCTCGACCCGGGTCAGTCGAAGATCGAATGCTTGGTCAAAGCCCCTCGGCACACGCTGACGCTTCGGATGGTCGCGAAGATAAAGTTCGCGAGCGACGGCACTGACAAGGAGGGCGTACCTTTCCAGCTCTGCCGCCGACACAACGGGTAGCCCCTCCGCCACTTCAAATCTTCCGCCAGCCAGCCGTAGATACCCAAAGGGCGTCACGTCATTGCTGGTCATGCCGGAAGTCTAGCCACACCACACTCGGGCCGTTGTATTGCGGTAGAAATTACATTTGTCCGTTCTGACGCAAGGGCCGACTTGCGCTTGCTCTACCGCCTGACCGGAAACTGAGCGATACGCAGGTAAGCAGAGCGCGCAGGCTATCGAACAACTAGCCGCAGACGCGGCGGTCGGACGATTCTCCGCCACCGCGTGTCTGAACAGATTTTCAACAGCGACGACCGACGGTTCACGGGTTGGCGTCCTTCGGCGAATATGCAACTCGCCGCACGACGATCACGGAAACAGCGATCGCGTCAGCATTGATCACGTGACGTGCCGAGATCTCACGCTTCGCCTCTGCCGCGGCCCGAGCAGTTGCGTTCGGCAACCAAACCTCCACTGATCAGCGAGGAATAGAAGTGGCTGCGCGACTCGGTGTCCGGCAACGGTGGTCTCAAATGTCTATCCAGAGGGGCGATTGGACGCCACAATTCAGGGCGCGGCTATCGACCGAGTGGCCCCGACTTCGGACAAAGTCGGGGCGCGGCAGCAGAGACATCGCAAGCCCAGCTGACAGTGACTGCCCCTTCTCGTCGGCGCGCCATAAGGCCGTCGTACCGGGGCTGACCGACACTCTGATTTAAGAAAAGGGGTGTTGATGTGGTGTTTTGCGGGAGACGCTGCGGGAAAGAGAGTTCTCGTGGGTAACCGCGCATGAATGGGGACTGACTACAGCGCGGGGATACGGGGCCGATCTTCATCGAGATTTCGGGTATTGAGACGTGGGGACGAGGACACGAGCCACGTCGGCGGTCGGCAGGCTCCGAGTGCGTGAACCGCATATTGCGCAGCATTTCGGACAACAGTGCAAGTCGACGGGCTTCTCGAACCCTCGCCGAGGCTGTCGGCATCGGCCCGGCACCATTGCAGAAGACTGTATTCGGGGCGAGGAACACGATCGATTGAGATTTACACGAGTTGACGGAATATCTGTTATCGGTACCCATTATTACTGCCGAAATTATTGAGCTGGAGCCTCCGAAGAGTTCGTGGCCCTGACGATAGCGGATTCGTCATCTGCCGAACAGCGCCCGCTCGACTACGTCAGCATCGGTACCGGCCTCACTTGCCCAGTCCGCGGCCAAATCCAGATAGCGCGAGTACATCTCGGCCGGTCCATCGACTTTCCAGGTGTCGTTCGTCCACTTATTGAGTGCGGCAACAACGTTGCTGTCATAGATTAGTGGCCGTCCGAGGAGAGGTTTGGTGTCGTATCCACCGAAGTAGAGCAACTTGGTGAAGAAGCCCGCCGCGAGGTAGCGCACTTTGAAGCGTCCGCCGCCGCCCAGTGCTCGGTAGGCGCTCACCGGTCCCTCACGTTGAGCGAGATCCAGCCCTTTGGCCAGTTTGTCAGCCACACCTGCTTCGTGCATAGGCCTCAAGGCCCGGATGAGCGTCTGACCAGGACTGGTACCCCAGGCGATGCATGCGACGTGTAGCTGAGCTACAGCCCAGGAAGACCCTCCGTGGGCTGCTCTCTCGGCGATAGCGAAGACGTCGCGGCGAGCAATCAGTCGGTACTTCCCCTCGCCGACGGCGAGGTCATCCAGCTCGGCCGGCCACATTCGCGGGTCGGGCAACTTCGAACGAAGATCTACTGGATCGAATCGAATTGTCTGCGACAGAACCCAATCCCGTCCTGGAGCTGGACTGGACGAGAAGAGGCTGGTCGGTACACCCATGACTGCACGTTACAGCCGATCGGATTCTGACCCATTCACCGCGTCGGGCCGAGCCCGATCAACCCCGCATGTGCACTAGTCAGCAACCGGGCCGCTCACACCTCCGGAGGTCTGATAGCTGTTTTGAGAGAACAAGCTCCTTGGCCCTTCATCTCGCCCCAACTCACTGACAATCGTAAAGAGCAGCCCGGTACGGAGCGCCAGAGTACGAGGACAGGACTGGTCGGCTGGACACTATCGGGCGCGCCCGAGACGGCCAAACCTGCTCACAAGTTGCAGGTTCAGTCCTCCGTAAAGCTGTGCTCGACGCCCAGTTGCCGCAATCCCTCGGCCACGACAAGGTTAAGCGTGTTGCGGGAGATCCCAGCTGGGTTTCGAGCGCGGATCTCGACATCGACAGCGAGTTCAGCACCACCGGAGGCGAGTGGCATTACAGCGACCTTCACGACATCTCGTATTTTATCTGCCGGAACCCCGGAGATGGAGATTGTGATTGAGTTCGGGTCGGTGCTGCCAGGCCGCGAGTTTGGTTCGGGTGCCGAGACAGGGCTCGAATTAGACGGGGTCTCGTCCTGCGCGCCTGGGGCTGGTTCGCCTTTGGTTGTGCCATCCCCGTTGGCCGCACTGGTGATGTTGGGCTGCCTCGCTTGAATGCGAAGAGCGATGGCAGCGGCGCGGACGAGCCAGGTGCCGGGCTGAAACTGCACTTCGGATGGATCGACGGCTGTTCCGTGGCGGAGCACCGCGTCGGGCGCGTCCCACATAGCCCCGGAAGCAAGTCCAAACGTTCCGTTAGCAACGCCTTGGATGAGACAGCGTCGGAGGACATCATGGTCGGCGAGCTTGGGTAACCGAGGGAGTCGGTAGAAATAACCAAGCAGCCGATCAAGCTCGACCGCTTGCTCTCCGGGAGCGATCACTCCAAAGCGTTCGGTCAGAAGCGCGGCCGGAGCGAGCGTGGAGTCGAGGTACCTGTCGTTGTTCTTGAGGTGCTCAAGGATGCGTCCGGGAATTGTGGCAGACGCTCTTGTAGGCCCGAGGTCAACCGTGTCGACGCGTGAAACACTGCCGCCGTCACCGCCGAGCAGAATCAAGTGCCGATAAGCCATTGTGATCTGCTGAGGGAGTCGTTCCTCTGCGGAGACCAAGCGCTCGGCGAGCTGGCCTCTCTGCTCCTGGTTAAACCTCTTGAGCCGGGCCTGATCTCGCGTGATGTCTCGCATTGCTGCGAGACTCCGAGCGGTTTGCCGAGCCTTGGCAATGCCAGCGCGATCCCCCGCGATGAGGACAATGGCGTTCTTGTTGGTCCTCGCGGATCCGCCACGATTATTTAGGATAATGCTGGCTCGGGCAACGGTGTCCGGGCCGTGTTCGGGTCCGATAGTGAGGTCCGGGGTCAGAACTCCGATCGTCAGACGTGGTTCGTCGGCGAGATCGCTCGATTCGGTGACGCTGGTTTCGACTCGGAATGGCTCAGTCTGCGGGGCTACCTTGATCGTTGCCTCTCGAAGTAACTCGATCAGACGGTCGTCCCCGATCGCCCCCTCACGCTCGACTATCACTTTGTTCAAGTTTGGCTCGGTTGTGAAACGGTAACGGCCGGCTTCGTAGCGCATGTACCAAAGCGAACCCGATAAGGCATCGCGCACATCGTCCAGGACACCGCGGGACAACCCAGGGTTTGGCCTTCCAACCCCGATGAGCATCTGTGGCGCTGAGGCACCGACCACCTTGTCTGCACCGAAGCTATTGAGGAACGCTGTGGTGGCCAGAGCGACAGCAATGTTGTACTTCTCGACCTCCCCGCCGCGGCGGCGGTCCTCTTCGGCAGCCTTTGATTCCCTGCGGATTATGTCTGCGTTGAGTGCGGCCTTAAACGACTCCCCCGCGAAGCGAATTACTTCGGCCCGCACACCGGCATCGGCTAGCGGCATGTCACCTGCGTGAATAAGCGGACTTTGCTGGTTTCGCTGAGCGAGCGCTTTGACGGTGTGGGCGAGCGTGCGCAGGGCACCACGCGTGCGCTGAAACCCCGACAGTGACCCCCAACGATTGGTCAAGATGTCGATAAGTTCAGGGTGAAATGGGTAGGCGTGTTCGATCCGATCTCGGTATGCCGGGTCGCGAAATTGCTGCGGGAGTGCGTCTCCCATTTGCTCGTACCATGCTCCATACGCATCCGCGACGGCTCGCCGCTCGGATTGGTCGCCTACCGTCTCAAAAAGGCGTGTGTGCAAGATAGGAAAGATGTCGTCGCCTTCGACTGGGGTAACGATGTTCTCTGTACGGCCGACAACCTTGGACAGTCGTTCCTGCATTTCCTCCCCGGCGAGAGTTGCGTAGTCCTCCAGTCGTGACGACGTCAGGGTCGCGATGATTGCGACGCCCGGTACGTTCGATACCGCGGTGCAGAGCTCTTTGATAATTGTCAGCGTAGTAGCAGCGAGATTTCCGTCCTGAGCGCGCATCTCAAGCGCCTTATTCAGGTATTCGAGCGTCTCGTCGAGCAAAATCAAGCACGGTGCCGCATCGGTCAGAAGGTTGACCATCTCGACAGTCGATGTGCCGCGGAGCCCTTCGTCTTTGGCCCGAATCTTCTCGTACAGAGTGGCTCCGCCGAGACGCCAGGCAAGATGACCCAGGAATGAATGCAGCGTGGTTCCGTCAGGCATCGTTTCTGGGTCGACCGTCATTGCCGACCCATCGAGAACTGCTACGCGCGCTCTCGGCAGTTCTCCACTCTTAAGTTCGGAGGCGAGTTCCCGGCCGAATTTCGTGGCTCCCACCTTGTCTGGCGAGCCAAACAAATGGTACGCGGCGAGGAGGGTGTGGGTTTTTCCACCACCGAAGTCCGTCTGCATCCGAAACACGGCTGCCGCTGTGTCGTCGCCCCCGAGCCTGTTGCCGACCTCCACCAATGCTGCCCGAAGATTGTTCGTCAGGTAGGTTTTGCGGGCGAATAATTCAGGGTCGAGATAGTCTTTCGGCCCTTTCCCATTAGCGACGAGTCCAAGATCAGCTGCGAACAGGGACTCGTCGAAGGATCCGTCGCGTATGTCGCGGTGCGGCTTTGCAATCTCTATCCATGGCTTCAATTTGTTCATGAGGAGATCCCTACCGAGTGTCGAATAGCGTGAGTTCTGCGAGGGCGGCTCCGACGTGACGGCCGGATGCTTGGGCGAGCTGATCCCGGCTTCCTGTCAGTCCAAGCAGCATCGTGCGTTCCCGGTTTCCGTCGGGAAGTGATTCGGCGATCGCCGTGGCCGCGGCCCAAAACCCGGGCTCGGTGCCCATGGCAGACGCGCCGAGCAGCTGTTCGAGTTCGTTGCGTCGGCCGGCATCATGCAGCTGGACGGCAATATGCATCACGTCGATAGGCGACGGTACTGCCCCGACCTTGACGTTCTTGCGTTCGTGGGGGCCGAGCAGCTTGAAACTGTCACCTGTCTTAGCAATAAGGCCGCCTGGCCGAGCCAGGTGAGTGAGATCAATGTCGAAAGCTCGACCTAGCTTGTATGCCTCGTCCGCAGGGATCGGCTCACCGTCGTATGCCCATCGCCATGTGAGGTACATCAACGATCGGGCGTCGAGCACTGAGACATTTTCACCGCCGAGCAGTCGGCGGATAGCGTGGTGGGCGACTGACTGCCTCGCTAGAACCATGAGTTCGTCGACGTCGACTTCTTCGCCAGATAGGCGAACTACCCGTGTGTATTGTGCGAAAACCTCGAATGCTGGTCCGATGGCAGATATGAAATAGTCGGCACCGACGAGCTGCATTTCCTCGAAGGTTGCGAGCCTGTTCGCGATGCGGGCTTCTAGCTCTCGGACAACATCGTCGTAGAATCCTTCGCCCGCAGCGGTGGAGACGCGACACACGAGAACAACAGATGAACCAAGCACCGCGCTAACTTGCGCAGTTGGCCGCGATTCACGCTCAGACCGCATTGGCCACGAAGTCGTCACGACCAGGCCTGCCGCGCGGAGTGCGCGAAGAAGGCTCTCCCATGCCTCGACGTCGGTGTGGGCGAAGACCAGGGTCACCAGGCCATCGGGCTTGACGACGCGAGCTATCTCGTTCAGTGCCCGCTGCAGGCGGGCCTCGAACTCGTTGTGTGATATGTACTCCGCGGACTTTTTGTCTGCACGGTTCTCGATGATCTCAGCGTTTTTCGGCGTCAGCGGTGTACGAAACAGTTCGGGGTACAGGTGGCCGATGCTGCGTTTGAGCCAGACGTAGAAGAAATCCGACAGATCGCCGTACTGGAATGCGTCGTAGTACGGGGGGTCTACAACTACTGCGTCAAAGTATCCGTCTGGATAGTCGATCGCTTGTGCATTACCGCGTTGGACGGTCGCTGGCTGCGCGTCAACGTTGCACAGGTGTTGCAATACGCGCCGAATCCAGTCGACCGAACCTTCCCATGAACCTGATACGCCAGCAAACGGATCGACCTCCGTGTAATCCCACGCCATCCGAATGGACTGTTGGGGGAATGTGTCCCGAATGAACTCACCGCTCGCCGCCCAGGTACAAAATGAGGAATTGTAATCGGCGACCTTGTCTAACGCGAAAGCCAGATAAGTGGACACCGCGCGAGCTCGACCGGGTTCCATACCCGCAGCGAGCATTTCGTGGCTTGCCTCACGCACGAGCCGCGCTAGGGTGCCGAGAACCAGCAGTTGGCGGCTGTTGAAAAGACCGCACCAAGTGTCGATGCCGTAGACCAGATTGGCGTATCGTCGATATTGCGATTTGACCATACTTTCGTCTGGCACAGCGCTGGTGCCGTCTTCGGTATCAGGCAAATCTGCGAGCACTGATTCTGCCTCCGCAACCGATCGCAACTCTTCCTCCGCAGGCTCACGATAGGTTCGCTCGCTTCCTGCGACGTCCATGACGGCATAGAGACGGGCACCGAAGCCGATGTTTTTGGCGTAGAGGCGGACCTCTTTGGCCGGTGCGGTCGTGCCGCAGGCGGGACAGGTTACTGAGCTTGCCTTCGTTGTCCCTTCCGTCCAGTCTGATCCATCTGTCGGTTTACCTGCAGCGACCGTGATTGCGATGGTGTCGCCACTGACGGTGAGGTCGACACGCACCGTCCGACGGCCTGAGTCCGCGAGCTTGCGTGACTTGAGGAGCGGTATTTCTCGGCCGCAAGCGCCGTCCGGGCATCGCATGGTTCTGCACCAGAAATAGATTGCCGGACGACCCTTGCCTGGCTTGGGAAAATGCGGAGCGAGTTCGGTCTCCGCGCGGCTTGAGATCCATTCGGACCAGTGGTTCAGATCATCGATCAGGCGGTAGCCGCCACCCTCTCCTTGCTCCCGGTATCGGAGTGGATAGTCCAAGGTTGCGAGCTGTATGAGGTGCGCGACAGGGTTAATGTCCAATGCGTGAACTTCGCAGCCAAGACGACTTGCTTCAAGCGGGATTGCGCCACCACCAGCGAAGCAATCGAGGACGCGAGGGGGGCGTTCTGGCCACGCGGAGCGAAGTTCCTTCCGGAGCATTTCGCCACCCTTTTTGGAGTGCTCGAACGCTGCTGCCCCTCCGACCTTCGTCAACAAGTCTCGCCGTTCGGGTTCGTTGTCCGGATCCGGCATGAGCGAACCGAATACGACGGTGCGGCTCATCGATAGCGGCCGCCTAGCCCACCACAGATGAAGCGTTGAGATGTGGCCGTGCCGGAGCGATTTCTCTTTCGCCGATTCTCTATTTACCTGCACGAGGGGAAGTTCCGCCTCGATCAACACGCGTTTCATAATTGATCCTCTGACGCGTCGATTATGGGTTGGGGGGCAACCTCGTAACGGACGTCAAGGTTGCTGGACCAAGCGTTAGCAAGGGCCCGTGAAGGATTCTGTACACGGTAGAGACGGGGTTTGGACGACGCACAATCTAGGACCACGTACAGCCAATAGTCGTCGCCTAGTTCGATAGCTTTGGCGAACTCAGACCAGGTCAGCTCAACAGCACCGACTCCTGCTCTGCCTTTGACCTCGATACACCGTCTTTCGATACCTTTGAGGGACAGTAGGTCGAAGCCGACGTTGTCGGCCTCGACGGATTTTACTATGTCCGCGTCGCGACTTTCTGTCTCAAATCGGGTGGCTTCATTGATCGCTATTGTTTCGATTTCGCTGTTGGAATGTTTGGTTTCAGGGAATGCTGGGTGGGATCGGTCGTCGGAGTCTTCCTGTCCTGGGAGAACAAGAGCGGTAGCAAGGATGCGGACAGGACCGCGTTTTACGTTCCGGCCCCGCTGGGTCTCGGCAAGTCGCCGGTTACGTTTTTCCTCGACCTGCGCTTTTCCGAGTTCCGACTTGCGGAGTCGCCCCTCCGCACCGGGGGCACTCTGTTCGACTTCGGCATCCAGGTCGAACAGCGTTTCTTGGTGGCGCTGAAGGATTGCGGCGAACGACCGGCGTAGGTAGTCCTCTTGAATGGCAGAGACCTTGATGCGATCGTCGCGGGCCTGTTGGAAGTGGCGCTCGAATTCGTGGCGGCGCGCCCAGGCGGTGATCGCGTCGGTTTCGGATAGCGCCACCTCGGCGGTGGTCCTCTCAGTGTCCATCGTGAGAAGGTCGTACAGAAACAATTTCACGGAAGAAAGACTCCCGCCTACGGGCTGCATGACCGTCGAAAATGCACGGTGAACAACCTCACCGTTTCCATCGACGCTGTCACCGACAACAAAATATACGATGGCTGGCTCGTCTGCATCTGGCGTAACGAAACGCGCGCCTCGTTCCACATCTTCATGGGTGCTGTCGATGATCGCTGTGATCATCGAGTCGAACAGCGGATGCCCGGGACCGCACAGTTCGGCCTCAGGCATCGCCCGATCTTCGTCCGTTGTGCGTTGGCGCAAGGCAACTGCCTTATCGAAGGTGAGACGTTCGTAGCTGGGGAACACCTCACGTGTAGCACCTGTGAGCCGTGAACGCGCGACGAGGTGGTCTGGTGTGCGTTTCACTCGGAGCGTTCCCCGATCGAGCCGATCGGAGATCGTGCCCCCAAGATATTCGATTGCGTCTCGAAAGAAACGCTCAAGATATCCGGGAGGAAGACGCTTCTCCTCGGCGCGCGCGGCCCGGTCGGCCTCGGCTTGCCAGTCCAGATGGTGTGTGGCGAGCGCATTTTCGGTGAGCGCTCGAAATCTGGCTTCCATTTCAGGGTCGACCAGATCTCCTCCAATCGCCTCGGCCGCAGCCTCCTTGCTAAGTTCGCCGGCAATGACCTGTTCGATCAAGTCTCTGAGGCGGTAGCCATTGAAGGTCTCGCCAATAACGTCGAATACCTCGTCCCCCAGGGCACGACCCATGTTCTCCATTTTGCGTAGAAGCGTTGCGAGAACGTGGCCTTCACGTGTGTTGGTCGCGACGAGGTTGTAAATATGGACGTCTCGCGTCTGTCCGATCCGGTGGATACGACCCATTCGCTGTTCCAGGCGGTTGGGGTTCCATGGGATGTCGTAATTCATCATTAGGTGGCAAAACTGGAGGTTGATTCCCTCTCCAGCTGCCTCCGTAGCAACCATGATCTGCGCTCGCTCGCGGAACTCCCGTTCAGCGGCGATTCGCTCGCGAAGTTTCATTCCCCCATGAATTACCGCGACGGTAAAATTGGGTTGCAGTTTTTCGACGAGGTAGTCGAGGGTGTCCTTGTGTTCGGTAAAGATCAGTAGCTTGGTGGTCTGATCATCGCGAAGCCCCTCGTTCTTCACAACATCGAGAAGCTCGTTTAGCTTTACCTCAGTCCCGCCTTCCTCGGTTTCCTGAGCCTTCACGAGCAGCGGACGTAGCGCTACGAGTTCGTCCTCTAGTTCGGAGATGGTAGCCGGCAGCCATTCTTCGAGCGCTTGTTCTTCAAGCTTCCACAGGTCATCCTCATCTAGGTCGGCGAGCATTTCGGCGTCGTCTGGGTACGCGGTGGCCTTGAAGTCTCGCCGGGTCCGTAGGTAAGCCGCGGGGTCCTCTATAGCACGCTCCAACCTATCTATACGCCGACCGAGCGTTCGTCTAATTGCTCGGACTGATGACGCGAGACGCCGCTGCATGGTGGTGAGCGCGAATCCGGCGGCACTCGCCGCACCTGCCCCGCGGATCTCGGCAAGCTCCTTGGACACAAAGTTGGTCACGGCGTCGTAGAGATCAAGCTCAGCCCCACGGAGTTCATAGCCGACGGTGTGGGGGAAGCGGGGTCTGAACAGCTTGTTCCCCGCCATGTCGACCATTCGCTCTTTGGCGACTTTGCGGTACTGGTTCGGGTTGAGCGATAGACCGTGTTTCGGGCAGCGGTCGCCGTAGGCATCCGGATCCAATAGTCGCAGTAACCCCCAGAGGGACTCATTTCGGCCAGAGTGGGGTGTTGCAGTCAGCAGGATTAAGCGGTGAGCCTTTTCTGCGATCCTCTCGGCGGCCTTATATCGTTCGCTTCTTTTGTTGATAAGTCCCTTGCCATCCACATGAAGGGTATAGCCGTGAGCTTCATCCAGTATTGCCAAGTCCCAGTGCTTCTCTGCCGCGGCGAAAGCATTGATGACCTCCTCCCGTTTCAGAAAGTCGCGCGACACAATGACGAAGTCGTGCAAGTCCCACGCGTTTTGAGTCGGGTTCGAGTCGAGCGTCGACGAATCGAACTGAATACAGTGGATGTCGAACCGCTCGGCCAACTCCCGCTGCCACTGAGGCCGAAGGTTGGCGGGGGTGACGATGAGAACCCGGTCAGCAGCCCGACGCAGCATAAGTTCTTTGATGTACAGACCCGCCATGATGGTCTTGCCGGCACCGGGATCGTCGGCAAGCAAGAACCGCAGCGCCGGTTCCTCAAGGAACGAGCCGTAGACGGCATCGAGCTGGTGCGGAAGCGGCGAGATATTCGACACTGCGAGACCAGCCATGTCGTGCCGAAAGGCGTTTTGGATGCGGAGCGCTTCGACACCGAGCCGGAACTGTCGAGGATTGCCCGTGAACCTAGGCGACGAGGTACTCGATACCAGCTCGATTTCGCCGATTTCCTCCTCTGCCAACGTCACGTCAGCAAGAGATCCATCGGCGTCGCGATACACAAAATCCCAGAAAGAACCCTGCTTGACCTGCACCAACGTCACCACCGTTGCATCGCCAGGAAAGCGAACGCGGGATCCCGGGACCAAATGCTCCTGACCAATCACGCGCGCTTCCTTCCCGCCCGAAAGTGGATTTGACCCACGGCCGTCACCGCATCCTTGGGACGCCCTGCTCGAAAACCGTCGTGGAAACTAAGTTGAGAACCTGGACGCTTACCGAGGACCATGAAACTCCACACTCATGCCGTGACCATACTGGGGACCGTCGTTCTCACTCGAACGACGGTCCGTATGCTGCCCCTGTCGGTAGCCCTAACCCGCACGTTGTCTCTGCACACCAAACGCCAGCAAGGATGAGTCGGTGCCGAACGGGGCGGTCAACGCCCATCTGGAATTTCAGGCGGCTGCACGGTGTGCTGACGCGGCGCGGCACTGACGGCGATCCCTACCACCGCACCGAAGAGAGTTCCGAAGCCTCCACCCGCCGAACACGGTCCCGGCTCTAGCCGCGACTGCTTGATATAAGGGCCGCTTATCGGTCTCGCCCCGCGTCGGCCTGACGTTGACACGAAATTTCCTACATATCATCTGAGGCGGCTTAATCGAAGCGCAGGTCGGCGACGGACGGCGGCGTATCGGCGTCCCACACATGTTCGAAGATTTTTTCGACCAGTGGCCACAGGTGCTGTTCGCCGTCGTACACGGAGTTCACGACGTCAGCCCCGTCACCAAGGACCACGAACTCGTGAGGGATGACTCGTCCCGCTGCGTCTCGTCGCCCCCCCGGGTCCGGAAATCGCACTGCGACCACTTGTCCGCTTCGGCGCCACGCCGCGGGTTCGTCCGGGAGTTCGGCGAATGCACGCTCGTATCCTGGAAGCGGATCGCCCAGGCCTGCATCGAGCAAGAATCGAAATCCCCAGTTCCGGCCCCGAGTCGCCCAGATGAGGTGTGACCGAGACCCCTCTCTCAAAGTCACTTCTGCTTCCTGAGCACGTTCTCGGTCACCGCTTGGTCGAGGTCAATCTTGAACTGCGTGAGCATGGCCCGCAGGTACAGATGCTTCGCGCGCGCGTCCTCGTTCATCTCTTTGAGTTTTGGGCCGACGATCTTGATCGCAGCAGCGAACGCCGCTGGGAGAACCTTGGCCACGAACGCGGCTTGCGCATCGTTCTTGGTGACCATTCGCAGGAGCTTCTCGAATCCTGTGAACTTGACACCAGCCATGGCTGCTGCGATCACGTCCGCCCCGTCAGCGAGCGTGTCAGCCACCTTCCACGGGAGCTTCATCCTCTCCTCCCACAGAACACGGCGCTCCAGCGGCAGAAGTGACGCGATGGGGAGTATCAGGTCAAGGCCGATGCGCTGTTTCAGGTCGATCTCGACCGGCTCTGCGCTGTCCGCCTTGAGTTCGAACTTGGCAGACGAGAGAAGCATGAAGTCTTCGCCGATGGACAGCGCGTCCGGCGTAACAATCATGCCCGCGATTGTCGAGCGAAGCTGCTCGATATCGTCAGCAGCCTTCAGGATGACGAGATCACGGAACGTGTTTACGTTCCAGTCGGGGAACAGATCGGCCTTGGATAGCGAAAGAATCCAGATTCGAGGAAACTCGATCAGCGGCCCGTCATCGCTAACCCCGGTGATTCACGGGGATCTGCGAATTTCCGGGTACTGATACACCGAAGTGCTTCCTGAACAGGGGAAACTGGTTCTTGTCTAAGGATCCGGTTCCTCAAGCAGAAAGCACTCGGTAGGTGAAGCGTACTTCGTGGTCGTCCGGTCTGTCCGTTACTGCTGATGGTGTCGGGGTGATTTCTCACGCAGGGGCCATCGCGCCACGTCTTCTGGCTGATCGGGTCGGGCTCACCGCCGAACTGTCGGAGGCCATGGCTCGCCGGCGGTTCATCCCAATCCATGACCGCGGCCGGGTGCTGATCGACGTGGCGGTGATGCTCGCCGATGGCGGCGAGGCCATCTCCGATATCGGTGTCCTGCGCCATCAATCTGAGGTTCTCGGCCCGGTCGCCTCGGCACCAACGGTGTGGCGGACTCTGGACGAGGTCACGGTCGGTAAGCGCAAGAAGATCCAGGTGGCGCGGGCTCGGGCACGGCGGCACGTGTGGTCCCAGCTGCCCGGAGGTGTCCCAGCGTCGACGTGTGCGGGTCGGGACCTGGGAGCCACGATCGTGCTCGATGTGGACGCCACCATCGTGGTCACGCACAGCGAGAAGGAGCTTGCCGCGCCGACATATAAGCGCTCGTTCGGCTACCACCCGATCGGCGTGTGGTGCGACAACACCACCGAGTTCCTCGCGGCGAGTCTGCGGCCGGGCAATGCCGGGTCGAACACCGCCGCCGACCACATCGACGTCCTGGGCCAGGCGATCGCGCAGATCCCCGCCAGTCATCGGCGTGACCTGCTGATCCGCTCCGACGGGGCCGGCGCATCCCATGACCTGATCGACTGGATGACAGAGCAGAACCGCGTCCGTGGTCGGCGGGTGGAGTATTCGGTCGGCTTCGCCATCAACGCCGGAGTGCGCCGGGCCATCGCGATCGCTCCCGAGGCTGCGTGGGGACCGGCGTTGAACCCGTCCGGGGATATCCGCGACGGGGCTGAGGTTGCCGAACTGACCGGGTTCCTCGCCGCCGGGCTGCTCGCGAAGTGGCCGGATGGGATGCGGGTCATCGTCCGCCGAGAACGGCCCCATCCGGGTGCTCAGTTGTCGATGTTCGAAGAAGCGGACGGGTGGCGCTACCAGGCGTTCGTCACCAACACCGCCACGGGTCAGCTGCAGTTCCTCGAGGCCAGGCATCGGGCTCACGCCCGGGTCGAGGACCGGATACGCCACGCCAAGGACACCGGGCTCGGGCGGCTACCTTCGCGGGAGTTCGCGCTCAACCAGGCCTGGCTGGTGGCGGTGATGATCGCAGCGGACCTCGTGGCCTGGACGCGGATGCTCGCTTGCACCGGCGAGGCCGCAATCCTGGCGTTGTGCGAGCCCAAGGCACTGCGCTACCGCTTCCTGCACGTCGCAGCCCGGCTGGTCCGCAGCGGCCGACGACGCCGGGTGAAGATCCCAGAAACGTGGCCGTGGGCGACCGCCATCGTCGCCGTATTCAACACGATCGCCGCGATTCCCAAACCGGCCTGACCCCACCGCCCACCTTCGACAGCACCCCCCGGAGACCCGCCCACCGGCAGCGCCAGCCGGCACCCTCGCACGCCCACACGCGAAATCGACCCCGCCGTCACCCAACAGCAGCAGTCCTCACGGTCCGTGAATCACCGGGGCTAAGGAGAGGGCCCTTGAGTCGAACCAAGGCCTGGCGGAAGTTGTGAAAGAGGGACTTGAGGTATCGCTCTTCTTCGCCGCGGTGGTCAAGGAGTTTCTGTCCATCCACGAGAAGGAGGGCAACGTCCGAACTGAGCAGGGTCCTGAATGTGTCGATCCGGTGCAGGTTCTCTTCCTCGCTGCTGGGATCGTCCTGGAACCACTCACCCGGGTAGTCATGCCATGCCAGGCGCAACTCATCGAAGGGACGGGACTTTTCCTCATCGCCTTCCCCTGCCTTGAGCTTGACCGAGAAGTCGTATGTGGTGTTCAGAAAGCGGTTTGTCATGGGCGTCTTTGCGCTGTCTCGCATGCCGAGGTAGTACTGGTACAGGCGATTTCCCTGCCCACCCTTGTCGGCGACGAGATCCCATAGGTCGTTCTCATGGGAGCCGTCCTGGGTGCGGCCGTAGAACGATGACACCAGCACAGTCTTGCCCGACCCTGACTCACCAAAGACTGCGATGTTCTGTTGCCGAATTCGCGGATGCTTCGCCATGTCCGGAAACCTATCTCAGCCGTCTGACGCTATCGGTAGGGACGGGTGTACGGCCGGGGCCCGGGGCCAGAATAAGTCGCATAGCCGCGCGTCAAGCCTCATGGGGCAGGTCTACCGGCCGGTGCGGGTTGCGGCTGTGATGCCGTAGCACGGCAGTGATGTTGTCGGCCGGCCAAGCGGGGGACGCTGACGATGGTGTTGCGGACCGTGGCCTACGCCTGCGGACCGTGGCCATCACCTGCGGACCGGTGCCGGTGCGACTCGAGCGCACCGCTTGCTCTCGGTGCCACAGATGATCGGGTACCTGACTACGCGCGGGTTGGTCCGCAGCGACGCCGATTTGCAGGCCTGCGTCGCGTACTTGTTGCCGGACGCTGGTCCACGCGGTGGTGATGTCGTCGAGAGTTGCTTCGATGCCTTTGGATCTCATCATCAAAGTAATGCGGCCGACTTGACGGGCACCAGCCACAGGCCCCACCCGACCGAGTCATCCTCACCCTTGAAGGCAACGATTTCGTGAAAGGTGTCACTAACCCAGCGATACCGCTTACCAGCAGCTGCCGAGCATACGGTGACTGACCGCAACGCCTGCGCCACCTCATCGGGGCTTATGGAGATCCCGAATCTCTATGACCAGCTACACCACCGTTGAATCGGTGCGAGTTCTACCTGGCATCGGCGTGTTAATCTCCTGGCGACATGGCGCTAGTCCGATCGCGCCGATGGATTCGCTGGGGGGCGAGAAGTGGGCGAACTGCTGGCAGTCGATTTGGGGGAGCTTCGAGCGCTCGGCAGAACACTCGCCGATGCGGCGAGCACGATGAACCGAATCTGTGTGACGGCGACGGTCATCATGCCGGGCTCGCCCATTGCCGCGGATTCCGAGCAGAGCACGAGATCCACGGCGGAGGCGTACACACGCATCGCCCTCAACGTCAACGAAATGTCGGCAACGTGTGAGTGGAGCGCGACGAGCTACGAGAACGTGGACGAGGCGTTCAGCTCTCAGTTGCTGCGCTACGAAGCCGGTGCCCCGCGGTGACCACCATCTCGCACGTGCGGGGCTGCCAACCGAGTTCGATGCTGGACTACGCCACGTCTCTACTGGCGTCGAACAGCACGTTCACCGATCAGATCCACCGGATGGACCGTGCGGTCGACGCGGCGATGGACAAGTGGCAGGGGGAGGCGGCAGCAGCCGCGTCGGCGCGCAGTCTGTCGGAAAGCCTGGCCGCCTCGCACATCGACACGGCCGTCATCGCCATCGCCGAAGCGCACTCCTCCCACGGAGGTGTACTCGAGGGCATACGCACGTCCCTGTTGGCCATCGTGGACCTCGAGGCACCCGGCGCAGGTATGACGGTGTCCGACGACGGCATCGTGACGGCCCCGACTGTTCCACTCGGTAGCGATGTAGTTGTCTCGATGCTCCTGCAAAGCCAACTGGACGCGCAGGCCGACGCCCTCGAGGTACGTATCGAGGCACTTCTCGTTCAGTTCGGAGAAGGCGAAATGCAAGCCGCGCAAGCAATTCGAGCGGCGCAACAGCAGCTCGACGCGGCCGGATCGCCCGGGGCTGCAACCATCAGCCCTGCCGTATCGGACATCATTAGCGGCACGACATCGCTGCCGTCGGACCCGGCGCAGTTGCACCAGATGTGGTCCACACTGTCCCCGGCCGACAAGGATGCGCTGTTCGCTCACGACAACTACATCGGCAACCGCGACGGCCTACCCGTCGTCGATCGTGACCACTACAACCGAATCAAACTCGACGACGAGTTGACCCGCGCCGAGGCCTGCGATCCGACCGTGTCGAATCGGCTCATCGACCTGCAGGCCGTTCGGGACACCATCGAGAAAGATCCGAACCGGATGCTCATGCTCCTCGATACTCAGTCGGGTGCGCAGACGCATGCGGCAGTAGCGGTCGGCAACCCGGACACCGCAGATCACATGTCCGTCACCACGCCGGGCTTGAACACCACCGTCGGCGGCGCCATCGGGGCCATGACCCAGGAGGGCGAACAGATGAAGTCGACAGCCGAGGCACAGCTGGACAGGACGGCCGGTCATCAGGGCGAGACGGTGTCGACCATCGCGTGGATCGGTTACGACGCACCACAACTCGACAAAGACGACTACTTCTCCGAGGA
The DNA here is from genome assembly GCF_033042195.1 of Rhodococcus cerastii. Lineage (NCBI taxonomy): Bacteria > Bacillati > Actinomycetota > Actinomycetes > Mycobacteriales > Nocardiaceae > Rhodococcus > Rhodococcus cerastii. The sequence goes on from NZ_JAWLKF010000006.1 coordinate 101,821, forward strand.
GAGCATTGCAGGGGCAATCCAGGTGGCGCAACCATGGAACGCGCAGGCAGCCGCGCCCGACCTGTCGCAGTTCTACAAGGGCATCGACGCGTCGAACTATGACGACGACCCACATCTGACGGCTGTCGGGCATTCGTACGGGTCGTTCACCACCGGGCTCGCGCTGCAAGAGACTCCCGAGGGAATTGTCGATGACGTGATGGTCTACGGGTCCCCCGGCCTGGGCACCGGCCACGACTTCGACAGCAGTCTCGACAAGCTCAACATCGCACCCGGCCACGCGTACGAGATGACCGCGCACAACGACCCCGTCGCGCACATGAACCGTTTCGGCTGGAGTCCCGGTTACATGTCCGAGTTCACCCACCTCGACACCGATGCGACGACCACCGCCGACGGTGTGGTGCGCCAAGGCGCGTCGGGGCACAGCGAGTACCCGAGGTCGGGCGACAACGGCGAATTGCGTACCTCCGGTTACAACACCGCCGTCGTCATCGCTGGTCTGGCCGGTGTGCCCGGCGTGCTCGTCACCGGTGACTCGGCAATCCAGACCGGCGGCATCGATTTATTGAACCAACTCACAGAGCTGGGGCGATGATGCGCGAGAGACAACCGACCGACACACGACCACGACGGTGGTCGACGGCAGTTGCCGTCGTCGCAGTCCTTACGTTGACAGGATGTGGATCAGACGTGCTCGACGATCCGTACGAAAAACCCAGCCCCGCCGTGACGGCGGACTCAGCCGCGGTCCTGGAATCGCTTCCGTCGCTCGAAGACACCGAGGTCCAGATTGCGAGCGCCGTCGAGCAGATCGGAGCCTATGTCGCCACTCTCGTACCGGGCATGGAGTGGACCTGGATACGAGACCGAAGAGGCGGCGGATGCTTGGGTCGATACGAAGACACGGATGGGAAACTCGTTTACTCGAAAAACTACGTGTCGCCGGGGCCGATCCCGGATGCGGTGTGGCCGGCTGTGTTCGAGCAGGCTCGTACTCTTGCCGCGGCGGTGGGCGCGACCGAGTACCAAACCTTCCACGATAATCCGGGCAATCACGAGGTTCGGTTCTACAGCCCGGAGGCCACATTCATCACAGTCGGAAGCTTGACTGCCTCAGTGATCTCCAGCAGCACGGGATGTCGACTGCCCCAAGCGAAAATGCCGGGGGCACAGGCTCCGCAACCTCCTGTCACGCCGAACCCATGACCATCCGCGCATTGAAGGGTCCCGGTGACGATGTTCGACAGCGCATTCGATGAGCTTGGCGTCAAAGTGCAACGCGCACAATCGGTCGTGCGCGAGATTCGTGGCGTCGGCAGAGTCAGCGGTATCACCGTCGAGGTAGACGCCGAGAACCGACTCGTCGCACTGCATCACCCAGATGCCGACGTAATCCTGGCTGCCTATCGAGCTGCGCTACTGGATAAGCAACCGCAAGTGGACGAGGCGATGCAGGCTGTTCTCAGCCATCCTGACGCCCAGGCCGTCACATCGTTCGTCGGCACTCACAATCCCGGCGGCCAAGCGGATCCGGTGCAATCGGGGCAGTCCGTCGAGGAGGACGACACCTACTTTGAAAATTTCAAGCAGGATCCACTCGGCCGGAATCGATGACCCGCGGGTCAGTTCTGTATAGCCCACGTTTAATGGATCGCTTCTTCTCTTCGTCGGGCGGCGTGCTCGGCTATGTCCAGATCAGCTCCGACAGCGATGTGCGCGTTGCGGTCTTGGCAACAAAGTTGTTCATTCGATGTTGGTCGTCGTCTGAGGCCATGATTGCGCGGTGCAGCAGCGGCTTCGACGGACCCGTCCTGGATATGCATCGATTCGGCAGTCTGAAAGGCCCGCGACGACATGCAGATGTCGGGCATTTCCTGGCCTAGGCTTCTATTGGGCCAAAGTCGGGATGAGTACGTCTGCTCAATCCACAACCTAGCGCTCAGCTGTGACACATCACCGAAGGCGACCGCCATGCCCGACATGAACAGCCTCGGCGACGAGAACGCTGACGGATTGTCACCCACGTCCCCTGGGTCAGGCTCCACGCTTGGTTCTTTCGGTGATCTTCGTGTCAACGGTCCATCCGAATCCAAGGTCATCGAACAGAATGGGCGGCCGGTGGCGGCTTTGGTTTCGATGGAGGACCTCCGTCGGTTGTAATGGCGGATGGAACCGGGCGGCAGGTCCGTCAGGGCTACCTCAGGGTGACCAAGCATTGTGGATTTGTGCAGGCGACTTTGGGGTTGGTCTGAATATCATTCGCTGATGGCCTCGAACTACGACTGGCTACCCGACCACCACCTCGGTGCTGTGGGGGCGCTGGCACACGCTGACGAGTTGATCGCTCAGGCGGGCGATCTGCTGTTCACCTACCAGGTCGAGTCGGGGAACGTAATTGAGTTGCGCGAGCAATCCGATGGTCTGGTCAACCAGCTCATCGTGGAATCACTGCTGCCGATACCGAGAAAACTGACGCTCGTGGTGGCGGATGCGATGGTCGCGCTTCGTGGCGTCCTGGAACACACCCTATTTGCCGAGATCGAGCACCGCGACGGGCTACTTGGCGATGAGTGGGCCAGGCTCGTAGAGATGCCGGCGACGCTCAATCACAAGGGATTTGAAGAGTGGAGGAAGCGCCGAGAGCGCAAAGGTCCTCCGTCGCTGGCTGCGGACGGTGACGTGATGCGGGCGATCGAGTCGCTGCAACCTTTTCAGCATCAGCTCAGGCCCGCAGAGCATCCGCTGGCGCGCCTGACTGTGCACACAAACCACTCTAAGCACCGTAAGCAGGCCCTCGCCGCAGTGCTACTGCCCGTGGTCTATCGGGAGGACCGCATCCCGCGGTCGTTCGCCGAACTGGAGAAACGCCCTGAGCGGCCGTTGGAGCTGGGCGAGGTCATCTTCACAGCCCCCGTGGGCGAGGTCGCGCCGCTGAGCCTGAACCCGACGGTCGGGCTCAACCGCCCGAATACTGACGACTGGCCAATCCTGATGCATGAGCTGAGGGATATTGCTGATTGGGTGCGCAAGCTGGCAGTACCTCGGCTCATCACATGTGGAGACCTGCCAGCGAGCGAACTGCCCGCGAGATTCGACATATCGTTGGGGTACAGCGATGAGCGCCTAGCAATAGCTGGGGGGTCCCACACCTCGGCGGTCAGCCGTCAGACAGATCGCTTGGTGGCCGCATCTGCGCGTCTGGATCTGGTGGATCTGTTCGGCTTGGTGCCGGGTGCGCCGGGCCCGGAGCAGATCGGTCGCTGGCTCTCGCAGCTATCGGACAAGCAGGTGATCGAGAGAGTGGATCGGCTTGAAGTGTTCAAAGGGCTTTCGTCCGCCTCAAGTAGCAAGCGAGCGCTGGATGTTCTCGGGGACATGCTCACAGAGGCGCTCGACTTTCTTAAGGCACCGTGAGAAGGGCGTCTCCGCGGTGCCGTTTTGGGCGGGTCTCGCAAGAGACCGGTGCTTCTGGACAATCGCCATGTCTTTGGCCGTGCGAATTCGAATTCTTCAGAAGCCGAAGGATCCCATGGGGTAAGCAGACATGTTCTCAGCGATTCCGACGCCCAGTTGGTCACCTCGTTCGTCAAGACCCACCCGGACCACCCGCGCACGCGGCGCAGACTGCTGAGGACGACGACGACATGTACCTCAAAGCAACCGACCGGACCGCTCGGTCGTAGTCGTTGAACAGTAACTCGTTCGTTAGCCCATATCCCACAGTGTGCGTCGGCCGCGCGTTCGGCTTGCCCGCCTGCTCGACAGCTCTGGCACTGTGCGCCCCGGACCTTGCAGGACGGGCTGGCGTGGATGCGGGGTGGCTTAGCTGCGGTCATGGTAAGGATAGAGTTTCGTTTCGTTTCGTTACATGTAACGAAACGAAATTATATGTTGACTCAGTGCGGCCTATGGCAGAAGGGAAACGTCTTGTCAGTTCTTAGCTGACTCGGCGAATTCTCTGGCGACCTGCGATATCGTTACGAGCTCTTTCGATCATTCCCGGCGGAGTGGACATCGCGCCTCTTTACACGCCTATTATGACCCTGAACCAAGAACACGCCGACTGCTCCACCGAGATTCATCAACCCGGTGTCGATAATACGAATAACGACGCCGACTATGGATTCAAGGACCAGCCCGTAAAGTCACAGATAATTCTCCCGGAGTAACTTCGAGCACGGCGTGTCCCCGTCCGCGATCGGCGCAACCGCGACCACCCCCCAACCGTCGAGTTCACTGCCGGTCCCAATTACCGGCCTCGATCGACTGCCTCGGGCTCCACCTGACCCGGCTATCAGAGCCGACAGCTGCCCAGGGTCAGGAGACCGACAGACATGGTCACCCGACTTGACTCAGCGGACACGATCGCCGCGAAGTCGGCCACTGCCGACACCCCGTACCGGCACGGAGAAGAGGTCGGCGAGCTCCTCGCAGCTCTCTCCGGGGGCGAGTTTCGGGCCGCCTCTCAATTCCGCTGACTGCCCGCAGCGGGGTCCGGCATCCGGCGTCTGGCGTCCGGACATCGATAGCGAGTTTCCAGCGCCCGCAGAGCTGCTGAACGACGTCCAAGCGGAGCCGTGACGTCACAACGAAAAGTCGCGCAGCAGTCCTCGGCCGCCGCGCCGAACCGAATCGACAGCGCGAGACCGAAGGGTCTTGTGGGATCGCTTAAAGACCGGTCAACGGGCTGTCGGGGCTCAGAGTGACGCTCCTTCCGCGGCTCCACCTGGTGCGCCTCGACACCGAGAATTGAAGTAGTCGAGTGTCGGAACATCCGACGAATCGAGACGGTCCTGCCGACACGAACTGGTCACTCCGCGGGTGCCGCGGGCGGCAGCAGCGGTCTCGACTTCCGGCCTCACCCGTCACAGCAACGCGCGCCAGGGCGCGATACGGGCCGGCAGGACGCATCCGCAGCGACGGGGCACGAGCGAGTGACCGCCCCGCCGGAGGGCCGCAGGACCGATGCCGGCCGTGTCACAGCAGCAGCGTCCCCAGGGCACCCCGCGGGGTCGACGTAGGTGAACGAGGGAGGGCGCGCCAGCGGCCGGAGGAGAGAGCCGAAGGCGATGAGGACCCGAGCGCAGCGAGTGGCGACGAGGCGCCAGCCGAGGAGGTCGTCCCGGCTCTGCCGGGCAAACAAGGGTGTAGTGAGCGAAGCGAACGGAACCCGCCGTGCGTCACGACTCCTTATGCCCTTTTAGTTTGGAGCCACAGCAACCGACCCAGAGCGTTAGCGGCGGGAGGTTGCGGCCGTGGCGATCTGGGGAAACATAGCAGAATCTCCGTCCTTGCGACCGGTCGCAGACCGGCGACAGCCGCCCGGAACGGGTGGTCGCAAGGACGGTATCGATGTCGTGTTTCCCCAGCATGGAGCGGTGACGCCTTGCGCCCTGTGAGCCAGGAACCTGACGCAGACGGCGCAAACCCCGTTTTTGGGTTTGTGGCGGTCTCAGAGCCGCTGGGAGCGCAGCGACTGGCGGGGCTGCACCCCATGGTGGCGTCAGGGTCACACGGGCCGCCCCAGCGGTCCGTCTCAGCACGGAGACACCGTGCCCGCGGCGTCAGCCGCGGTCCCCCGGTGGGTCTCTATCTCAGAGCAGCAGGCGGCCTCGGCCGCCGTCCCCACCGTCCGCGCAGGTGCAGTGGTCTCGTGGGTCCGATGCCCGCGCGTCAGCGCGCCCGAGAGAGTAGATGGCATCGGTGAGGGCCCCACGAGAACACGGAACCGGAGCGGTCCCGGCGCGAACAGGCCTCGGTGGCCGAAGGCCACTTCGACCCTTGCCGGGTCGGTGAAGTCCCTGTCGTTCCCCCGGTGTGGCGGAGAGTCTCGACCGCGCGTGAGCGCCGGCGGTGCCGCCCTCGGCAACCGCCTCGGGCACAGGCCTGCCGCAGCTCTTCGCGGCAGACCGTCACGGGCGCGCAGCCGCCCGGCCGCAGGCATCTCCCAGACGTGTCACTGCCCCGCTCGACGGGCTCCGAAGCCTCGCCGCAGGCGGCTTCGAGGGGTGATCCGGCCGCCCGGTGACGTCACAGCGTCGGTGGCCGTCCACGGTTCGGCCGCCCGCCTCAGCGGGTGGCGTGATCGGGGCTGCGAACGGTCGCTGCGAGTGGGATCTGACGGCCCGGCAGGGCCGCTCCACAGACTCGTCGAGACCCCGTGCGGCCTGCCAGCTTCACCGGCCGGCCGCACGACAGCAAGGTTGGGTCGGTCTCGCTTCTCGGGGCTGTCGCAGCCATCGGGCTCCGGGGGTCGGCTGCGGCCACAGGCCGCGGACGGAACGGTCACAGGCGGGCTTCTCCGGCGCACGTGGGTGGCGGCCGCAGCGCATTTCTGCGGACGATGGTGGCCCCCGGGCCGCCTGCCAGATCACCGGTATCGCATCGAATATCTGGTGCCCACGTGCGCCGGAGAAGTCTGTTTTATCGGTGTCGCGGAGTATTTCGTCTGTCCGCTTCGACTCGGTTTATCTCGCGTGGCTCAGAGACGTCAGTGAAACCTCTTTATGGGTCATAATCGGCAAATTGAGCCGCTCTTATTGGAGTCCGAACATTCACATTCAGTGCGAGAACATGTACTGCTTTTCGGTATTCGGCAGTTGTCCGAAATCGAGCGCTCCTATCCGCTGAAAAGTCGGTCTCGACTATCTTGGAACAGTATTTTTGTGCGTGCTGCGGGGCGATGGTGGCGATTCTGGACGTGACGAACGGCCAGGTCAGCGGCTTACGGCATGGGAATCGGCCATGCCTTGCTTCGGTGGGCAGCCTTGAGTCGGAGTGACCGTGCTGTAGCCGGTGTATATCCGTAGTCCCGCCGCTCTACATCCACAGTGCGTCCGTAGTCCCGCCGCTCTACATCCACAGTGCGTCCGTAGCGCCGCCGCACGTGGGCGAGAGCCTGTGGATATCCGTTGTATATCCGTAGTACCGGCTGTTGCACGGAAATACAGCGGCACAGATCGAGTTTGTCGCCGACACGGCGGTGCTTGTCGGCTGTCACCAGTGCGGCCACTGCGTTCGGCGGATATCCGGACTGTGTGGGAAAAAACAGAACCCGCACTCTGCCGGGGGCAGAGTGCGGGTTCGTGCGGTGGACGTGGTCCTTCGATCGGGTTCGTTGTGCTCCGTGAACGTCAGTGTGCGATCTGGTCGAGTTCGTTCACGCCCATTGAGGCGTACACGGGTACGGCGACCGAGGCGAGGCGTTCGAGCTGTGTGAGCACGCCGGCTGTACTTTCCAGCGCCATGCCGCCGTCGCCGAGCACCCAGGACATGGCGTCCAGGTCGGTGCCGCTCAACGTGACGGTGGTGTTGTGCTGCTCCGGATCCGCGAATTCGACTCCCACGATGGCGAGCTGGTCCGGCGTGATGTCGTTGAGCCAGGCCACGGCATGGAGTGCGTCGCCGATCTCTGCAGCGGATTCTCCGAGATCGATGGGGTAGGCCTGCCACAGGTTGGCGACCGGAAGCGTTCGTGCGGGGAGGACCAGCAAGGTCAGTGCTGCACGGTCGATCGTGGTGAGGGTGACAGTCATGGCGTTTCTCCTGCTCGAACGGCTCTGTCACGACGGCGGGGGTGCCTGATCGCGTCGATGTCGCTTCGAGGTCGGCTCCGCCGGACTCTGACGTCTGGCAGACGAACGACGATGTCTGCGGCCATCGAAATTGCGGCTGCGCCGTCTGCTGGCGCAGCCGGCGAAAAAGAAGACCCGCACCTGCTGCGGAGGCAGAGTGCGGGTTCTGGGTGAGAGTTCGGTCAAGAAGGGTGTCGCCACCGACGCTATTCGCAGCCGACACCGTCGCCGTCACCGTCGAACTTGGTGCTGAAGCCGGGTTCTCCGACACGAATCGGTGCGGCTCCAGCGGCACGAACAGCAGCGCAGTTCTTGTAGGTGACGTTCGACGGTGCGGGTGCCTCGACCGGAGCCGGCGCAGGAGCCACCGGTGTCGGCTCAGTGGACGGGGCCGCTTCCGCGACTGCGGCGGCATTGCCGCCGCAGTCGCCGAGAACCCGAACGATGGCATCGTGTTCGGGCGGGGTGACCCACAGCCCGTAGGCGGCTTTGACCTCGACCTGCCGCGACACGTAGGTGCACCGGTACGACTTGTTGCTCGGCAGCCAGGTAGCGGCGTCGCCGTCACCCTTCTGTTGATTCGCGGGGCCGTCGACGGCCTGCAGATTACGGGGATCGTTCGCGAAGTTCTGCCGTGTGACAGAATCGAGTTGCTGCGCACCGGTTTGCCACGAATTGCTAAGCGCGACAACATGATCGACCTGCACGTCCATCGAAGTATCGGCACCGCGAACGAAGTCGATGGTTGTGCCGGTGTACGCGTCGGCCAAGGTGCCGGTCAGCACCACACACCCATTGGATCCTGGCTTGAGGGTGACGTCGGCGAGATCACGACGAAGCAGATCGTTTCGCTGGTCACAGCCATTTCTCCCAAATTCGACGTCGACATCGTCGGTCCAGGCCTGGCCGAACAGGTCTCGGTCGTACCCGGTTTTCGGGGCTCGGCCCTTGATCGGCAGAGTGGCCAGCGTGGACAGGGATGCCTGTGCGCCGTCGGCGTTGTCGAGTCTCGCTTCGGGTGTCGTCGGGTTGGAGCCTGGGGGCGTCGGGGGTGCGTCGCTGGAGGTGGCAGTGATCGAGGCGCTGATTGTCAGCGCGGAAGTCGCCACTGCGTCCTGCGCGGCGGTCTCAGCGGTCCCCGTCTGATCGACGCAACCGACGATTAGCAAGCCGGACAGGACAGCGCCGATAACCCACGGCCAGTTCCGTCGCCCCTTCGGTACCGGTGTTGCGGGCGGCGGATATTTTAGATCGGACACAGCGGTGTTCTCCTATGAGCAAAACGTTGACGCGCGAGGTCCGTCGACACCGTATCGGGCACAGTTGGCGGCTGTTACTTCTGACCGAATCCGCGCAGCGCGTCAGCCGATGGCGTAGCCGAGTTGATGGGCTGCGGCAGGAGGGTTACATCGAGTCGATCGGCAAAGGAAGTTGTCCCACGTCACCGGGCCCAAACCTCAAGCAGGTTGCGCGAATCCACCGACCAACGCGGCGGTGAAAGGTGCGCTTTCCTCACAGTTTCCGGCATCCAGCAACACTTGACCCGTAGGTGGCCGAAGCAGTCAGCGGTGTCGGATGTGTATTGGTCATCGAGACCGATCACGTCGGTGACGACCTCTTATTGGGCGCAGTCGGGTTGTCCGGCGTCGGCGAACTACCAAAAGAGCGATGACCATGATCGTCGGGTAACCAACGCCAGCCAACAGAACTACGGCCAGCGATCTCGGCCCCGCATCGATGACCGCGTGGTAGGTGCCGAACAGCCACCGTGGAAGTGAACAGAGCGCGAACACGCTGAACAAGGTGTAGATGATCACCAGTACCCGGGCAAACCGCTGCACCGTCGTGTCCTGTGCTCGCAACGCGGTGAGCATAGCGCGTGGCGTTGCCCAGGTGGCGGAGACGGCGCGTGCCCCCATGGCGTCACGCAGAGCCCAGTAGCCGTCCGACTTTTCGGTGGGCCGCAGACTTGCGAGGGAGACGGTGCATAGGGAGAGTAGGACTATCGCCGCCATTCCATCGGAGTGCCAGAGGTAGGCCAGCGCAAGTGCCGCGATGAGGTAACCGTCGACAGCGAGGCCCGCCAGGTCGCCGCGTAGGCGGGTGGCCACCGGCTCGGATTCGAGGTGCGAGAGGTCGACATAGAGGGACGGGCCTGCGAGGTAGAGCCCGTAGCCGACCCCTGGCCGATCACCGCATTGCGCAGCCACGGCATAGTGCCCGGACTCGTGCAGGAGCAAGCGGACGGTCTGAGCCACGAACACGAGCAGGATCGCGGTGCCAGGACTGTCGAGCACCGTAACCATGGTGGAGGTCACAGGAAGCGCCCAGATCACGAACGCCGAGGCGAGCAAGAGCGTCGCTAATCCGAAGCCGACGGTGGCCTTGGAGGCCACTAGTCGGCCCGTGGCTGTCGCGACCCCCGCGAAGACCTGTTGCAATACCTGCGAATCGCGGCGGAAGTACAGGTCGGACAAGCTCGGTGCGTACGTCTGATGTCGTATCGTCCAATCAGCCGACTCGCCTTCCAGTACGCCGTGGTCGACGAGCAGTTGAATGGACCGGGCCGTCTCCTGGTCGTCCATGACTAGGGTCGGGGCACCGCCGGATTCCTCGTTGGCGACCCGAAGTAGGAAGTCATGGGTATCCCCGTCGACAACGAGGGGATCGCGGCCAGGCACAAGGACCACCGGATTACCGCGAAATCCGACGCGAACTCCAGGTGCGAGGGAGATGGACACCAGTGTTCAGGCGCTCATCATGTCGAGTCGGTCTTCACGTGCCAGGGCAACGACCTTGGAATCGAATTCCTCGGGAAACCCTGCACACACCCCCCAGACATCCAAGCTGTCCGGATCCAGCCTGGCACCGCAGCCGCCGCCGTGTGTGAGGGCGAGATTGCAGGTCTGGCAGTTCTTCAGCAAGTCGACTCGGCGTGCCCGCCATTTGTCCCATAGCGGAAGCTCGACGATGCCGCGTTTTGTGCTCATTCCTACAGCCTTGTCGGGCCGCCCGACCAGTTCGTGGCAGTTGTAGATGGCACCTTCGGGTGAGAAGTAGATGTTCCTTGCTGGGGCCCCGCACGCGTCGTACATCGGTCTGCTGATCACATCGCGGAGGTAAGCGGTCAATCGGCTCGAGGTGCTGCCGAGCGAACCGAACACTGCACTGTGTTCTCCGGAGACGAAGTCGCCGTAGCCGCGCTCGAGGAGGTATTCGTCGATCTCGATGGCGCTCATGTAGTGGTCGCCGACGCCGCGCTCCGGCGACAGTGGATCCGGATGGACATTCACGTGGTGAAACGCGACAAGTTCGTGCGCGAGGATTCCGCGCTCGCCGAGGAAGTCGATGAGTTTGGGCAGACCGTCGATGTTCCGGCGATCGATGTTGGGTCGTATCGCGACAGAGACACCTTTATCGAGGGCAAGCTCGATGTTGTCGATGATCGTGGAGAACGTCGGGGCGCCGGACAACGGGACCCGGCGGATGTCGTGGTATTCGGCGGTCCCGTCCACGCTGACGATGAGGTCGTTCAGCATAGAGGGGGAGAGAAGGTCGGCGAATTGGTGCAGGAATACGCCGTTGGTCGTCGCATGTGTTTGTAACCCTAGCTCGGCTCCCCCGAGGACAAGCTTGCGTACGACGTCCCCGAGTCGGGGCAGGAGGGGCTCACCGCCGAACAATTCGAGATGACTGACTCCGCGGGTCCCGATCAGCGAGGTGACCGAACGCAGGATCGAATCCGCGTCGGCCTCGGTGAGGTAACGCTGTGGGAGCGCTCGCATGCCTGTGTCGGCCTGGAAGCAGTACGAGCAGGCGAGGTTGCACGAGTTGGTGGTGACTACTGCGATGTTCGCGGCCTGTGTGTCGCTGACCTGGTCCGCTACGTATTGCTGGAACCATGTCACCTCGTCCTCGGCTGACATCGATGTGAGGTAGCCGGCTTCCAGGAGCGCGTGAGAGGTGTCGGCTTGTTCGTCGAGGCGTCCGGCTTCAATGAGGGCGACTACCCCGTTAGGAAGCACGTCCGCACGCTTGTGTGGAAGGTTGAGGAGTAACGAGGTGTCGTCGCCCAGGTCGGTGATCCGGGTGTAGTGACTAAGACGCATCGCGGTTTCCCCTGTGGGTTGGTGGGAGGCTCGCCTGAAGGCGGATACCAGTAGTGAGGCAGGTGCTCAAGGCACCCTCGGGTGAGTCGGCGCCGCTGAATAATCCGTCGGGGTTGATGTCGGTCCACCACATCTGCCCGGCAGTGTCGACGAGGATGTCGGCGGTGTACATCTCCTTGCGAAGTGCTCGGGCAATGTCGCGTGCCTGTTGCTCGATGAGCGGATGGGGATACGGCTTTCGGTCCATGTCCACGTAGCGGAGGTCGATGGCGGATTCCGGGGCGTTGATCGGTTCTTGCCATACCGATGACACCGTTCCGAAGGAGTAACCGACCCGGATTTCGGCTACCGAATTGATCCGGCGCTGATAGAACGCGGGACACGGCTCGCGAGACTCAGCGTGCGGAGGCGGTGCGACGACGGTCGTAGCTCGTCCGCCAGCGACGGATTGGTCGACGTCGACGGGCTTCCAAATCACCTGTTGCAGAACCGCGGGTGTGCCGATGACGGGGGTCGACGTGCCTATGACCGTTTCGAGGGTCGGCACGAGGTCTCGGATTTGCCGCAGGTTGCGAATCTTGTTGTCGACAGCTATCGGATCTCGCGACCATTTCGCCGGTTCGGAGTCATATGCCAGAGACAGCAGTCCGGCAATGGTGGAGTTCCATTGACGCTCGATGAACGCTCTCGCCGATGCGTCGGCTTCGGCGTCTGCGCGAACCAGTGGGGCCGGCGGAGAGCTTCGCCAGCGGCGGTAGACCACCACCGAGCAGTCTCTAAGGTCGGAGTCGGTCAGCCGGTCTTGACCGCAGGAAATCGACCAGCCCGTCTTCGTCGCGAGGATCGAGTACGCGTCGTGCGGAAGGGAAAGGGGAAGGTGGACTGATCCAGGGACCGCAGTCATCGCGGGTAGGTCAGGATCGTCGTAGTCGGCGAGGATGTAAGTCGCGGCTGCCATCTATGCCGACGTTCCGGTGGTGTCGAATAGTCGATACATTTCGGCTGCGTACACGATACTGCCCTCGAAGTAGTCTTTCGTTATCCCGCTGAATTCTGCGGGGCCCTCGTCGATCGCCGCATGCATGTGCTCGGCGACGTACCGGGCGTCATCGTCCATCTGGGGAAGTAAGACGGTCCGGGCTACGTCCAGCTGCGCGAGATCTTTCTGTGCAGTCAGTGGACCGCGCCACATGCGATTACCGGTGGTTACTTGCATAAGTTCGGCACTGTGCCATCCCAGGCGCGAGGATGCGTGTCCGCACAGCCGCGTTTCGCGCAGCCGAGTGTCCTCACCGATCAGCGCTTCGTAGATTACGGACTCAGGCTGGTTGTCGGCCGCGGAGGCAACATCCGTGAGGGTCCACTCCGAACTCAGCAACATTCGCTGGTTGACGCCGGCCCACCGGTCGATCGCAACGCCGCCGAGTCCGGTGTCGGAAGCTAAGCTTACGGCTACGCCGACGAGCAATCGGGCGGTTTCCGGATCCGAGTCGATCTTGCGTGCGTACGCCGAGGTGAGCCTCATACTTGCGGTGAAGGTGTCGATTCCCGCTCGGTGTTCGAGTCCCAAAACGAGGGCAATGATCTGGGCGATTGCGTCAGGCGGACGAATGAACGCGAGGTCGGAAATCAACCAGTCGAACAAGGGCGTAGTCGTCTCGATCCCGAACTCGCGACAGCGCTCGCGGAATGCAGTGCTGCGATCACCTGTGATGGTGTCCGAGAGCAGCCCCTCGAGAATCTCGGACCATGCTCCGGGTTCGCTGAACTTGCTGAATTTTATTTTCGCCATGGATGACCTGAGCTACACCGAGAGGTGACACTAGGCATTAGTGCCACCTCTCTAGCATGCAGGAGCTAGTTGCCGTACGACTTGTACTTGCACATCTTGCCGAGGCCCATCGTGGTGCGCGTGTCGCTGGGTGTCACAACACTCTTGAGGAAGGTAGGCGCGTCGGCCGCCTTCGTGGGCGTCGTAGCCACAGTCGTCTTGTCTGCAGACATTTCACATTCTCCGTATCGCTTCGAGGGAATTCTTCTCACCAAATGCAGGGATATATTCCCATTGGGCGTAGATGGCAACAATCATTCGATCAGTCGAAAATTGACCCATTGGCGTCCCGCGAGGCACCATCCCTCCGCTATCCACGGATGACGATCTCGATCGCATCGTCCAGGCTGCGATTGATGTCTTCGACGAACAGCATCGACGCGCTCACCCTCCGGTTCATGGACGCCTAACGATCGGACCCGGCTGGCACGATCTATGGCCAGCTGAACCATCGGGACTGGAATCGAAGTCGACATCATGTCCGGCAGGGGTGACCTGTCAGAAGCCGTGGCAGGACCGGCGACTGCCGTTCCGGTTCGACTTCGACGATTTTGAGCGAAAAAACCTGTCGTGGCGCGGCATCTCTCCCCCTGGTGCCGTGAGCAGCTGTGCGCCCGAACTTCACCATTCGTAGTCGACCAGTGCCACTCACCGGGCCGGTGTGAAATCCGTATAGCTATCGGCGATGACGCTTGGGGAGGAAATTAGATGACGCGTCACGGCGATGAGAAGCCTTCTCAGCTGCCCTACCGCCGCTGGGACTGACCCCTACGAGTCAGACATTTAGACCACGATCGGGATGTACTGCGAGTCGCGCGGTGATTGTGTCGACTCACTGAACCACCCGGACCGGACACGAGAGCGTTTCACGAGCGCTGCTGAAGAGCGGTGGGCAAATGGCGGGGAAAGACGGCGCACTACTCGGATCGATCTTCAACGATGGCTTGATAGTTGGTCAACTTAGCTTCATCCCGGTTTCGATGACGGCCGCAACGGCAGTGGCGGCGATCGGCTCCGCTGTGGCCATGATCGCGGGTCCGAGTGCAGCGTGGTCGCGGCCGGTCACGCCGCCCACCGACGCGCGGCGGCGCGTGCGAGCTCGAGTACGGGCTCTATGGAGCGACCTTCGGCGACCCATTTCGCTGCGCTGCGGTCGTCGAGGTCGGCAAGAGGACTACGCAGCCAGGTTGCGCAGGTCCAGGCGTCGGCTGTAGCGCACAACGTCGACCACAGGGTGAGCAGGTCCGGGTACACCGTTCCCGAGTCGGTGAACTGCCAGGTGGGATAGACCCATCCGCCGCCGTCGAGCTGGCATGCGATCACGGCATCGGTGGATGATGCCTTCGCGACGGCCTGTCGACTCACGCCCCACCACTGAGTCAGGCTTGAGGTGTCGTAGAACGGACCGACAAGCTGGTCGTAGATCTGGCCGGTCGGCAGCGCCGAGGTCATCGACGCTGCGATTGCCTCAATGTCGGCGAACACCTCGGCAGGGACACCGGAGGCCCGGGCGTCGGCGAACGTCCGGTGGACCGAGTGGATGAGCAACGCGAGCAGCTTGCGTTCCTGTTCGGCGAGAGTGCTCATAAGCAGTCCTTTCTCGGTCGATTAAGTCAATGCAATTGTGACCGTAGCGTCAACCTTCCAAACGCATGATGGAGTCGCGGCCGACAAGTCCGACGACGGCTTCGCCATCAAGGACGTGCAGCGAACAGGTCCTGGGGTAGATCCAGGACGCGATCGTCTACACAACCCCGATCTGATCGAATCCCAAAAGGCGGCGGCCAGGCCCTCGAGACAGGTCAGTTCGGCGAGGAACAGGACGAACAGAAGTGACGTTCACCGGGGATCGCGGCCCGAGCCGCCGAACACCCCCCACGCGGGAGCGGTAGGAGCGGACGCTGTCGCGCCAGCACACTCACCGTTAGCGTAGCGACAACCGCTGCGCCGCCGAACCAATGTGAGTTATCAGGATGGTCACCCCGTCCGTCCGTCGCGGACACTTCCGCCCTGGAACTACGCCCAGCGGGGACGATGTCACGGCAATTGAGACGCAGCAAGAGGCGGCGCACCAATACATCGAGAATTAAAATGCGAGGCCAATGCGGACCGAATTTAATTTCATTTCGTTACATGTAATGAAATGAAAATAGGATCCCCCTAGCAGTACCACGCCCTCGGGCGGTGGACGCGTCAAAAGACAGAGTCGCACAACAATTTTAGACGCGGTTGACCTAACTGGTCACGCGACCTGTTTGACTTAACCGACGATAAGTTGAAGTGGGGCCCAGTTCCTCACTGACGGAGCACGCACATGCACCACGGATTGTGGCGCGCAACTCTCGCCTCGCGCGAGACGACGCGGCGAGAAGGAGAGGCTGTAGTGACGGAATCGATGACGAAGGAACTGAATCGCGTAGTCACCTTTGCCAACTGCAAGGGCGGCACAGGTGCAACCTCCACGGCCGTGAACGTCGCCGGCCTTGCCGCGGAAGGTGGGTGGAGAACACTGTTCATCGACCTCGATCCGCATGGCAATGCGGGGCATGATCTGGGCTACTACTGGGACGGCCGGGGCGACTCCGGCAAGCTTCTGCGCAGCGCACTGGTGACCGGCTCCGCACTCGTGCCTGTCATCCCCGATGTTCGACCCGGCCTCGACGTCATCAGCGGCGGTGAAGCGCTGGACGATTGGGAGTCAGAGATCACCGGTCGTGCGCATCGGTCACGCCACCACCAGAGCCTCCTCGCGGAGGCGCTCGCACCCATCGCCCCCGACTACGATCTCATCGTCTTGGACACCCCGTCGACCCGTCCGACGTTGATCCAGCTCGCATTGGGCGCCACCCGCTGGATCGTGGTGCCCACCCGGGCCGATCGAGCCAGCATCGAAGGTTTGCGAGTGCTTTCGCGACAAATCGAGACCGCCCGCGATGTGAACCCCGACATCGAGCTTCTCGGCGTGGTTCTGTTCGACGTCGCCACCTCGGACAAGGCTGTCAGTCGCAACGCGGCCTCGGACATCGAGTCGGCACTCAACGGCGCAGCACCGCTGCTCAAGGCGGTCATCCAGCACGCAGGGAGCTGTGCAGTGAAGGCCAGGGAGAAGGGAGGGCTCATACACGAGCTCGCCGACCAGGCCGATGACGCCGAACAGCTTTCGGAGGAACACCGACCTGGGAGCGCATCTGCCCTTGCCGAGGACTACGTGACGCTCAGCCAGGAAGTCCTGCAGCGAATCCAAGATCTCGAACACGCGAGATGAACGAAAGGACCCCTGTAATTCTGCGTTCGTTCAATCTTCCGCACTTGCCGGCAATTCGCGGGCCGGCAGTAGAGCGGCTTGCCCAGCGTGCACCGCGAACTTTGATCGAGCACGCCGTGCTGCGCGACCGTGACTTCAGCCATCTCCAGTGCGACGCCGGCGGATCGGTCCATGATGCGTGAGCTGCAACCGTCAGCTCGGTGCCGCGATGACCGCACGGGGCTGGTTTCGTAGCAGGTCCAACGATTCGAGGTCGGGATCCGGCGTCGGTGGACCGGCTGCCAAGGTCGCTGCCCATATCAATTCGGAGTCGCGGGCATCGGAGTGCGGATCGGCCCATCCTGTCACTTCGCACGCCCGCTGAAGTGCACCACGGCTATCGGGTGATGTACCGGAACGGCTTTCCAACCAGGCGTGCCACACAAGTCGCTCGGCGCGGTGGCGGACGACCCGTTGGGAGGCGACAAGATCGAGGCCCGCGTCGTCTGCGACGTCGTCGAGAGTGCGCTCCGTGGCAGCGACGGCACCTCGGGTCCTGGTGATGAGTCCGGCAATGCGCAGATCGGTCAGGGCCGAGTAGCCGGCAGAGGTATTGAGCTTTGCAGCGGCGAACGCGTCCTTCACGGTGAGCGCGTGACCTGTGTGGATGAGGTCATAGAGCACCCGAGAGCGCAGACCGAGCACACTCCATGCGTGATGCACAGGTGCGACCTGCGCTCGTTCGAGTGCCACCGCGCTGGGGTCGCGCGCTGTCGCCGGTGTCGTCAAGGCGTACCGGTCCGGGAGTTGGCCTGCGCCACGCGCGACTCGCAGCACGGGTGAGCCGGGCGTCTCACGCAGAACCCGTAGCGCCGACCACACGCTCGCCTCGGACATGAGCCCAGCGGCGTGTGAGAGCCCACGGCCGCCGATAGCCACCACTGGTACACCCTCCACCAGTTCGCCTGCGAGAGCGGAGCTGTAGGCCAAAGATTGGACGACTGCGAGCATCGCGTGGCGCTGTCGTGATGCTAGGAATTCCTGATCGATCCATGTGTTGGCAGAGGCAAGCCATCGTCGTCGGATTGGATCGTCACGCAATCGATCGATACCTCCGTACCCCCCTGTGTGCTTGTTCTTGTGCTCGCGAACGCGGAATTCGGTCGCAACGGTCGCAGCCCAGGTGAGCGCTTTGTTGACGTCCGACCGTAGGGAGCGCGCGATCTGGGCGGAGTTCTTGTATCGGTCATAGGCTTGGCGCAGGCCCGCGTATTCGTCGGAGCCGATAAGACTTTCGATGTCTGCTGCTGTGGCACCACGCCGCACCAGGGCCGTAATGACGGACTGACGCGCCTCGGAGGGCGAGTCCCAGCGGCCGCGATCGAACTCGCCGGCGCGCGCGAACGCGGCGACCGCGGCCGGGATCGGGCTCGTCTGACAGAACCGCGGATGCAGCCTGCGTGTGTCGTCGACACCGACGAGATGGGCGTCGCGGGTCAGCGACGCCTGCACGGCCGCGATGCGGGTACGAGGCCGCGAGGTAGTAATACCGCCGAGCAGTTCGACCATGCGGGCGACGACGCCGCGATCGGATCTGAGAGTGAGGGCTTCGACGGCGTCGGGAAGTGCGCCGACGAGTTGCCTGTGCCCACCTTCTTTGCACAGTGACCCCGGGGCAGTGATGCACCCGTGCGTGGCGTTGCGCATCGGAGTTTTGTCGAATGTCGGCAGTCGGGATTCGAGCAGGGACAGCAGGGTGGTGAAGTCATCGACCTCGAGTGATGTGCCTGCGGCCAAGGGCACGAGCACATGGCGACCGCCACTGGTGGACCGGTCTGCGACGGTCCGAGCGCCGCATTCGTGCAGCCACGAAAGGACGCGTTCGACGTCAGCTTGTACTTGCGCAGCGCCATGCGTTTTGGCGTCGAAGTCGAGCGCCAGCAATTTCGTGCGGCGCTGTCGGTCGTAGATGGGGATTGCGGCGGGGTAGTCGGGGAGACGCGACGTTCGAGGTCGCGGAGAGTTGAATTTGCCGCCGCCATCGGGCTCGGCCAACCGCATCGATTGACGGGCGGCGAGCAAGGGCGAGAGCAGCTTCCACACGACCTCGGGTGTCGGCCGCGCGACACATGAATCAGCGACGGTTGAAATTTCGTCAGGGCAGGAGGTACCCTGAGACGTGTCTGGCAAGACAGTCCCTTCTGGGGATGCGCAACACTGAGATTTGAGCTTGCAACTCGCTTCTCGCAAACTTCGATAGAGACCCCCGCCTCCTGTTGCTTCAGGCGCGGGGGTTTTCTTCTGTCGAGGCCAGCCGTGTTGCTGAATGTTGATCAAGATCGCGCGTAAGCGTTCCTGCAGTGGAGATTTCGTTTAGGAGACTTCGGGCAGAACCCTGCCGAGGCAACACGGGCGAATTGAGTTTCGGATCAGGCTGGTGTTGTCGTAGTGATTCGCCACTTCTTCCCCGGCCCCACGCGCTCAGCACCGGGAATCAGCCCCTGCGCCAGGTATCGGCGCAGCGAACGCAGGGGGATTCCTTTCAATTCGGCGTAGTCCCGCGCGCTCAACACTCGAGGCGCGCATTCGTGCGTAACCGCTTGACCACCATTCGCGGCGGTTGAATCTGACCGACTTGGCCTATCTGGATCCCCGGACATGATCTCACCCTAGGTTGAAGTCGAGGTGATCGCAAGAACTGAAATCGCTTGTCGGAGAACAGCTATACAAAAATATTACTCACGCGGAAACTCCTAAACCCTCCGTTTCGCTAAGGCTTCGCAGGTCGTAGCGGTCACCGGCATGGTCGGCGACCGCTACAAAGTTATTCGTTGAGTTATTCAGAAGACAATGTCGAATCCTGACCGCAAAGTCACGCGCGGACCGGCCCGCTGATGATTCGCGACGCGCACGGTCCTGAGGCAACGAGGAATATTCGGGTAGGCCTGCGCGGTACCGCAGATGCGCTCGATAGCTAAGACCGCCACCTCGAAGCTTCCATCGCAAACGCATCATCGGTTGCACCTACGCAAAATTCACGTGCGCGCATGTACTCAAAACATCTGTCTCCGTGCCGAAGTCGTAGCAGAGAACATAGATAACCACCTCGCGCTGCTTGGCGAGTCCGCTCCCTACGTGCGTTTCGACACCGCTGTCGGCGGACTTAACGGTGGCCCGTGCATGTCGGCCTGAGCGAGGGGCCGCTCGGCTTCTGTGGCTGTGTTCTCGAACACGCGAACGCGGCTAGGACGGAACGACTGAGCCCGATCAATGATTGGAAGCAGACGAGATCAACGACGGAATTTCTTGCATGCGAGATTGTCTAGGAGGAGCGCGTCACCGACTGCTGGCGCCGAGACCCACAGCGCTCGAACACACACACCGAGTCGACGCGGAGCGTGTCTCTACTCCTCCACGACGCCCGGTCGTGACATCCCTTGCCGCATGTAGACCGCAGCCAGGGCATCCGGCAGCGCGCCCAGACCTGCATGCGCCCAAGCCCCCGCATCCTTGTACTCGGCCAGAGCCCCGACTGGTCCCAACAGCACGCCGCTAGCCAGATCCGGTGCCAGCGTCTCGACGTCGAGGGCGTCCAGCACGGTTCGCGTACCGACGCTGTGTGACCGCCATGTCACACGCACGTTGTCCCGCAGCCATACGTTCCGCGCTTCAGACGTAGACGAGGCCCACCAATCGTCGAAAGACTGTCCAGTGCCCTCGTACCGCCATCCGGCGGTCTCGGTCGGCTGCGCCTCAAGCGCTGTTTGCCGCTCGGTCAGCGCCACGATCCTCGCGTTCAGACGCTCTCGTTGCGGCGTGCCCCTCCTGAACGAACCCGTACCGATCTGGTCAGTGAGGTCGGACAGAATTTCGCCGACTTCGGCTAATTCGGTCGCGACGTCACTGCCCGGCATCCAGGTTCGCACCGTCCGCTCCATCTCGCCGAGAGTTCTGAGAAGCTGCTCTTCGACCCGACCCTCGGCGTCCTCTGCGGTGACAGTTCTATTTTCGCACTGGTCCTTGTACTGCGCTGAAGCACAACGGTATCGAGATTTTCGTCCAGTCCCACCCTTGAGTCGGTAGGCAGGCCGTCCGCACACCCCGCAATAGATGACCCGCAGCAGTAGGCCTGTCGAACGCACTGTCGGCTCCGTGCGGTTCTCACGGCCGGACAGCTCAGCGGCGAGGCGATCGAACGTCTCACGCGTCACAATCGGCTTGGCACGCACGAGGGGAGACCCATCGGCACCCACCACGATTGTTTCGGGACCGAAGACTTTTTTGCCGTTTGGATCTCTCATGGCCTCGCCCAGTTCATCAACACGCGGCTCGCGGGTCACGATGCGACCGAGGAGCGTTGGAGACGTCAGCCCCCGCTTGAGAGGGCCCGAGTGCCATTCGTATCCGGCCGGTTCCCGGCCCCTCGACTGCGCGAAGCGATCCTTCGGTGTAGGTATCCCGCGGTCGGTCAGGTCGTGGGCGATGGCGCGCAACGGCTCGCCCTTGAGCACTCGCTCGACAACCTCGTCGATGACCTCTACCTGCACGGGGTCTTGCACCAACCGCCATTCGCCAGCAGCGCTTTTCTCGGGCAGGAAGCCCCAGGGCGGAACTCCACCTCGCCATTTGCCCGTCTCGTAGTTGTGCTTGAACGCGTTCGCATTACGCTCCGTGATGGCATTGAGCTCCATCTCTGCGACATTCGCCACCAGAAGCGCGATAATTTTCCCGAACGGCTGACTCAGATCGAGAAACGCCTCAGTGGCTGACACCAGCGTGACACGGTGCGTCTCGGCCCATTCGATCAGCTTCGCCAAGTCCATCAACCTGCGCACGATCCGATCCATGCGGTAGAAGACGATCACGTCGAAATCGTTGTGACGTGCATCCAGCCAGGGGCCGAGTTTCGGGCGAGTGAACGGTGACGTCTTGCCAGCGGAGACGTCTAAATCGTCGGCAACCCCCACGACGTCATAACCCCTGCTGTCACAAAGCTTTCGGCACTCCGCGAGCTGGCGCTCCGGCGATGTAGTTGCCTCTGTGACACGCGATAGCCGGACCACGATCAGTGCCCGAGGCGCTACTCTCCCACCCATCTGTCGAATACTACGTCAACGGGTGTAAACCTCGACGGCGGACTACTCCGCGGTCGACATGCCATCGTCCTCCACTCCGAACAGAACGATTCGAGTCTTCAACTCCTGCAGTGCGTTCTCGATCATCTCGATTCCCCTCCCTGATCTCCGACGCGGCATCTCCGCATCGGAATTCTGTGTGCGCGGCGGTCACAGCAGACCGCCGCCCAGTACGTTGCCCGCCAGGCCGATCACCACGGGGATGATGCCGAGGCAGATGAAGGCCGGCAGAAAGCACAGACCCAACGGCCCGCTGATCAGCACACCCGCGCGTTCGGCCGCAGCGGCCGACGCGTCCTCGGCGCGAGTTCGTTGTGTCGCAGCGAGTTCCGTCATCGCCGACGCCATGGACGACCCGGCCCGGGCAGATCGGCGGGCCATCCTGGCCAGCGCCTCGGTCTCGGGATCCTGCGCGACGGCGTCCCACGCGGTCGCGGCGTCGGCACCGAGTTCGAGAAGATCGGCTGCCTTGCGGAGCGCGATACCGAACGAGGTCGGAGCGGAATGTGCTGCTGCCGCAGCGGCGGTCGATATCGGCAAGCCCGACCGCAGACAGGCGGCGAGCAGATCGAAGGTCGTGGCCACCGCGAGCGGGTCGGGTGTCGGCGTATCGACGGTGTCGGTGTCCGCCCGGCGCTCGGATGCCAGCCTGTGCAACCCACCCGAGACCGAGGGCAGCGTGATCGATGCCGTGGCCAGACACAGAACCGCCACCCACATCACGTCGTCACCTTGCCGGTGATCGCATCGGTCCACAGCAGGCCCGCACAGCCCAGCGCCGTGCCGATGAGCAGCAGCATTCCGCCGAGCCCACCGCCGAGCAGAATGTGCAGTGGATCGGCTCCCATCAGCTGACCGAGCGCGACTCCGAGAATCGGTAGACCGGCCAGCACCAGCGCGGTGGCACGGGCACCGGCGAGCGATGCGTCGGTTCGTTCGCGAAACCGTCGGCGTCCCAGCATGTCCTCGCGGACGGCGTCGAGCAGTTCGGCGAGCGCGAGCCCGTGCTCGTCTGCCACTCTCCACGCGGCGGCCAGCCGGCCGAGCTCGGCGTCCAACAACGAATCGGACGAGGCGATACCGTCCGCAGCCATGCCGCCCAGTCGGGAGCGCGATGCCGCACCGCGCAGTGCCGTCGACGCGATGCCGCCGCACTCGTCCGCCGCGACCGCGCTGGCCGTGGCCGGATGGGATCCGACGCGCAGCTCGCCGATGACCACCTCGACTCCGGTTGCGAGCCAGTTCAATTCGTCGGCACGCCGGTCACGTTCGAGTCGCCGGCGATTACGACGCCATCCGGTACCGCCCGCCACCGCTGCTGCGCTCACGGCCCAGATTCCGCCGAACCACCACGCCGCCCCTGCCGCAAGCAGAACGCAGCAGGCCGGCACCAGCCATCGCGGCGCGGAGGAAGCCGCCCGTTCTTCACCAGACAACCGACGGAAACTGCTCGGCCACAGGGCAACCGCGAGGGCGAGGACCATCACCGACGCCGTCATCGCGCGTCACCGCAACGGCGGTCGAGCAGTTCGAGGAGCCGACCTTCGCCCGGCGTCGCGTCGGCAGTCACCGACCAGGCCGCCGCGATGTGCACTCGGCCGGTGGGATCGACGTCGACCACTCCGATCTCACGTAGCCGTCGAGTACCGTCGGAGCTGCGGTGGACGTGCAACACCACTTGGACCGCAGCGGCGAGTTGGCTGTGTAGCGCGTCTCTGCCCATTCCGCCCAGTGCCGCAAGGGCTTCGAGTCTGGCCGGTACCTCGGCCGGGGAATTCGCGTGAATGGTTCCGGCTCCGCCGTCGTGACCTGTATTGAGTGCCGTCATCAAGTCGATGACCTCGGCACCGCGCACTTCACCGACCACGAGACGATCGGGTCGCATTCGCAGGGCCTGACGCACCAGCTGCCGCACCGATACTTCACCCACGCCTTCGACATTGGGTGCGCGGGCCACCAGTCGGACCACGTGCGGATGAGCCGGGGCCAACTCGGCGGCGTCCTCGACGCAGACGATCCGTTCGGCCGGATCCACCTCGCCCAACAGTGCGGCCAAGAGCGTAGTTTTTCCCGCGCCGGTACCGCCGACAACGAGAAATGCCAGGCGGCCGAACATGATTCGACGCAGCAGCTCGTACCCGTCTGCGGTCACGGCTCCCGATGCACGGAGCGCAGCGAGTCCCTGCGTCGCGGGTCGCAGCACCCGAAGCGAGACACACGTTCCTCCGCTCGCCACCGGTGCCAGTACCGCGTGCAGGCGGACGCCGAAGGCCCCCTGCCCGACGCCCGGCAATCGACCGTCGACCCAGGGCTGCGCGTCGTCCAAGCGGCGGCCGGCCGACAACGCGAGTCGCTGCGCCAAACGACGTACGGCAGCCTCGTCGGCGAAGCGGATACCGGTGCGCTCGAGTCCGCGACCACGATCGATCCACACCTGATCCGGTGCGGTGACCAGCACATCGGTCACTCCAGGCTCGGACAGCAGCGGCTCCAACGGCCCCGCACCGGTCAGCTCGGTCTGCAGAACACGAAGGGCCGCAAGCATATCGGTGTCGCCGATCACCCCGCCTGCTTCCGCTCGAATCGCCGCGGCGACGGTCGCGGGAACCGGAGCATCGGCCGATGCCGCCAGGCGATCACGGACGCGGTCGAGCAGATCCGCGGTGACGACGGCGCTCATGCCGCCCACCGCTGACCACCGGGCTTGTGCGCGAACGTATCGAGCACAGCGTCGGCTGCCGCGGCCAGCGGCGAACGTCGGCCCAGCACCAGTCCTCCTCGTTCGAGGCGCTCGGCCAACGCGGGCTCGGCGCGCATCGAGGTCAGCAGCGGAAGACCGAGGGCGACGGCGATGTCGTCTGCCCTCAGCCCACCCGGCGCAGGCCCACGAACGACCAGGCCGACGTTGGCGTTTCGATCCACGACCTGCGCTGCCACCGCCTCAGCCGACGTCACGGCTCGCAGTTCGGCCGGAAGTACCAGCACGACGAGATCCGCCGCGGCGTACAGGGCGTCGGAGACGTCGCTCGGATGGCGCGGAGCGTCGGACACCACCAGATCTCCCGCTGCGCGTCCTGCATCGACCACAGCCGCCACTGCAACGGCCGAGAGTCCGGCACCCCGGTCCTCGGATCGGCCGAGCGCCAGCACCGACAACCCGCCGCGGGAAGGCAGCGCCCCGTGCAGAGCGTCGCCGGAGACTCGGCCGCCTTCGACGACCAAGCCGGACCATCGCAGACCCGGAGCGTTCTCCCAGCCGAGTAACAGGTCGAGGCCGCTGCCGTACCGATCACCCTCGACGAGGAGGGCACGTCGGTCCGAGCGGCTGCTGCGGAGTCCGAGTGCGGCAGCGAATGTCGATGCGCCCGCGCCGCCGCGAGCGCCGACCACGGCGATCACTCCACCGTCTCCCGACGGCACCGATGCGGGTTCGCCGAGTATGCGCACGAGTGCGTCTTCGTCCTGCGGCAGGGAGATCACATGCTCGGCACCGAGCGATGTGGCGATGCGCCAGTCGTCGAGTGTCGGTTGCTCGTCCGTGACCAGAATGACGCCCGAGCGTCGCGGAAATCCGGACGCCAATGCCGTCTCTGCGGACTCGAAATCGACCAAAATTGTTCCGAGTCGGTCCCACATCGACCGAGCCGAACCGATACCGACCAGTAAGTTCTGCTCTTCCACAACACAATCCGCGGCCGCGGCTATTCGATAGACGTCCTCGCGGAGTCCGCGAAGTTCGATCGACATCGCCACAGTCGGGTGCGCGATTCGCTGTCGCGGGTCCGTTTCCATGCGCCAAGCCTGCGTGAGAATCTGCTCGAGGTGCGCGCGACTTGGGAAAATGTGGATAGATCGGGGCCTGTGGATGAATACCGGTACTGCTGTACCAGTTTTTGCCCCGACCCGGAAAAGAGGACGACCCTCGCCAGGGGGGGAGGAGGCGAGGGTCGTCTGGTTCAGCCCCGGGGGGTCGGGCTGAACACCGCCCGGAATGAACCGGGCTCATAGCAAATACTACACCCGTGGACTTCCTTGTTTGCAAGTTCAACCGTCGCTTTTTCTCGACGGTTTCGGACCGAGTCCGCCAGTGGCGCCGCGCAACATCCACCGGTCACCACCGGCCACTATGGTGACAAACGTGACCCAGAGCGCGAGCACCGACGACGCCCCGGCCGGCCGACGCGCAGCGCGCGTCGCGGCATTCTTCGACCTCGACAAGACGATCATCGCCAAGTCCAGCACGTTGGCATTCAGCAGACCGTTCTTCGACCAAGGACTCATCAACCGGCGCGCCGTTCTCAAGAGCAGCTACGCCCAGTTCCTGTTCCTGCTCTCCGGAGCCGATCACGACCAGATGGAGCGCATGCGCGCACACATCGCGAGCATGACCGCCGGCTGGGACGTCGAACAGGTACGAGCGGTCGTCGCCGAAACCCTGCACGACATCGTCGACCCCCTCGTGTTCGCCGAAGCCGCCGACCTGATCGCAGACCACAAGCTCCGCGGCCACGATGTGGTGATCGTGTCGGCGTCCGGCGACGAGATCGTGCACCCCATCGCAGAACTCCTGGGTGCCGATCACAGCATGGCCACCACGATGGTGACCGTGGACGGCAAGTACATCGGCAAGGTCGACTTCTACTGCTACGGCGAGGGCAAGGTCGACGCCATGAACTCCCTGGCCGCGCAACATGATTACGACTTGACGTCGAGCTACGCGTACTCGGACTCGATCACCGACGTGCCGATGCTGCGCGCCGTCGGGCATCCCACGGCCGTCAACCCCGACCGAGCGCTGCGCAAGGAAGCCGCGTCCCGCGGCTGGCCGATCCTCACGTTCTCCAACCCGGTCTCGCTGCGATCACGGATCCAAACCCCGTCCGGCAAGACCGTAGCGGCAAGTGCGGCAGCAGGTTTCAGCGCTCTTGCGGCCGGCGCGATCACCTACGGACTGCTCCGAAGAAAAAGATGACGCTCAACCCCTTGATGTGAGGCGCGTCACGGGGTACAAATGACGTACGGAAGAACGGAAGGCCAAGAACGAATCGGAAGAGAAGATTCGCTCTCCCGACCGGGATTCCCAGCACGGACACCAGGCACCCACGCGGAGCGGCCACCTAATGGCAGAAGCGCTGTGGGCCTGCGAGATTCGTCGATGATCAGCAAGAACCCTGCACCGGTTGCAGGGATGACCTCATCACCGTCGAACCCTCGCCGAGGCCACGTGGTTTTCCATCACAGCCCACCTGAGCACGCTTGGTAACCAGGCGCTCCGTGCTAACGGGCGGCGAAGTCGACGCAAGTCGGCATCGCCGCCCTTTTATGTGTGGGTTAGACCGCGGCTTCGGCAATCGAAGTCGCCTCTGCCGCACCGGCTTCGAAGGCTCCACAGCACAGGATCACCCAACTCCCGACGCCCGTCGCGGTGCCCTCGGCGAATCCGGTCGCGCCGTCCCGGTAGGCATTTGCTCGACGCATCCAGCTCACTTCCGGCACTCCGAGGTTGTGGGGGTCGAAGCCCGACGACGCCGCCACCAGTCTCGATGCAGCCCGCGCAACGATGCCGTCGGCCGATCCGAAAGCTTTGAGCGTCAACAACTCACCGTGCACCACCGCCGCGATCACCGGAGCGGGTGCAGAGGTTCCACCGGTCACGAGCTGAGCGAGCAGATCGAGTCGCTCGCCGACCCCCGCATCACCGCGCGGACGACCGAGCGCGGAGGCGTCGTCGACGAGATCTGCAGCTGCCAACAAGTGGAGTCGAGCCAGGGTCTGCAGCGGAGCGCGCTTCCACGTCGAGAGCGTGTTCTGCAGGGCGTCGCCATCGAGGGCGGCCGCGACTCGAAGCGCGCCTGCGAGTACGGGGTCGCCTTCTTCGCCCTCGCGGGGGAAATCCATCGACCCGCCCTCGAGTGACGAAGACGAGCGGGCCGCGCGGACCGCGGCCTCGGCCGCGGTGGCCGGCCAGCCACGACGGTTGGCCTTGTGTCGATGCACCGCGCCGAGAGCGTCACGCGCCCGTTCGGCGGAGTCGACAACTCCGGGCAATTCCAGCAGCGGGGCGAGGGGGTCCGTCACGACAGACGACGGTACCCCCTCCCCTCACCCCTACTTTGCCCCTGCCGCCAACAGCTCGGCGCGGGCCTGGCGACGCTTGGCCTGTTCGGCCGGATCGGGCACCGGGACGGCCGCGAGCAACCGCTTGGTGTACTCGTTGGTCGGACGACGCAGAATCTGATCCGTCGTACCGAACTCGGCGAGTTTGCCCTTGTTCAACACCGCGATGCGCTTGGCCAGTACCTCCACCACAGCGAGGTCGTGGCTGATGAACAGGCACGCGAAGCCGTACTCACGCTGTAGTTCCTTGAACAGCTCGAGCACCTTGGCCTGCACCGACACGTCGAGTGCGGACGTCGGTTCGTCGGCCACCAACAGCGTCGGCTCCAGGGCGAGCGCCCGGGCGATGCCGACGCGCTGACGCTGCCCACCGGACAACTGGTGGGGGTAGCGGTTGCGCATGGTCCGCGACAGGTGAACCCGGTCGAGCAGTTCCTCGACCTTTCGATTTCGGTCTGCAGCACTGTGCTCGGTGTGCAACAGCATCGGCTCGGCAATGGACTGGCCGATCGGCCAGCGCGGGTTCAGCGACGAACCCGGATCCTGGAACACGATGCCGACCTTGCTTCGCACCGACCGCAGTTCGCGATTCGACAGGTTGGTGATGTCGACGCCTGCGATCGACAACGAGCCGCCGGTGAGCTTGTTCAGTCCCACCACGGCCTTACCGATCGTGGACTTGCCCGAGCCGGACTCACCGACGAGGCCGACCACCTCACCCATCTCGATGTCGAGGCTGACCCCGTCGACGGCCCGGAACACGGTGCGGCCCGGGTACTCGATGACACCGTCGACGATGCTCAGAGCCCGGGTCTCCTCGACGGCACTGGGCTCGGCGATCTTCCCCGCGGTCACGGCCTCGATGCTGCTGCCCAGGTGTGGAACCGAGGCGAGCAACTGCTGCGTGTACGGATGCGACGCGTTCTTGAATATGGTTTGCGCAGCGTCTGTTTCGACGATGACGCCGTCCTTCATCACCGCGATGCGGTCGGCCATGTCGGCCACCACACCCATGTCGTGAGTGATGAGGACGATCGACGCGTCGATGCGGTTCCGGAGATCACGCATCAGGTCGAGGATCTCTGCCTGCACCGTCACGTCCAGGGCCGTGGTCGGCTCGTCCGCGATCAGCAACGACGGATCCGAGGACAGCGCCTGGGCGATCATCGCGCGCTGACGCTGACCACCGGAGAGCTGGTGCGGGTAGAAGTTGACCCGCGTCTCCGGATCCGGCATCTCGACGAGCTTGAGCAGCTCGACGGCCCGCGCTTTCGCTTCCTTCTTCGACAGCGAGGTGTGCGCGCGGATGGCCTCGGTGATCTGCCAGCCGATCGAGTACACCGGATTGAGCGCCGTCATGGGCTCCTGGAAGATCACCGCGACGTTCTTGCCGCGGATGGGTGCGAGCTGCTTCTCGGGCAGCCCGACCAGCTCTTTCTCGCCCAGCTTGATGCTGCCGGACACCCGCGAATTATCGGCCAGCAGGCCTGGGACGGCCATCGCCGTCGTCGACTTACCGGATCCGGATTCACCGACTATAGCGAGAACTTCACCGGAGGCGACCGTGAACGAGACGGTGTCGACCGCCTTGCGCCAGACCTTCTCGACCTCGAACTCGACCGTCAGATCGGTGACGCTCAGAACCGTGTCCTTCTGAATACTCATGTCAGTTCCGTTTCGGATCGAGTGCGTCACGGAGTGCGTCGCCGAGCATGATGAACGCCAGCACTGTGACGGAGAGGAACGCGGCCGGGAACAGCACCAGGTGCGGTGACGTGAGGAACCTGGCTTGACCGAGGTTGATCTGTAGGCCCCAGGAGATCTCGGGGGCTTGCAATCCGATTCCGAGGAACGTCAATGTCGCCTCGGCCGCGATGAACGTACCCACCGAGATCGTGGCGTAGATGATCACCGGGGCCAGCGCGTTGGGAAGGATGTGTCGCACCAATATGCGGTAGGTCGACGCTCCCAATGCCTGTGCCGCCTGGACGTATTCACTGTTCTTGATCGAGATCACCGACGATCGCACCAGGCGCATCGCCGTCATCCAACCGAAGGCCACCAGGGCCAGCGAGACAGTGAAGATGGTGCGCTGAGCGGTGACGGTGAGCAGGATCAGAGCACCGAGCAGCAGCGGAATCCCGAAGAACACGTCGGTGAAGCGCGCCAGGATGCTGTCGATCGCACCGCCGAAGTAGCCGGCGAGAGCACCGATGAGGACGCCGATGATCAGCACGCCGATCACCGAGAGCACACCGATCGACAGCGAGATCCGCGCACCGTAGATGACGTTGGCGTAGTAGTCGCAGCCCTGGATGTCGGTGCCGAACCAGTGTGCTGCACTGGGTTTTTGACCGGAATCGGACAGCGAGCACACTCGCGGATCGATGCCGCGGGCGAACAGCTGCGGGAACACCGCCATGACCAACAGCACCAACAGCAGGAACGTGCCGATGATGAAGAACGGGCTCTTGCGCAGGTACTTCCACGCGTTGCCCCACAGGCTGGCCTGACCGACCAGCTCGACGGCCTCGCCGGTGACGACGTTTCCGGGCTGGCCCTCGTCCGCGGCGTGCTGAGCTGCGCTCGAATCTTCTTTATTCATAGCGAATCCTTGGATCGAGAACCGCGTAGAGAACGTCCACCACGAGGTTGAAGAAGATGTAGAAGAACACGAAGAGCGTCACGATGCCGACGACGACGGCACCTTCCTGACGGGCGAGACCGTCGTAAATGGCGCGGCCGAGCCCGGGCAGGTTGAACACCGTTTCGGTCACGATGGCACCGCCCAGCAGTCCACCGACGTCGGCACCGATGAAGGTGACAACAGGAATCAGCGAGTTGCGCAACGCATGTCGAACGATGATGCGCCGGTTGCTGATTCCCTTCGACTTCGCGGTGCGGATGTAATCCGCGGCCATCGACTCGGCCACCGAGGTGCGGGTCAGACGAGCCACGTACGCCATCGACAGCGATGCGAGCACCAATCCGGGAAGCAGGTAACTCGACCAGCCGTCGTTGATGCCGGAGATCGGGAAGAGCCCCAACTTGAGACCGAGGGTGAACTGGGCGATGAAGCCGAGAACGAACACCGGCACCGACACCAGCAGCGTCGTCGAGATGAGCACGAGGTTGTCGAAGAAGGATCCGCGCTTGAGGGCGGCGAGCACGCCTGCAGCGATGCCCATGATCGTTTCGATGACGACGGCCACGATGGTCAACCGGACGGTCACCGGGAGCGCCCGCTCGATGGTGTCGAGAACGGGGCGTCCGGAGAAGTCGGTACCGAAATCGCCCTGGAAGAAGCCGGCGATGTATTTGAAGTATTGGACGAACAGGTTGTCGTCGAGGTTGAACTCGTCTCGCAACTGGGCGACGACGCCCGGGGCGAGGGGGCGATCTCCGGCGAGGGCGCGGATGGGATCACCCGGCAGCGCGTAGACCATCGCGAAGATCAAGAACGAGGAGCCGATCAGGACGGGAATCGTCAGCAGTAATCGGCGAGTGATGTAGCGACCCACTGTGTGTCTTCTCCTTGAACAAGGGACGAACCTGCGCCTCGGGTCTTGCCGGCGCAGGTCGGTGTGGGACGGATGCGCCCCACGGTTGAACGAGACCCGGTGGGTGGCAGCCGATCACGCTTGGCTGCCACCCAGCTGGGTGTGTCGTCAGCTGACTACGACGTCCTCGAGGATGATGTTGCCTCGGTTGTCGATCTTGACGTCGGAGACGCGATCGGACCACACAGCCTGGTTCAGGCCGTAGAACAGCGGAGTAGCGGGCATTTGGTCGATCAGGATGTCCTCTGCCTTCTGGTAGTCCGCCGTTGCAGCGTCGATATCTGCAGCGTTGTTGCCTTCGGCCAGCGCGGCGTCGAATGCCGGATCGTTGAAGAAGACGTAGTTGCTACCTGCAGGCGGGGTTGCGGCTGCCGAGTACAACGGGGAGAGGAAGTTGTAGATCGACGGGTAGTCCATGATCCAACCCGAACGGAACGGGCCGGTCATACCCTGAGCGTCCTGCAGCGGCAGGTACTGCGCGAACTGGAGGTCACCGCGCAGTGCGTAGTTCACGCCCAGGTTGTCACGCAACTGGTTGCCCACGGCGGTCATCCACGAGTCGTGGCCCGCACCGGCGTTGAACCACAGATCCACCGGCTGGCTGCGGTCGAATCCGGCCTCGTCGAGCAGACGGTTGGCCTCGTCCGCGTTGAGCTCGCAGTTGGCACCGCAGGCGTCCTCGCGGTAGCCGTCGACGACGGGCGATGCGAAAGATCCTGCCGGAGTGCGGGTATCGGTGAAGATCGCGGTCGCGATGGCCTGGCGATCGATGGCCATCGAGAATGCCTTACGCACGTTCGGATCCTGGAATCGCGGATCGTACGTCGGGAAGCCGAGCGAGGTGATGTCGGGACGTGCGCGCTCGCCGTACCGGTCACCGAACGTGTCGCGGGCAGTGGCCCACGCGTCCTCGGGGAGGTCGAGCATGACGTCGAGTCCGCCACCCTGAACGTCGTTGTAGCCGGTGCTCACCTCGGTGTAGACCTTGAAGTTGACGCCTGCGGACTGTGCCGCATTGTCGCCTGCGTAATCGTCGTACTTGGTGACGGTGAATCCCTGTCCGGGAACGAAGTCCTCGTCGGCCTTGAACGGGCCGTTACCGATCGGGCGAGCGCCGTAGGCATCGGGGTCGGCATAGAACGCCTCGGGCAGCGGGTCGAATGCCGTGTATCCCAGCGTGAGCGGGAAGATCGCGAACGGTCCGGTGAGTTGGACGGTGAAGGTCGTGTCGTCGACGACGTTCAGGCCGCTCAGTTCGGTCGCGACGGGCTCGGTGGTGTCGCTGCCCTGCAGGTCTGCGTAGCCTTCGATGTTCTCGAAGAAGTAGGAGGCACCGAAAGCGTTGGTACTCAACGCGTTGTAGCTCCACGCTTTGGTGTAGGACTCAGCCGTGACGGGGGTGCCGTCGTGGAACGTCCAGCCGTCCTTGAGCTTGACGGTCCAGGTGGTGTTGTCCTCGGACTCGACGGACTCGGCAACGCCGTTGTACTCGACGCTGTTGTCCTCGTCGTTGAACGTGACCAACGGAGTGAAGAGCGCCTCGAGAACCTGGCTGCCCTCGCTCTCGGTGGTGTTGCCGGGAATCAGCGGGTTCTCGGGCTCGCCGATGTAGATGCTGTAGATACCGTCGGCGCTACCGCCGGAGCTCGAGCCACCGCCGCCACAGGCGGCGAGCAGGCTCGCACTCATCAGCACAGCCGTGGTGACTACCGCGGCACGTTTGATACGCAAGAAAATCCTCCATCCAGATGTGAACACGGGGTCGTCCGTGCTCAGTTCCTCGGGCGCGACGCCCGGGGATTCGTGGGCGACCGCATGGCACGGCAGGTGGGCCGTTCCAACGATCTGATGGGATGGACTTTAGACACATCCTGAAACGAACATGTGAACTCCCCCAGATTTTGCTGACCCGTGAGTAAGCAGGAAACATGATCGAAACGTTTCGGCAAGTCGATTTCTCACAGTTCGGACATCGGCGTCGCCCGGGGTGCACGCCGGCGGTCCCGATTACCGCCCAGCGTGCAGAAACTACCGATCACCGCAGATCAGGGGGTTGCAGGCGATTGCAACGGTGCGATTGCCATCACATGTGACTACCCTCACAAGGGGCTCGAGACAGGCACGGAAGTGCAGTTTCATGAGCGAAATGCACCGGACGAAAGTGAGCTATTCGAGATGACGACCAGTACCTCCGGAACCGACGAGACCGCGGTTGCCTCCTACGCGCCCTCGGCCGAGTTCGCCGCTCAGGCCAACGCCGGAGCCGACCTCTACGCCGCCGCGGAGAACGATCGACTCGGCTTCTGGGCCGAGCAGGCTCGCCGACTCCACTGGCACACCCCGTTCACCGAGGTACTCGACTGGTCCGACGCCCCCGTCGCCAAGTGGTTCGCCGACGGCGAGCTCAACGTCGCCTACAACTGCGTCGACCGCCACGTCCTCGACGGCCACGGCGACCAGGTGGCCATCCACTGGGAAGGCGAGCCCGGCGACAGCCGCGACGTCACCTACTCCGATCTGCTCGCCGACGTCAGCCAGGCCGCCAACACCCTGACCGAACTCGGCCTCGCCTCCGGCGACCGCGTCGCGATCTACATGCCCATGATTCCCGAGGCCATCGTCTCGATGCTCGCGTGCGCCCGCCTCGGCCTGACCCACTCCGTCGTCTTCGCCGGCTTCTCGGCCACCGCGCTGCGCTCGCGCATCGACGATGCCGAAGCCAAGCTCGTCATCACCACCGACGGTCAGTGGCGACGCGGCAAGCCCGCTCCCATCAAGGACACCGTCGACGAGGCCGTCGACGGCGCCGCCGGCAGTGCATTCGAGAACGCTGCCGCGTCAGTCGAACATGTACTCGTCGTCAAGCGCACCGACTCCGAGGTCTCGTGGACCGACGGACGCGACCTGTGGTGGCACGAGACCGTCGCGAAGGCGTCGAAAACCCATGAGGCACAGCCCTTCCCGGCCGAGCACCCGCTGTTCATCCTGTACACCTCCGGCACGACGGGTAAGCCGAAGGGCATCATCCATACCTCCGGCGGCTACCTGACGCAGACCTCGTACACCCACCACAACGTCTTCGACCACAAGGCAGGCAAGGACGTCTACTGGTGCACCGCCGACATCGGCTGGGTCACCGGACACTCCTACATCGTCTACGGCCCGCTCTCGAACCGCGCAACGCAGGTCGTCTACGAGGGCACGCCCAATTCGCCCGACGAGCACCGGCATTGGAACGTCATCGAGAAGTACAAGGTCTCGATCTACTACACCTCCCCCACCCTCGTTCGAACATTCATGAAGTGGGGCAAGGAGATTCCCGAGGCCCACGATCTGAGCTCGATCCGTCTGCTCGGCTCCGTCGGCGAGCCCATCAACCCCGAGGCGTGGCGTTGGTTCCGCGACGTCGTCGGTGGCGGCACCGCACCGATCGTCGACACCTGGTGGCAGACCGAGACCGGCGCGATCATGATCTCCCCACTGCCCGGCGTCACCTCCACCAAGCCCGGCTCCGCAATGACCCCGCTACCGGGCATCTGCGCCAAGATCGTCGACGACGACGCCAAGCCACTCGGCAACGGCGGCAACGGATATCTCGTGCTCGACGAGCCCTGGCCGGCGATGCTGCGCGGCATCTGGGGCGACATGGACCGCTACAAGGACACCTACTGGTCCCGCTACGCCGAAGAAGGCTGGTACTTCGCCGGTGACGGTGCCAAGTACGACGAGGACGGCGCACTGTGGGTCCTCGGCCGCGTCGACGACGTCATGAACGTCTCGGGCCACCGCATCTCCACCTCCGAGGTGGAATCGGCACTGGTCACCCATCACAGTGTCGCCGAAGCCGCGGTGGTCGGTGCCGCCGACGACACCACCGGTCAGGGCATCGTCGCATTCGTCATCCTGCGGGCCGGCGAGGAGAACACCGGCGACGCGTTGATCGCGGAGCTCAAAGCTCAGGTCTCCAAGGAGATTTCACCGATCGCCCGGCCACGCGAGATCTCCATCGTGCCCGAGCTGCCGAAGACGCGATCCGGCAAGATCATGCGTCGCCTACTGCGCGACGTGGCCGAGGGCCGCGAACTCGGCGACGTCTCCACCCTCGTCGACCCGAAGGTGTTCGAGGCGATCAAGAAGGGCCGCTAGCGCTCAGCGCAGGTGAGCGGAAACTCGACCCCTGCTCCGAGTTTCCGCTCACGTGCGGCGCAGCCGCTCACACGCTGTCGAGCGACTGATCCCGTGTTTCTTTCATGATGATCAACGAGATCAGCGTCAACGCCGCGGCGATGGCGAGGTAGACGCCCACCCAGCCGACGCCGTAGCTGCTCACCAGCCAGGTGGCGATGAACGGGGCGACTGCGGCCCCGAGGATCGACGCGGTGTTGTACGAGATTCCCGAGCCCGTGTAGCGCACGTTGGTCGGAAACAGTTCGGGCAGAACGGCACTCATCGGTCCGAAGGTCAGACCCATCAGGCCGAGGCCGACGCACATGAACACCAACATCTTGCCTGCCGACGCGGACGCCGGATCTGCGAACCAGTGGAACGACAGTCCGAACATTACGATCGCCGTGGTGATGACGATGAGCGTGGGACGGCGGCCGTACTTGTCGGCGAGCAGTCCGGCGACCGGAATCAGAGCCGCGAAGAACAGCACGGCGATGAGCTGCAATTCCAGGAAGTCGGTGTACGGAATGGCCAGCTTGGGCCCGTTGACGTCGGAGACCTTGCCCGTTCCGTAGCTGACCACCCACGTGGTCATGATGTAGAAGAGCGTGTAGGTGGCGAGCATGACGAAAGTACCGATGATCAGCTGACGCCAGCTGGTCTTGAACACCTGAGCCAGCGGAGTCTTGACCTTCTGCCCACGCTCGACGGCCAGCTTGAACACCGGCGTTTCCTCCAGCTTGAGCCGGACGTACAGACCGATGATGACCATGATCGCGCTGAGCAGGAACGGGATTCGCCAGCCCCACGTCAGGAACGCGTGGTCGGTGCCGGAGTTCGCAGAATCGTAGCCCGTCGCGATGACGATGAGCAGGAAGATGCCGTTGGCGAAGAAGAAGCCGATGGGCGCGCCCAGCTGCGGGTACATCGCGGCCCAGGCTCGCTTGCCCGGTTTCGCGGTTTCCGTCGCCAGCAATGCTGCACCGCTCCACTCACCACCGAGACCGACGCCTTGGGTGAAGCGCATGATCGCCAACAGGGCCGGTGCCCACAGACCCACCGCGGCGTACGTCGGCAACAAGCCGATCGCGAAAGTCGCGACGCCCATCGTGAGCAGGGAGCCGACGAGGGTCGCCTTGCGTCCGATGCGATCACCGAAGTGGCCGAACAGAATCGACCCGACGGGCCGCGCGATGAACGCCAGACCGAAGGTCGCGAACGACGCCAGCAGCGCCGTGGTGTCGTTGCCCGCGGGGAAGAACAGACGCGGAAAGACGAGTACAGCGGCGGTGGCATAGATGTAGAAGTCGAAGAATTCGATGGACGTGCCGACCATCGAGGCGATCACGATGCGTGACCGCGGCACCTGAGGTGCGGGAATTGCGCCGTCGGGCGCGACGGCGTGTGCTGAACTCACGGATGCTCCTGAAAGGGGGAAGTTCCCTGCAAATTACCTGATGAACACCTGAGAATTTCACGACCCGGGCGTGTCCGGTGCCCGATCGCGCAAGATCGGCGAGTTTGCGGGAGGCGGTACCGAGGTACGCGTCCAAACGAGGGCCGAGCGTCGCTCGCCCTTCGCGGAACAGTTAATCTGCTACCCAGGCACTACTGTCGATACGATCTTCCGCACAACACCGAGCAGAGCGATTACAAGGGGTCGAGAGTTGAGCGTCAGCAATGACAAGGGATACGGAAACGGCGTCCCGAACACGATTTCATCGATACCTCTGACCGATGTCGATGCCCGCACCCCTGGTAGCGCCAGCATCGGAAACCTCGTCAAGGACGCCACCACCCAGGTCTCGACGCTCGTGCGCGCCGAAGTCGCCCTCGCCAAGGCCGAGGTCACCGGTGAGGTCAAGAAGGGTCTGCAGGGCAGCGTCTTCTTCATCATCGCCCTGACGGTTCTGCTGTTCAGCACCTTCTTCTTCTTCTTCTTCGCGGCCGAGCTGCTCGACGTGTGGCTCTACCGTTGGGCCGCATTCCTCATCGTGTTCGCGTTCATGGTGTTGGCTGCGGCGCTGTTCGGATTCCTCGGCTACCGCAGGGTCAAGAAACTGCGCAAGCCCGAGAAGACCATCGACTCGCTCAAGCAGGCGTCGACGGTGCTGCCGAACCAGCACGATTCCATCCCCGGGGTTCCCGGCTACAAGAAGTAGTAGCCCGGGCGAATCGAGCAGTATGAATCAGCCCGATCCGTCCACGGTCCGGTATCCGGGACAGTGGATCCATCGCGACATCCACGCCAACGGAATCCGGTTCCACGTCGTCGAGGTCGGCGAACATGCACCGGACGCACCGCTGGTGGTCCTGCTGCACGGCTTCGCCGACTTCTGGTATTCGTGGCGACACCAACTTGCCGCACTCGCTCGGTCCGGCGTCCGGGCAATCGCCGTCGACCTGCGCGGTTACGGTGACTCCGACAAGCCCCCACGCGGATACGACGGGTGGACACTGGCCGGCGATATCGTCGGACTGGTTCGCGCTCTGGGATACCCGCACGCCACCTTCGTCGGTCACGCCGACGGCGGTCTCGTCTGCTGGGCCAGTGCGGCGTTGCACCCCCGCTTGGTGAGCTCGATGGTGCTGATCAACGCACCGCACCCCATCTCGCTGCGGCGAGCGGTGTTGAAGGATTCGGCGCAACGCGCTGCGTTGCTACCGCATTTCGTTCGCTACCAGGTTCCGCTGCGCCCGGAGAGGCTGCTGACGCGCCGAGGCGGAGCTGCGGTGGGCGAGTTGATGAGCAGCCGCGCCGGGTCCGCGTGGAAGAACACCGAGGACTACGCCGACACCGCAGCCAAGATGAGCTCGGCCATCCGGATTCCGGGTGCTGCGCACTGCGCGCTCGAATATCAGCGCTGGGCATTCCGCAGCCAGTTCCGCGCCGAGGGACGCCGCTTCATGGCCGCCGTGGACGTACGTACCTCGATTCCCGTCGCGCAGATCAGCGGCGACCTCGACCCGTACGTGCTGCCCACCACCCTCGATCGCGATCGGCACTGGGCACCGGGACTGACGCGTCGAACAGTGCGCGACGTGGGACATTACGTCCACCAGGAAGCACCCGACGTGGTGTCCGAGGAAATCCTGCGCGTCGTGCGCGAAATCTGAACGCGCTCGATTACGCGCGGCGGTGGGTCACCGCATGGTGACGACGACCTTGCCGCTTCCCCGCTCGGCCACGGCGTGGGCGTCGGCGATCTGGGCGAACGGCAGGATGTGGTCGACCCGGGGTAGATAGATTCCGCGCCGGCCCAGCTCGGAAGCGCGCTCCAACAACTGGGACTCGTTGCGAGCGTCGATTTTTCGCGCACCCAGACGTTCGGCACCCTCGGCGTCCAGGACGGTCACGACGCGGGCGGGGTCGCCCACCAACGTCATCAGGTCCTCCGGCAGAGATGACGGCGCCGTGTGCACAGCCGCGTCCACCCCGCCCGGCGCGAGGAGGGCGACCCGTTCGGCAAGCCCCGGACCATAGGTGGTCGGCCGTACGCCGAGGCCGATCAGATAGTCGTGATTGCGCGGGCTTCCGGTTCCGATCACCTCGGCCCCCGAATCCCTCGCGAGAACACTCAGGGCGGTGCCCACTGCTCCGGAAGCGCCGTCGATCAGTACGGTCTTCCCTTCCAGACTCCCGAAGACCTCGAGAGCCTCGATGACCGCGGATGCCGTGCTCGAAGCGAGCCCGGCGGCCGCAGCGTGCTCGATGCTCCAATCCGAGGGTGCACTGCTCCACGCGGTGAGTACTGCGTACTGCGCGGTGGTGTCACTGATCCCACCGACGCCGAACACGACGTCTCCGACCTGCGTGCCGACAACCCCCGGTCCTACCTCGTCGACCACTCCGGCCGCGTCACGGCCGGGGATGGCGGGCAGATCGAGCGGCACCACATCACTCAACCGACCGGAGCGCAGCAGATAGTCGATGGGGTTGATGCTCGCGGCTCCGACCTCGATGCGAACGGTGTTCGCCTCCGCGTGAGGTTCCGGTGCGTCCTCGACCACGAGTATTTCGGGGCCACCGTAACGGTGGTATCGCGCTGCCTGCATCTGCTTCTCCGTACTACGCATCGGGTGCGAGATTACTTCCCGCGGAAAGCAATCTACCCGAGAATACTTTCCGCAGCAAGCAACGGTATCGTGTAACCCGTGTCCGATGCCCCGCACCTCTCGCCTCAGGAAGACCGAACCTGGTCTCTGCTCGTGGGAGTGATGATGTGGCTACCGGGCGCCCTCGATGCGTACCTCGGCCACGAGCACGGGCTCACACACGCGGAGTATCAGGTCCTGCGTTGGTTGTCGACGAGCGAGGAAAGCGACGTTCACATGACGCAGCTGGCCGCGGGCGCAGGCGTCACGCCCTCACACCTGTC
Organism: Rhodococcus cerastii; assembly: GCF_033042195.1. Lineage (NCBI taxonomy): Bacteria > Bacillati > Actinomycetota > Actinomycetes > Mycobacteriales > Nocardiaceae > Rhodococcus > Rhodococcus cerastii. The sequence continues at coordinate 141,940 of NZ_JAWLKF010000006.1, forward strand.
GCGCATCGTGACCAGGATGGAAAAGAAGCTGTGGGTCACTCGACGAAGCGATTCCGAGGACGCACGACGAACATTGGCACGATTGACCGATGCCGGCTCGCAGGCGGTGGACCGCATCGAGCCCGGGTACGTGCAGCAAGTGCGCCGACGGGTGTTCGAGCACCTCGGCCCCGGCCGGATCGACCAGCTCGAGCAGCTGGCCGAGGCGATCCTGACCCCACTCAGACAAGATTGTGTACATCTGTTGCCCAGCCGGACTTCGCCAGGCCCTGACGACTAGACGACGCAGTCTCCGGTGCCGACCGGCACCGGGGCAGCGAAGCTCTGTGCAAGTTCGTCAGCGATCTCCGACGCGGTCAGCACGAATCCGGTGTCGGGGTCGTCGACGGCAGCGCCGAACACGACTCCGAGTACTTCTCCGGACGAGTTGACCAGGGGTCCACCGGAATTGCCCTGCCGCACCGATCCGCGCACGGTGTAGACCTCACGCTGGACGGTTCCGGTGCGGTAGATGTCCGGCCCGCTGAGGTTGATGATCTCGCGGACACGCGCCGGGCTCGCCGTGTACGGACCGCCGCCGGGGTAACCGAGCACGATCGCGTCGGTACCGGATTCGGCTGGCGTCGGGGCGAAGGTCAGCACCGGTGCCTGCAGCTGTGGAACACGAAGCACGGCAACGTCTTCCTCGGGGTCGAACAGCACGACGTCTGCGTCGAGCGGTCCGTTGGGCGAATCGACGGTCACCTCGGAGGTGCCGGCGACCACGTGCGCGTTGGTCATCACCAGATCGGATCCGACGACGAAACCGGAGCCTTCGAGAGCCTTCTGGCAGCTCGGTGCGATGCCGTTGATCTTGATGACACTCGATTGCAGTTGCACCGGAACAGGTCCGGCTGCGATACCGGAGTCGGGCGCAGCGACTTCGGCGACCGGGGTGCGACCGAACGGTCCGATGACGTCCGGCAGTCCGGAGGTGTCGAGCAACGCCGAGAATTCCTCGGGTACCTGCCGCAGCCAGTCGGGTGCCACCTGATCGACCTGACCGAGCACCGACGACCCGCGCACCGCACTGGCCACCTCGGGCTGCGAGGACGACGTCAGCGGAATGGCCAGCAGCCACGCAGCGGCGAGCACCGCCACCGCCTGCAGCCCGGCTCCGACCGTGCTGTCGACGGATCTCGCTGCGCGCGAATGTATTCCGCTGCGCAAGGCCCGCCCGAGGACCATGCCGGCGACTTCACCGACGATCACCAACACCACGATCAGTGCGATACCGACGAACACCCGCGTCCGCGCACCGTCGACGTGCTCGAGCACGTGCGGTGCCACCAGAATGCCGGCAACGGCACCGAGGACGACCCCCAGAAACGCCAGCGCCGACGCCACCGCCCCCTGCCGCCATCCCGACGACGCCGCCAGCAGTGCGATGGCGACCACCGCGATATCGACCCACCCTGAACCCGTCACCGATCGAGCCTCGCTCCTACCGCAGTCAAGCTGGCCTCCAGATCGCGTATGTCCCCCGTGTCCCATTCGGGCTCCCAGCCCGATACAGCCAGCAGACCCGCCAGGATACCGCCCGTGAACCCCCACACCAGCATTCCCTGCACAGCGAACGCCGGGCCCTGGTAGCCCGCAGGGTGGCGCACCTGGAATCGATTGTCCGGATCGAGCAACTCGCGCAATGGAACTCGCACCACTCGCTCGGTCTCCCCGGGATCGACGACGCGCACCGGGGTCGGTCGCTCCCAGTACGAGAGCACCGGAACCACATCGAAGCGTGACGGCGGAACGTAGATGCCGGGCATCGTCGCCAGTGGCACGACGCCTGCCGGATCGAGTCCGGTTTCCTCCTGCGCCTCGCGCAGTGCCGTGCCGACCGGGCCGTCGTCGCCCGGGTCGGTGGCTCCGCCGGGGAAGGCGATCTGCCCGCTGTGATCGCGCAGCGTCGACGCGCGCTGCGTCAGCAGGACGTCGGCGTCGGCGGGCAATCCACCGGGCGAGGTGGGATCTGCGGAGGCGGGGCCGCCGAACAGCACCAGCACAGCGGCGGACCGCGGTCGGTCGGACGGCGGTGCCTGACGCTGCAGCACGGGGTTGATGCCGGTGGTGTCGGTCAGGCCGCCGGCCCTGCCTGCCACGTCGAGCATGCGTCCGAGCCAGTCGGGTGCGCTCACGAGTCGACTCCGAGGTTCACGCGTACGGCGTCGGCAATCTCGTCGACGCTCCGGAAAGGTTGTGGCAGCACCTTGGCGACAGTGCCATCCGCAGATATCAAAACGGAAACGGGCAGCACGTTGGGTGCTCCGACGGCGGCGACGACGCGGCCGCCGCCGTCCTGAACGCCGGGCAGGGTGACGCCGTAATCGGTCAGCCGAGTCAGGCCGTTGGCCTCGTTGGCGTCGTTGTGGACGGTCAGGACCTCGATCTTCTCGCCTGCCCGGTCGGCGTACTGCTGCAGATAGGGCAGCTCTTCGGCGCACGGGCCACACCAGTACGCCCAGATGTTGAGCAAGGCAGGGCGGCCCGCGAGTGCCTGCCCGAGGTCGACGTACGAGCCGTCGCCGATGCATTCGAGGGTGATGCCCGTCAACGGGCCCGCGGCGGTGCCCGACGCCGTGGGGCACGCGGCGAGACCGGCGTCCTGACGCAGTGGTGCGAGTGCCTCGGGGGTGTCGACTGCACGACGCTCGTCCGTGCTCGGTGTTCGCTGCCCGAGGCCGGGCGAATCCATGGGCTGCGCGGTCGGCGCGTCGCTCCGGGGCCACAGCGCGTAGACCATCCCGACCACAAGGATCAGAGCGACGAGTGACCACCGCAGGGCAGATTTGTTCACGGCACGATTCCGGCGAGAGCGAGAAGGTGATCGGTTTCCGGGCCCTTCACCAACGCAGCTGCGGTCGCGGGGTCGGTCGGACCGGTCCCGAACGAGGGGCAGTCCTTGGCGAGGACGCACACGCCACAAGCGGGTGTACGAGCGTGGCAGACGCGTCGACCGTGAAAGATGACTCGATGCGAGAGCAGCGTCCACTCCTTGCGCTCGATGAGTGCGCCTACGGCGTGCTCGACCTTGACCGGGTCCTGCTCCTCGGTCCACTGCCAGCGCCGTACGAGCCGTCCGAAATGGGTGTCGACGGTGATTCCCGGAACATCGAAGGCATTGCCGAGAACCACGTTGGCCGTCTTGCGGCCGATCCCGGGGAGTGTGACGAGGTCCTTCAGCGTCGCAGGCACTTCGCCGTCGAAGTTCTCCAGCAACTTCTGTCCGAGACCGATCAGCGAGTTGGCCTTGTTCCGATAGAAACCGGTGGTGCGGATGAACTCCTCGAGTTCGGTCCGGTCGGCCTCGGCGTAGTCACGGGCTGTGCGGTATCTCACGAACAGCGCCGGGGTGACCATGTTGACGCGCTTGTCGGTGCATTGCGCGGACAGGATGGTCGCGACGGCCAGTTCCAGCGGCGTGGTGAAGTCGAGTTCGCAGTACACATGCGGGAAGGCAGTGTTCAACGTCCGGTTCATTCGCCGAGCTCGACGCACGAGCCCGAGGTGCGTCTCCTCGCGTTTGCGCACGTCGGGGCGTTTCGGAGCTGTCGAATCCACTCCACAACTGTACGGACAAGAATGCGTAACGTTCCTCGCGGCAGCAGCGGACCGTGTTTGTATCGAGATCTTTTCGGTGTTAACTGGCCGGTATGCAAGGACTCGCCGTGGTGCTCTTTCCGGTACTACTCATGCTCTTCGCACTCGCGATGGAACGCGTCGAGTTTCGCCTGAGCAAGCTCGGCGTCCGGGAGCAAGAAGTACAGGAATTCCTCGATCAGGCGAGCAAGTCCGAGGTCGCCACTCTGGCGAACGAGGGCTTCCCGCACGCATTGGCCCGGTTCAACACCCGCAAACGCCGCCAGACCCCGCCGCGGACCATCGACACGCGCGACGGCCTGGCCGACCAACGAGCCAGTTGAGCGCGCGTTTCGTCCCATTGGTCGTAATTTGGATGAATTTCGGGTGAACGGGAACACACGCCCGAGTCCTCTGGCAACCTGTGGTGGCGTCGATCACTCGGTTTTCACCGACTCGAAGTAGACTCCCCTGAGGTAATTGTTGTGTTTGATCATCGGATCGGCGTCGACGCCTGAACTGCACCGCAGTTCGGTGCATGGCACGAACTGAGTACAAACGCTTTCGGTGGTGCGGGTTTCCGCGACACCGACATCCCAAAAGGAGCGCAAGTGGACGACGTCCTGGCACGGGCCGGCATCTTCCAAGGAGTCGAACCCTCTGCGGTTGCGGCACTGACGAAGCAGCTGCAGCCTGTCGATTTCCCCCGTGGGCACGTGGTGTTCAACGAGGGTGAGCCCGGAGACCGGCTCTACATCATCGTTTCGGGCAAGATCAAGCTCGGGCGACGCTCCCCCGACGGCCGCGAGAACCTGCTGACGATCATGGGACCGTCGGACATGTTCGGTGAGTTGTCGATCTTCGACCCCGGCCCCCGCACGTCCTCGGCCACCACGGTCACCGAGGTGCGCGCGGTCAGCATGGACCGTGCTGCGCTCAAGGACTGGATCGATCAGCGCCCCGAGATCGCCGAGCAGCTGCTGCGCGTCCTGGCTCGCCGGTTGCGTCGCACCAACAACAACCTGGCCGACCTCATCTTCACCGACGTTCCCGGACGTGTCGCGAAGGCGCTGCTCCAGCTGGCCCAGCGATTCGGTACCCAGGAAGCGGGCTCGCTGCGCGTGACCCACGACCTGACGCAGGAAGAGATCGCTCAGCTCGTCGGTGCCTCGCGCGAGACCGTCAACAAGGCACTGGCCGACTTCGCGCACCGCGGCTGGCTGCGTCTCGAAGGCAAGTCCGTGCTGATCTCGGACTCCGAGCGTCTGGCACGCCGAGCTCGCTAGGCCGAGTTCCGTCGAGACAGCAGCTCGCTAGCTCTCTCGGAGGTAGGCCAGCTGCGTCTTGACCGACATCCGCGCAGCCGGCCACAACTTCTTGTCGACGTCGGAATAGACGTGCCGTACCACCTGCATCGGTTTCGCGTTCTCGCCGATCTCCGCGAGCGCCGAGCGAACCTGATCCAGCCGCTGCCGACGGTGGGCGCGATACGCTCGCGCCACCTCGGCGGTGTCCGGTAACTCCGGTCCGTGCCCGGGAAGTACCGTCTTCCCCGCGCCGGCCGCTTCGAGCCGGTCCAACGACTGCAGATAGTCCGCGAGCGAACCGTCTTTGGGGTCCAGCACCGTCGTGCCGCGACCGAGGACGGTATCTCCCGTCAGGATCGCGTCGTCCAGCACGAAACTCACCGAATCCGCGGTGTGACCCGGCGTGTGCAGAACCTCGATGCGCAGCCCGGCAGCCTCGATGACCTCGCCGTCGGCCAGGCTCACGCCGTCCCCGTGCAGGAACTTCTCCCCGACAGCGCGCACCGGAGCCGCCGTCTTTCGATGAAAACGCTTCAGCCCACCGGTGTGATCGGCGTGGCGATGGGTCACCAGGGTCAGCACCACCGTGCCCGACGCGGCGACGGCGTCGAGATGAGCTTTGTCCTTCGGCCCGGGATCGACGACGATGCATTCGTCCGACCCCGGTGCCTGCAGAATCCAGGTGTTCGTCCCGTCGAGCGTCATCTTGCCCGGGTTGTCGGCGAGCAGAACCGACGCGGTGGGCGTCACCTGCCGGAGAAGTCCGTACGCGGGATGCTGGGGGTTCGAGTCGGCCATGAAAGTACTGTAGGTCGCCTGCTCCACGCGGTGTCCGGGAGGACTACCGTCGATATTCATGAAGGTCGGACTCGTCGGAGCTGGGCCCTGGGCCCGTAAGACTCAAGCCCCCTCGCTACTCGCCCATCCCGCCATCGACTTCGCCGGAGCATGGGCACGCAGACCCGAAGCGGCAGCCGAGCTGGGGGCACCGGTCTTCGAATCGTTCGACGACCTGCTGGGTGCCGTCGATGCGGTGGCGTTCGCGGTACCACCGGCCGTGCAAGCCGGGTACGCACTCCGCGCGGTGCAGGCAGGCAAACATGTGTTGCTGGACAAGCCGATTGCCGCAACGGTGGCCGAGGCCGAGGAACTGGCCGCGGCAGTGACGGCCGCAGGCGTCCGCTCGATGGTGACGCTGACGCTCCGGTTCGCCCCGGAGACAAGGCAATTCCTCGACGCGGTCGCCGGGCGACCGTGGGCAGCGGGTTCGGGTACCTGGTTCTCCGGTGCCGTCCTCGGCGGGGCGTACGCGAACTCGCAGTGGCGACACGACGACGGGGCGATCCTCGACATCGGCCCACACGTGTTCGATCTGCTCGACGCCGCACTGGGAACCATTGCACGCGTTGCCTACTCGCACCGTGAGGTGGCGTCGGACAGTTGGACCGTGGTGCTCGAGCACGAGGGCGGTGCAACGAGCACCGTGCAGTTGTCGCTGCGGACGCCGATCATGCCGTCCCTGATGCGGATCGAGCTCAGCGGCACCGACGGAGTCGAGACCCTCACTGACCGCTCGACCTCGTCGACCGACTGCTTCGCCGTCCTGCTGGACGAATTCCTCGAGTCGGTCGACAAGGGTGTCGATCACGAATGCTCGGTACACCGAGGCCTACACCTGCAGAAAGTGATCAGTGCGGCTGCGCCCCAGTGACATGTGCGGCTGCGCCCCAGTGGCGTGGTTGAGTGCCCCAGAGGGCACCTAGCCACACCACTGCACGTCAGCGCAGTTCGACGATGAGCTCCACTTCCACCGAAGCACCGAGTGGCAGTTCGGCGACACCCACGGCCGAGCGCGCATGCTTGCCCGCATCGCCGAAGATCTCACCGATGACGTTCGACGCCCCGTTGATCACCCCGGGCTGGCCGGTGAATCCCGGAGCGGAGGCGACGAAGCCGACCGCCTTGATCACTCGGGCCACCGAATCGATGCCGACGAGCGCGTGCACGGCGGCGAGCGCATTCAGGGCGCAGAGGCGCGCCGCTGCGGTGGCGTCCTCAGCGGTGACGTCGCCGCCGACCTTGCCCACCGACGTCAGGTTTCCGTCCACGATCGGCAACTGGCCGGAGGTGTGGACGAGCGAGCCCACCTGCACCGCCGGGACGTACGCCGCCAGCGGCGGGACGACGTCGGGCAGCTCGATGCCCAGCTCGGACAGTCGTTCGCTCCAATTCGCCACGCGCGCTCAGACCTTCGGGCGCTTGAAGTACGCGACCAACGTGTCTCCGCCGTTGGGTCCCGCCATGATCGTGACGAGCTCCCAGCCCTCGGAGCCGTAGTTGTCGAGAATCTGCTTGGTGGCGTGAATCAGGACCGGCGCGGTGAAGTACTCCCAGATGATCTTTTCGCTCATGACTGTTGAGCCTATCGTTCGGTTCCACCGACGCGGTGCCGGAACTACAGTCGTCGCATGGATCGGCTCGATATCAAGGACGCCATCTATCACTTCGCGCGTGACCGCGGTGATTCTCGGGACCAGTTCTCCCTGACGGCGTTCGACTCGGTCGAACGCCCCGCGCCCTCGTTCGACGAGATCGTCGCCCACGTGGAGGCCCGCGCACCGCTGGTCCCCGGCCTGGGACTGCGGCTCCGGGAGGCGCCACTGAATCTGGACTACCCGCGATGGGTACCCGATACGTCCCCGCTGTCCGAGCGGATGTCGGATCACGATCTCGGCGGTGCGCCTTGGGCCGACTTCGAGATCTTGATGGGCGACCTGCTCCGCACTCGTCTCGATCTCCGAGAGCACTCCTGGCACCTGCACGTGGTCCGTGGAATCGGTTCTGCTCCGCTGATGCAGGGTGCGGTGACGGTGGTGATACTGCAGGTCGGGCACGCCCTGACCGATGGGCTGGGCGTATCGAGGATTGTTCGCGCACTCTTCGAACCACAGTCCGCGACAGGTGCGGCACCGTCGCCGAATCCCACCGCCGAGCGAGAGAATCCCGTTTCGAGCACTCTCGGTGCGGTGGTCCGGGCACCGGTCGATCTCGTTCGATCACGGTGGGAGGCCCGTCGAGCTGTTCGCGCCTACCGGGGGTCGCAGCCCGGCCCACCGTCGGTGCCGGCCACGGCGCTGAACCGGGCCGTGGGGCCGTATCGAGTCGTTCGCATAGTGCCGATGCAGAAGACGGAAGTCCGCGCGGGTGCCGCGTCGGTCACGGTGTCCGCTCTGTGTGCCGTCGGCTCGTGCCTCGACCAATATCTCGGCGACGGCGACGGCGACGGCGACGGCGACGAGCCGCTGTCCGCGACCGGAGGCACCGTCGCGGCGTTCGTCCCGATGGCCCTACCGCGCGACGTGGAGTGGCCGGCAGCGAATCGAGCGGTGGTCGGAACGGTCGACCTCCACGTCGGAGAACCCGATATCGCGAAGCGAGCCGACCTGATCACTCGGTCGCTCGCGGCCGAACGAGCCAGGGTGACGGCTGCACCGTTGCTCCGCGTCGCGCGCGCGGACGAGCGAGTGCCTGCACCGATCGTCCGGTTCGTACAGGGACGCCGATTCCGACAACACGACCGCTCTCCGTCGCACGTCGGTGCCCAGACGACCGTCGTCAGTGTCGACCGTGGCCGCGCGGACCTCGAGCTGTGTGGTGCCGTCGCGCGTTTCTCGGCAGGCTTTCCGTTCCTCGAAGACGGCCGGTGTCTCAATCACGGAATCTTCGGCCTGGGCGACGTGGTGACGATCGCGATGGTCGCCTGTCCCGACGCAGTACCGAATCTCGACGCGTACACCCAGAAATTGGTCGACCGACTCCGCCGACACTCCGAGCAGAGTTAGACACTTCGGTCGGACGCCCGGGGACGACCTCTATATGGTCGGGGTGTGGGCATAGCGAACGAAGAGGGATGGCCGGCGAAGGCAGATGCCGCGCGGCTGCATTTCGTATCCGGTAAGGGCGGGACCGGCAAGACGACGGTCGCTGCCGCCTTGGCATTGGCGCTCGCAGCCGGTGGTCGACGGGTGTTGCTGGTGGAGGTCGAGGGCAGGCAGGGCATCGCGCAGCTGTTCGACGTGCCGCAGCTTCCGCCCAAGGAGACACGCGTCGCCTCGGCGGACGGCGGCGGCGAGGTCTACGCACTGGCCATCGACATCGAGACCGCGTTCCTCGAATACCTCGAGATGTTCTACAACCTCGGCTTCGCCGGCCGCGCGATGCGCAAGATCGGTGCCATCGAGTTCGCGACGACCATCGCACCGGGTCTGCGCGATGTGCTGCTGACCGGCAAGGTCAAGGAATGTGTGGTGCGGACCGACAAGAAGGGCAACCGGGCCTACGACGAGATCGTCGTCGACTCGCCGCCGACCGGACGCATCGGAAACTTCCTCGACGTCACCAAGGCCATGGCCGACCTGGCCAAGGGCGGACCGGTTCGTTCGCAGAGCGAGGGCGTGGTCCGGTTGCTGCACTCGGCCGACACCGTCGTGCACCTGGTGACGTTGCTCGAGGCACTGCCGGTGCAGGAGACGGCCGACGCGGTGCGTGAGCTCGAGGCGGCAGATCTTCGACTCGGCGCGGTCATCGTCAATCGCACCGAACCGACGTACCTGCCGGCCGAGTCGCTCGAGGCCATCGCCGAGGGCGAGATCGATGCCGTCGCCATTCAGGACGGTCTCGCCAAGACAGGAATCACGTTGTCCGAGGCGGACTTTGCGGGGTTGCTCACCGAATCGATCGAGCACGCGGCAACGCTCTCGGCTCAGGTGGAGAGCGCAACCACGCTCGACGAACTCGACGTCGCGCGGATGTCGCTGCCGATGTTGGCCGATGGTGTCGATCTCGGCGGCTTGTACGAGCTCGCCGCCAAGCTTGCAGAACAGGGTGTCCGATGACTCGACCAGTAGCAACCGAACTCGATGTCGACCGCATCCTGACCGATCCCACGTCGCGGATCGTCGTCGTCTGCGGGGCCGGCGGAGTCGGCAAGACCACCACCGCGGCTGCGATGGCGCTGCGCGCTGCCGAGCAGGGAAGGCGGGTGGTGGTGCTGACGATCGATCCGGCCCGTCGCCTGGCTCAGGCTCTCGGTCTCGGCGATCTCGACAACAGCCCGCAGCCGGTGAAGTTGGGTGCCGGTGCCAAGGGTGAACTGCACGCGATGATGCTGAACATGCGACGCACGTTCGACGAGATGGTCATCGAGCACTCGACGCCGGAGAAGGCCGAGCAGGTGCTGGCCAATCCGTTCTATCAGACTGTGGCGTCGTCGTTTTCGGGCACGCAGGAGTACATGGCGATGGAGAAGTTGGGGCAGTTGTCCCTGGACTCGTCGTGGGATCTGATCGTGGTGGACACTCCGCCGTCGCGCAATGCACTGGACTTCCTCGATGCACCGCAGCGACTCGGCTCGTTCCTCGACGGCCGGTTCATCCGGCTGCTCACCGCTCCCGGCCGCGGCATCACCCGCGTGGTCACCAGCGCGATGAGTTTGGCCATGCGCGGCGTCTCCACCGTGATCGGTAGCCAAATGCTGTCCGACGCATCAGCTTTCGTGCAATCACTGGATTCCATGTTCGGCGGGTTCCGCGAGCGGGCGACGCGTACCTACCAGCTGCTTCGCGAGGACGGCACCAGCTTCCTCGTCGTCGCTGCCGCAGAACCCGACGCGCTGCGCGAGGCGGCCTTCTTCGTGGAGCGCTTGTCTGCGGAGAAGATGCCCCTGGCCGGGTTGGTGGTGAACCGAACGCACCCGACGCTGTCGTCGGTGCAGGCGGATCACGCCGCGACGGCGGCCGATCTACTCGATCGGATCGACGACCCGGGTGCGGATCTGACCGCCGCTGTCCTCCGGATCCACGCTCAGCGCGCCGTCACGGCAGCGCGTGAGGTGCGGTTGCTTCGCCGGTTCACCGGTGCGCACCCCCGCGTGCCCATCGTCGGTGTTCCGTCACTGCCGTTCGAGGTCTCCGACCTCGCCGCGCTGCGTGCAGTGGCCGATCAGCTGACTCGCAAAGGCTGAATCGGCCCGCCCGGCAGGCGACTAGATGGCTGCTTGCTGCTGACGCTGGGTCTCGAAGAACTCGGACCAGGAGTCGACCTCGGGGTGCTGCTTGAGCAGCGCCCTGCGCTGGCGTTCCGTCATGCCGCCCCAAACACCGAACTCGACTCGATTGTCGAGGGCATCCGCACCGCACTGCATGAGTACCGGGCAGTGCCGGCAGATGGTTGCGGCCTTGCGCTGCGCTGCACCCCGGACGAAGAGCTGGTCCGGGTCAGTGCCCTTGCAACGGGCGTGCGACACCCAGGCGATGCGTGCCTCGGCTTCTTCTACATCGAGTCGCGTCGGCGCGGTTGTCGTGTGCATGCGGATACCCCTTTGCGTTGCGGACGTCCTCGCTGGACGTCCCGGAGGCTCGAAGCAGTTTGTACCTCGTCAGGCGAAGCACAAATTCTAGGAGCTGCCCCACATTCATTATCAAGTGTTATGCGAATCACACCGTGCTCATAATTTAGGTAAAGCGAGCCCCGAATGCAAGACGGCGGGGTCACATTTCTGGTACGGCCGTCCCGAGCAGGGGCGCAGCACACGGCGCATGCAGGCCTCTGCCGGTCCGAGCCACACCCACGTACGCTGTGCTCTGTGTCAGTTGGAAAAACCGTGGCGAAGCTCGCCGGATGTTCAGCACTCGCCGGTGCATTGCTCGCCGGCGTGATGTTCCCCTTGGCCGGTGGGTTCGGGTACGCCTCCAACCGCGCCGCCGATACCGTCGACAACGTCTCGGCCGAGTTGGTGGAGGGCGCAGTGCCTGCCGTCTCGACGATGACGGACGTCAACGGCAATCCCATCGCCTGGCTGTACGAGCAGCGTCGATTCGAGGTGCCGAGCGACCAGATCTCCAACGAGATGAAGCTCGCCATCGTCTCGATCGAGGACCGCCGCTTCGCCGAACACCAGGGCGTGGACTGGCAGGGCACGCTCCGTGCGTTCCTGACCAACACCACCAGCGGTCAGGTGGAGCAGGGCGCATCCACCATCGATCAGCAGTACGTGAAGAACTACCAGCTGCTCGTGGTGGCCAAGACCGACGCCGAGCGCCGAGCGGCCATCGAGACGACGCCCGCTCGCAAGATCCGCGAGATCCGCATGGCGTTGACGCTGGACAAGGAACTGACCAAGGACGAGATCCTCACCCGGTACCTCAACCTCGTTCCGTTCGGCAACGCGTCCTTCGGCATCCAGGACGCCGCCCAGACCTACTTCGGTATCGATGCGAGCCAGCTCAGCGCCGTCCAGGCCGCGATGCTCGCAGGCATGGTGCAGTCCAGCTCCGCACTCAACCCGTACACCAACGAGGAGGGCGTGCTCGAGCGCCGGAACACCGTGCTCGACACGATGATCCAGAACCTCCCCGAACGCGCCGACGAGCTCGCCGCGCTCAAGTCCGAGCCTCTCGGTGTGCTGCCCGTTCCCCAGACCCTGCCCCGCGGATGCATCGCGGCAGGCGACCGCGGATTCTTCTGCGACTACGCACTGCAGTACTTGGCCGAGGCGGGAATCAGCCAGGAACAGATCGACAAGGGCGGGTACCTCATCCGCACGACGCTCGACCCCGCGGTACAGAACTCCACCAAGGCCGCTCTGGTGGAGAACACCAGTCCGAACCTCGACGGCGTCGCCACCGTCATGAACGTCGTCGCGCCGGGCCAGGACCAGCACCGAGTTCTCGCCATGGGCAGCAGCCGCACCTACGGCCTCAATGCCGACGACGACGAGACGGTGCAGCCACAGCCGCACTCGCTGGTCGGCAACGGTGCGGGCTCGATCTTCAAGATCTTCACCACCGCCGCGGCGATGGAGCGCGGACTGGGAACCAGCGCGACGCTGCAGGTGCCCAGGCGCGTCGAGGTCAAGGGCGTCGGCGACGGCGGTGCACGGAACTGCCCGGCAGCGACCTACTGCGTCGAGAACGCGGGCAACTACCCGGCGTCGCTGTCCATCACCGACGCGTTGGCGCAGTCCCCCAACACCGCCTTCGTCAAGCTGATCGAGTCGGTCGGCGTCACCCCGACCGTCGACATGGCCGTTCGCCTGGGCCTGCGGTCGTACAACGACCCCGGCTCGTCGGGCACCGACCAGTCCATGGCCGATTTCCAGAAGGATCAGAATCTCGGCTCGTTCACCCTCGGACCGACCTGGGTGAACCCGCTGGAGCTGTCCAACGTGGCTGCCACCTTGGCCTCGGGTGGCATGTGGTGCCCGCCCACCCCCATCGACTCGATCTTCGACCGCGACGGCAAGCCCGTTCCGGTTGCTCACCAGGCGTGTGAGCAGGTCGTCGAGCCCGGACTGGCGAACACCCTCGCCAATGCCATGAGCAAGGACGATCAGCCGGGCGGCACATCCGCCGCAGCGGCCGGCTCCGCCGGCTGGACCCTGCCGATGGCAGGCAAGACCGGCACCACCGAGTCGAACAGGTCGTCCGGCTTCCTCGGGTTCACCAACAACTACGCCGCCGCCGTGTACACGTACGGCGACTCACCGACGCCGAGCGAGATCTGCTCGTTCCCGCTGCGGCCATGCAGCTCGGGCAACCTGTACGGCGGTAACGAGCCGGCTCGAACGTGGTTCGACGCCATGACACCGATCGCCACCAACTTCGGACCCGTCGCGTTGCCACCCGTCGACCAGAAGTACGTCCGCGGCTCGGCCAACGGCCAGGTACCCGACGTGACCGGCCAGAGCCAGTCGTCGGCGACATCGACTCTGCAGGGCGCAGGCTTCCAGGTGACGGTGGCCACCACGGCCGACCAGGCGGCTCGCGGCACCGTGGTGTCGACGTCCCCGTCAGGTTCGGCGGTCCCCGGATCGAACATCACGATCTACGTCAGTGACGGTTCGGTTCGACCTGCTCCGGCTCCGGCACCCGCGCTGCCGAACATCCAGATCCCGGACCTACCGCCGGGCATCCAGATTCCGGCGATCCCTGGGATCACGGCACCTCGCTGAGCGGCTCCGCCGCATGTGAGTGGAACCTCGTAGTCCACTACGAGGTTCCACTCACATCGATTGTCACAGGCGGTCTTTGACAGCCTTCGACAGTCGCGATCCGTCGGCCTTGCCTGCGGCGAGTCCCGACGCGATCTTCATGACCTGACCCATCTGCTTCATCGCCGGTCGCTCCCCGAGGTCTTCGGCGACCTGGGCGATCGCGGTGTCGACGATGTTCGCCAATTCCTCGTCGGTCAAGGGCGTGGGCAGGTACTCGTCGATGATCTGCGCTTCGGCGCGCTCGTTCGCAGCGAGTTCGCCGCGGCCGTTCTGCGTGTAGATCTCGGCCGATTCGCCGCGCTTCTTCGCTTCCTTGGCAAGCACTTTGAGAACGTCGTCGTCGGTCAGATCGTGGGCCTCCTTGCCGGAGACCTCCTCGGTCTGGATGGCGGCGAGAATCATGCGCAGCGTTGCCAGGCGGAGCTTGTCCTTTGCCTTCATCGCTGCGGTGAGGTCGGTTCGGAGGCGGGCCTTGAGTTCGGACATGGCGGAAACGCTACGCGGCGCAGTCCTCGGCTCGCACGTCCATATCCGGTTGCTGCCGTATCGTGGATGAGGTGTCCGCACAATTCAGTCCCTCGTTTCTCAGCACGTCGACGCAACTGCGCAGTGCCTCCACACAACTGCGCAGCGCGTCCTCGCAACTGCGCTCCGCTGCAGAGCAGGCGCGCGACGTCGTCAGAGCAGCACCGCTGAAGAGTTCCGTGATCGGAACGGCGGGCGCGGCGGCGTTGGGTCTCGGATACGCCACACTCATCGAACGCAATGCGTTCACGCTGCGTGAGACGTCGATGGCGGTGCTCGAGCCGGGTTCGGCGACGCTGCGCGTGCTCCACATCAGCGACCTGCACATGATGCCCGGACAGCGGATGAAGCAGAACTGGTTGCGTGAGCTGGACCGCCTCGAACCCGATCTGGTCGTCAACACCGGAGACAATCTCTCGCACCAGCGCGCCGTGCCCAGCGTCGTGCAGGCGTTGGGGCCGCTGCTGGCTCGGCCGGGTCTGTTCGTGTTCGGTAGCAACGACTACTTCGCGCCCAAGCCGAAGAACCCGTTCAAGTACTTCGACAAGAACCACAAGCGCACGACCGGCGACTCGTTGCCGTGGCGCGACCTGCGGGCCGCGTTCTCCGAGCGGGGCTGGCTCGACGTGACGCATGTGCGTCGCGAGCTCGAGGTGGCCGGGGTACGGATCGCGTCGGCGGGCGTCGACGACCCACATCTGAAGCGCGACCGCTACGACACCATCGCGGGCCAGCCCAATCCGCTCGCAGACCTTCGTCTGGGCATCACGCACTCCCCGGAGCCGCGAGTGCTGGACAAGTTCGCTCAGGACGGTTACGACCTCGTCCTCGCCGGGCACACCCACGGCGGCCAGCTGTGCCTTCCGTTCTACGGCGCGCTGGTGACGAACTGTGAGATCGATCGTTCGCGGGTCAAGGGCCCGTCCAAGTGGGGCGCGCACACCCAGCTGCACGTCTCGGCAGGCATCGGAACGTCGCCTTACGCGCCTGCGCGGTTCTGCTGCCGCCCCGAGGCCACCCTGATCACGCTGACTCCGGCCCCGAGAACGGGTCCGAAAAACGTCTCCGACGAGGGCGTTTCGCGTTCCGAGGCAGTCGTGAGTTAGACTTCTCCAGCGGTACACGGGGTGTGGCGCAGCTTGGTAGCGCGCTTCGTTCGGGACGAAGAGGTCGTGGGTTCGAATCCCGCCACCCCGACAGTTGGACCACGAAGAGGGACCCATTCGATTCGATCGAATGGGTCCTTTTTTTCACGCGGTGGACGGCTACTGTGAGTCGACTCTGTCGACCCCGAGCGAACGGATCTCACGACCCATGCCGACCCCCACCCGCGTACACGTCAAGCACCGGTTCGTCTCTCCCCCCGAGGTCGTCTTCGCGGCGTTGTCGGAGCACGAGAACCTCGGCCCGCTCTTCATGGCGAAGATCGGCCGCGTTCGGGACGGTGACACCTCCCGCAACGGCGTCGGGTCGACGCGCAGCCTGAAGCTGGGTCCGCTTCCTGCGTTCGAGGAAACCACGATCACCTCCGAGCCCCATTCGCTGATCGAGTACCGCATCACCAAGGGCGGCCCGCTACGCGGCCACTGGGGCGTGCAGAAGTTCACCCCCACCGCCGACGGCGGCACCGAGCTCGACTACACGATCGGATTCGATGCACCCGTCCCCGGCCTCGCCGCGATCGTCGGTAAAGCACTGACGTCGAGCATCTCGAAGAATCTGTCGACCCTGGCTCCGTAACGACGCCACCCGGCGGCAAGTCATACCCGAGTAGGACACCGGACATACTCGGGACCGACGATTCTCGCCGCCGAATGCGGGACCGTCGAGGCATGGACATCGTCAGAACTCACAGCCTCGGCAAGCGCTACGACACCCATACCGTCGTCGACGACGTGAACCTTCGCATTCCTGAGGGCTGCGTCTACGGCTTTCTCGGTCCGAACGGATCGGGCAAATCGACGACCATGAAAATGTTGCTGTCCCTGATCCGACCGACCTCCGGCGAGGTGGAGATCCTCGGGAAGCCGATGAATCACGAGACCCGCCGCGGAGTGCTCTCGCACATCGGTTCACTCATCGAAGCTCCACCCGGATACGGCCATCTCACGGGTGCGGAAAACCTTCGCATCGTGCAACGCTCGCTCGGATTGCACGCCGAACAGATCGACCGGGCGGTGGCCACCGTCCGGCTGCAGGAGCACCTCGACAAGAAGGTGAAGAACTACTCACTGGGGATGAAACAGCGCCTGGGCATCGCGATGGCGCTCGCGCGCGAACCACGACTTCTAATCCTGGACGAGCCCACCAACGGCTTGGACCCGGCGGGCATCGAAGAGATCCGCGGCCTGCTCCGCCATCTCGCCGAACACGGCGTGACAGTGATGGTCTCGAGCCATCTGCTCGGCGAGATCGACAAGACGGCGAACATGCTGGGGATCCTGAGCCAGGGGCGCTTGATCTTCCAGGGCACCCGCGACGAGCTGTTCACCGCCTCCACTCCGGATGTACTCATCGACGTCATCGATCCAACCTGCGCGCGTTCGGTTCTGCAACAGCGCATTTCGGTCGAGGTCGAGGATCACACGCTGAGACTGTCCGGCATCGACGATCGAGGTGCCGCACAGGTGGTGGCAGAACTCGTCGGAGCGAACGCAGGCGTCTACGGCGTTCGGCGCGACGATCAGTCGCTCGAAGACGTATTCATGAATTTGACGAAGGGTGGCCGATTGTGACGACCGTACGCAACGAGTTCGCCAAACTCAGGCACCTGCACATCGGCGCGATCGCCGCTGTGTCGGTCGCCGCAATCGTCGGCTTGATCTTCGTCGGCGCTCTCACCGCAACAGCGTCGAAGGATTCGACCACGGTCTCCTGGGCACTGCCACTGGCCGGGCTGTCCCTTGCCATCCCCGTCGTATCCCCGCTGCTGCTCGCCGTGATAGCCAGCCGCACCATGGAAGTCGAGCACCAATCCAACGGCTGGCTGCTGAACCGGACCAATGGAGCCGACCGCGGAGCCCTCGTGCGCGCGAAGCTCGTCTCGACGGGCCTCGTCGTTGCCGGCGCGACGGTGGCGGCCAGTGCTGGCAGTGTATTTCTGGGAACCGTCATCGGAGTGACCCAACCCTTGCCTGCCGCCCTGTGGTTGGGCTATACGGCGGCGGCGGTGACGATCAACCTCGTGATACTCGCTGTGCACCTGCTGATCTCAGCGCGAGTGGACAACCAACTGGTCGCGCTGGGAATCGGCATCGTGGGTACCGTCATCGCGATCTGCGCCTCCGGATTTCCCTCCTGGGCAGCACCCTTGACGCCGTGGGGCTACTACTCCTTGGCGTCTGCCGCCGACTACCGAGGCGAACAGGTGGTGACGCTGAACCCGTCCTACGCCAGCATCGCAGCCCTCGCAGTTGTCGGAGCAGTGTCGTTCTGGTTCATGACCGTTCGACTCGATCGACAGGAGGTACGAGCATGAATGCGTTCTCGGCCGAAATGATCAAGCTCAGGCGCTCGCAGGCATGGGCGGTCGTCGTTCTCCTCCCGCTGATCATCGCGGGGGTCGGAACGTTCAACACGATCGCGTCGGGCGCAGAGCTGACAGAGGGATGGCGCACATTGTGGTTGCGCACAGTCGTGTTCTACGGCCTGTTCCCACTCGCACTCGGAGTTGCGGCACTGGCATCACTGGTTTGGAGATCCGAACACCGAGGCGGGAATTGGAATGCCCTGATGAGTGGCCCGGTTCCGTCGGTGCGCATCGTGATCGTCAAGACGGCTGTGGTGGCAACACTGACCGCGGCCATGAACATCGTCATGCTGGCAGCCGTCGTTGTTCTCGGCAAGGTGGTCTTCTCGCTCGACGGAACGCTCCCTTCCGAGCTCTTCGCGACCGGTGCGCTGATAGTGGTGGGGTCACTACCGGTCGCGGCACTGCACTCCGCGTTGTCGATGGCCGTCAGGTCGTTCGCGGTGCCGATTGCCATCGCTCTCGTCGGGGCCGGTATATCGGTGTTCCTCCTCACCGCCGAGGTGACCGGGGCGATCTTCGTGTTGCCCTATGCCCTGGCCACTCGCGCAACCCAGTTGACCTCCGGAACTTTCGGTGACTCGGGTTCGCTGACCACCGGGGCCGCACTGTCGGTCCTGACCGCCACGGCGCTGCTCACTGTCGCGGTCGTCGCATCGGCAGGCAGGGCACTCGACCGCAAGGACATTCACGTCCAGTGACAGCTCGAGGCCCCGACCGAATGCTCTCGATCGGGGCCTCGTGAAACGTCGAGTCAGCTGGACGCAGCGCGCAGTTTCTCCAAAAGCGGGCCTGCGGCCTCGGCGAGGAAGCGCTCCTGGGTCTCGTCGCCCACCTGCACGAGTGCGATGTCGGTGTACCCGGCCTCCCAGTACGGCTTCACGGCCTCGACGATGGCGTCCAGGTCCGGTCCACACGGAATCGTGTCGGCCACATCCTCTTTGCGGACGAACTTGGTGGCTCCGGCGAAACCGGCTGTCGTCGGCAGATCGGCGTTGACGGCCCAACCGCCCGCGAACCAGCGGAACCGATCGTGCGCGCGATCGACGGCCGCGTCCTTGTCCGGATCCCAGGAGATCGGGATCTGTCCGATGGACCGCGCCGGGCCCTCGTGGTTGTCCGACCATGCCTTGACGAGATCGGCGTCGGGCTCGGTGGCGATGAGGTGATCGCCGTACTCGGCGAATCGCGCGACGGCCTTCTCGCCACCGGCTGCGATGCCGATGGGCACGCCGCCCTCGGGCAGGTCCCAGATCCGGGCGGAGTCGACGCGAAAGTGCTTGCCGTCGTAGGTGACCAAGCCACCGGCGTGCAATGCCCTGATGATCTCGAGCGCCTCGACGAACATGTCCTGCCGCTTGTCGATGGACGGCCAGCCCTCTCCGACGACGTGCTCGTTCAGGTTCTCACCGCTGCCGAGGCCGAGGGTGAAGCGGCCGTCGGCCAGGATCTGCATCGTCGCAGCCTTCTGCGCGACGACGGCTGGGTGATACCGGATGATCGGGCATGTCACGTACGTCATGAGCTCGACGCGTTCGGTGGCCTGAGCCACCGCGCCCAATGTGGTCCAGGCGTACGGCGAGTGCCCCATGGAGGACAGCCACGGCGAGTAGTGGTCGCTGGCGACCTCGAAGTCGAAGCCGACTCTCTCGGCACCGACTGCGTACTGCACCAGCTCTTTCGGGCCGCTCTGCTCGGTCATCAAGGTGTATCCGAA
Source organism: Rhodococcus cerastii (assembly GCF_033042195.1). NCBI lineage: Bacteria > Bacillati > Actinomycetota > Actinomycetes > Mycobacteriales > Nocardiaceae > Rhodococcus > Rhodococcus cerastii. The sequence continues at coordinate 161,688 of NZ_JAWLKF010000006.1, forward strand.
ATTGGTCATGCGTGTCTCCTAGATAGTTGCGACGGAACCGGCGTCGACTCGGTAGTTCGATCCGTTGACGAAGGACGCGCGGTCCGAGCACAGGAACGTGATCACCGAGGCGACTTCCTCGGGTTCGCCACGGCGTCCGAGCTCCATGTACGGACGCTCCTCGTCGAGGAAGCTCTCGATGGCACCGTCGCGGTCGGTTCCCTTCTCCTCGGCGCGCTTGTCCATCATCGCGTCGGTCATCGGGGTGTGAATGAACGCGGGAGAGACTGCATTGACCAGCAGTCCCTCGGACGCATAGCTGCGCGAGAGCCCCTTGGCGAGGGCCAGCACGCCGGCTTTGGCTGAGCAGTAGGGCAATTCGTCGTCGTACGGCTGCACGGCGTCCTCGGAGGTCAGCAACACGATGCGTCCCCAGCCACCGCGGCGGAGTGCGGGCAGAAATGCTCGCAGTAGCCGGACCGGTCCCATCAGGTCGATGTCGAGGGTGGAACGCCACCCCTCCTCGTCGATCTCGTGGAACAGCCCCTGCGCTCCGGTCACTCCGGAGGACTGGACGAGAATGTCGATGTCGCCCACTACCTGCTGCGTCCGTGCTGCCAGGTTCTCGACCGCGTCGGTGTCGGTCACGTCCGCGGCGAACGCGAACAACTGCCCCTCCGCTGCGCCGAGTTTCGCTGCGGCCTCGTCGAGCGAGGTCTGATCCTTGTCGCTGATCACGACGCGAACCCCCTCGGCCAGCAGCATTTTCGCGGTGTGCCAGCCGATACCGGAGTCTGCTCCGGTGACCAGTGCTGTCCTACCGTTGATTCCCAAATCCATTAAATTCCACCTTGTGTATGAGAGTGCTGTCAGGCTGTGGCGTCGTGCGAGCGCGCAATGGTCAGCGCCGCATTCACCAGGGCCAGGTGGCTCAAGCCCTGTGGGAAGTTACCCAGAAACGATCCATCCGAAGCATCGATCATTTCGCTGTACAAACCGACGTCGTTGGACAGCTCCACCAGTTGGTCCATCAGCGCTGCGGCTTCGTCGTCTCGGCCGACGCAGGACAGCGCCGACACCCGCCAGAACGCACACGCCACGAAGGTCACCTCTTCCTTCGAGACCCCGCTGTAGCGGTACATCAACGGACCGGCACCGAGTTCTTCGACGAGCGCATCGATGGTGGACGAAAGGCGTTCTCCCCGATCGAAGTCCATCTCGGCCGCGAGCAGTACCGACGCATCGAGACCGTCGGCACCCGGGTACGCGAGATAGGCCTGCCGCTCGTCCGACCAACACTCGGTCTCGATGTAGAGCCGGATGCGTTCCTTCTCGGCCTTCCATCGATCCGGTATCCCCGGGATCTCGCCTGCTTCTGCCAGGTGCACGGCGCAGTCCAGCGCCTGCCAACAACCGAGCTTGGAGCTGGTGTAGTGCTGTTCGTCCTCGAGCTCCCAGATCCCGGCGTCCTTGCGCTGCCACGAATCGCAGGCCTCGTCGGCGATGGCGGCCAATAGGCGCCCCGTCTGCGCATCCAGGATGTTCCCCGCGTCGACGTACTGCCGGATGATGGAGAACAGGTCACCGAAGATCATCAGCTGCAGCTGATCCGCGGCGGCGTTGCCGTTGACCACCGGCCCGATGCCTCGCCAGCCGGGAACGTCGGGTTGTTCGGTGCCACCGGGCAATTCACCACCGAGGGTGTAGAAGACGTTGACCAACGGATCGTTGACTCGGATCACTTTCAGCAGCCACGCCACTGCAGCGTGGATCTCCTCGCGGAGCCCGAATCGCTGCAGCGCGCGGATGGTGTACGCGGCGTCGCGCACCCACGCGTAGCGGTAGTCCCAGTTCTTGCCACCGGTCCTGTTCTCGGGCAGAGAGGTGGTGGCAGCGGCGGCGATGGCACCGGAGGGGCTGTGCAGCAACAACTTCAGAGCCAGCGCGCTCCGCGCCACATGCTCCGACCACGGTCCCTGGTACGAGAATTCGTCGGACCACACGCGCCAGTTGGCGATCGTCCGGTCGATCCCCTCGTCGAGGTGCTGCGGATCGGGCAAGGGCAGCGGCTCGTTCTCCGTGCCCACGACGCCCAGCACATGCCGAGAATCCGGGTGGGTGGTGAAGACACCACCGATGTCGCGGTCCGCGACGTGCACCGCCTCGATACCCAGAGTCCGCACGGCCAGGGTCAATCCGTCGACCCGCAACACGGTGCCGTGCTCGGTGTCGTACGCCCACGGCGACGCGATGCCGAGCATGGTGCCCGGTGCCACGGACCACGACAGCTCGACGGTGCCGTCGAGACCCTCGACGCGGCGGGCCAACTCCACCCACGGAAGACGCCCGGCGACACCGGTGTTCAGCGAGTCGGTGACTCGAACGGTGCCGGTGTCGGTACGGAACGTCGTGCTCAGCACATTTGTCCCAGGGACGAATTCACGCTGGACGGTGAACTCCTCCAGCGGCGTCAGCTGGATGTATCCGCCGTTCCCAGCGTCGAGCAACGCTGCGAACGGCGGCGGCGAATCGAGGTTCGGAACCGGAAACCAATCGATCCGGCCGTCGTCGGCGATCATCGCCACGGTGCGGCCGTCACCGATGGCGCCGTAGCTCTCGATGGGGACATAACCGTCGACCCTGGGGTGCGGCTTGCGGAACTCGCTCAAGCACTTGCCTTTTCATCGGAGTAGAAGGGACTGTCCTCGATGTGGGCGAGCAGATCGGCGGGGTCGTCGAACACTGCTACCGCCCCCGCGTCGAGCAACTCACCACGTGAGATCCCGCCACTGCGAACACCGATGGCGCGTACACCCGCGCGACCGGCCGACTCGATGTCCCAGACGCTGTCGCCGACCATCACCGCCTTGGAGGCCTCGACACCGGCCCGTTCGAGTGCAACCGCAACGATGTCGGGCTCGGGCTTGGCTACGTCGGCGTCCTCACCGCTGGTCACCACGGCAACGGAGTCCTCGACGTCGAGCAGGTCGCGCAACGTCGACAACTCGCTCTCCGGAGCCGAGGTCGCAAGCACCACGGTGATGCCGCGAGAGTTCAAGTCCGCCAACAGTTCACGGGCACCCGGCAGCACTTCGAGATCCGCCGACGCAGCAGCGTAGTACTCGCCGTGCAGCTTCTTCGCTTCGTGGGCAAGCGCGCTGTCCGAGGACCCGACGAGCGTCTCGAGCAGCTTCGACCCGTCCATCCCGATGCAGCGGTGAACACGCCAGGAAGGAACGGAACCACCGGCCTCACGAAACGCGCGCGACCACGCGTCGACGTGCACGTAGTTGGAATCGACGAGGGTGCCGTCGATGTCGAGCAGGACCGCGTCGACCGTCGGCTTGGAAACAGGCATGGTTTTCGGATACCCGGGGGTGGTGCAGGCAAACAACAGGCCCCCCGCTGTGCGCGAGGGGCCTGTCGGGTGGGAAAACGTCAGCTGGCCTGGGCCTGCCACATCCAGTGCAGCTGCTCGAGCCGAGCCGTGATGCCGATGAGCAGGTCCTGGGTCACCGGATCGGCTTCGCCGGTGTCGGCGATGCGTCCGCGAAGACGCTCCACGACCGCGGCGAGGTTGTCGACGACGGCCGGGACGACTTCGCTGTCCTTGGTCCATCCGGCACCGAAGCCCTTGGTTCCTGCCGTCGAGGAGACGGTGGCTGCGCGGCCGTCGGGGCTGACGCCGATAGCCGTGGCGCGCTCGGCGGCCTGATCGGTGAATTCACGTGCGGCCGTGACCAACTCGTCGAGCTCGAGGTGCACCGACCGGAAGTTCTTGCCGATCACGTTCCAGTGCGCCTGCTTGGCGATGAGCGAAAGGTCGATGAGATCGACCACGGTTCCCTGAAGCGCGTCGCCGGCGATCTTCTGCTGGCCTGCGTCGAGGGTGCTGGTGATGGGGTTCGTCATGATGTGGCCTCCCTGCCGTTGGACGACGGTATGCATCGCACACCATTATTGTTCTTTCGTCTGTACTGCACAACGGCAGGTCGACCCGCGTTGTTCCGGATCGGCGTCACATCCGCTGTGACGCCGATCCCAACATCAGACCTTGGCTGCTTCGTCGGCAGGATCGTCGATTGCGCCTGCACCCGTGGTCGGTGCGGTCTCGTTCTGCTGCGACCGAACGCCTTCCTCGACTTTCTTGCCGAGCTCGGGATCGACGTTGGTCCAGTACTCGAACACCCGGCTCAGAACGGGCTCGCTGACGCCGTTGAGGACGTGCCCCACGATGTTCCCGACGAGGCGCTCGCGCTGCGCGTCGTCCATGACCTCGCGGACCAGGGCTCCCGCTTGCACGAAGTCGCCGTCCTCGGGGTGCTCGATGTACCCGGTGCGCACGAAGCGGGGCTCGAAGTCCCATGCTCCGTCGTCGCCGTACTTGTTCGTGTCCGCCGACGGGCCGCCGAACGAGTTCGGCGCGTAGACGGGCGTCTCCGGGGAGTTGAACGAGTACCGCATGTTGCCGTCCTTGGAGTACGAGTTGACCTCGGACTTCGGGGCGTTGACCGGCAGCTGCGCGTAGTTGGCTCCGATGCGGTACCGGTGCGCGTCGGCGTAGGAGAAGACGCGGCCGAGCAGCATCTTGTCGGGGCTGAAGCCGATGCCGGGCACGGTGTTGGACGGCTCGAACGAGCTCTGCTCGATCTGCGCGAAGAAGTTCTCCGGGTTGCGGTTCAAGGTCATCTTGCCGACCTCGATCAACGGGTAGTCCTTCTGCGACCAGACCTTGGTGAGGTCGAACGGGTTGTACTTGTAGTTCTCGGCCTCGTCGTACGGCATGAGCTGCACCTTGAGGGTCCAGCTGGGGAAGTCGCCGTTCTTGATGGATCCGAAGAGGTCCTGACGGTGATGATCGGGGGACGTACCCGCAACCTCGTCCGCCTTGTCCTGCGTCAGGTAGTCGATACCCTGATCGGTCTTGAAGTGGAACTTCACCCAGGTCTTCGTGCCGTCCTCGGCGATGAGCTGGTACGTGTGCGAACCGAACCCGTCCATGTGGCGGAACGACTTGGGGATACCCCGGTCGCCCATGAGCCACGTCACCTGGTGCGCCGACTCGGGCGAGAGGGTCCAGAAGTCCCACTGCATGTTGTTGTCGCGCAGACCGGAGTCGGGCATGCGCTTCTGGCTGCGGATGAAGTCCTGGAACTTGATCGGGTCCTTGACGAAGAAGATCGGGGTGTTGTTGCCGACCAGGTCCCAGTTGCCTTCCTCGGTGTAGAACTTCAGCGAGAATCCGCGCGGGTCACGCCAGGTATCGGGGCTACCCTGCTCGCCGGCGACGGTGGAGAAGCGCGCCAACATCTCGGTCTTGGCACCGGGCTGCAACGCCTTCGCCTTGGTGTACTTGCTGATGTCCCCGGTGATCTCGAGTTCGCCGAACGCGCCTGCGCCCTTGGCGTGCACGACGCGCTCCGGGACCCGCTCGCGGTTGAACTGCGCCATCTTCTCGATGAGGTAGTGGTCGTGGAGAAGGATCGGTCCCTGCGTCCCGGCGGTCAGCGACTGATCGTCGCTGGGGACGGGGATTCCCGAGTTGCTGGTGGTCGGCTTGTTGCTGATCGGCTTGGTCATACGAAGCCTCCTGAAGGGCTGAATAGAGTCCGAAGAGGGCTGCTCTTCGAAAAAGCTGTGAAACCGAGCGGCCGTACGCTGGACCGCAATGTCAGACGGAATGCCTCGTGCAGTCGCCGCACAAACCCCAGAGCACGATTTCGGCCTCGTCGACGACGAATCCGTGCGTGTCCCCGGGTACGAGGCACGGCGACGCTCCGACGGCGCAGTCGACATCGGCCACCACGCGGCACTCTCGGCACACGAGGTGGTGGTGATTGTCCGCCGTACGGCTCTCGTACAGCGCGGCCGAGCCGGCGGGTTCGATGCGACGGAGCAAACCTGCATCGACGCAAGCCCTGAGCACGTCGTACACGGCCTGGGTCGACACCGAACCACCGTCCTCACGGACGGCGGCAGCGATGTCGTCGGCGTCCGAATGCGGTCGGGCTGTGACCGCATTCAGAACTGCAACCCGGGGTCCGGTGACGCGGAGACCGACCGAGCGCAACTGCGCTGCGGGGTCGACGCGTTCGGTGAGCTGCATGCACTCCAGTATGCCCCTAATCTGGACTAAGTCAAGAAAAAGGGTTCAGGGCTGGCCGACCAGGCGCGCTTCACCCGTCCGCATCGAACCGGTCACGATCTGCAAGCCGAAATACGTGCCCGACGGCATCCAGCGACTCAGCGTCGGGCCCTTCGCGTCCACCTCGACGCGGGCCAACCTGGCTTTGCCCTTCAGGCTCGCGGTGGCGATGGCCGAGCCGCCGGACACGGGCTGCGCGAAACCGAGGGAGCCGAGCACCGGGAACTGCGGTCCCACGGCGCGGGACGTCGTCCGCACCGACCATTCGTCGCCGCTCGCCCCGGCCTCGCCCAGCACGTCACCCTCGAACTCGGCCAGCACCTTGGGCAGGTGCCAGTTGGTCCGGCCGCCGTGGACAGATGTCGCGGAATCGACGGCGATGAACGGCACCGCCATCCGCGGAACGCGTCCGACGTCGCGGCGCAGCACCGGGCTCGCCAGGATCTCGCGGTACGGGCCGACCGGTGAGGTGACGTAGTCGACGACCATCGCCATCGTGATCGGCAACGTCTTGGCACCGACAGGTGCGAAGTCCGACGAGCGGGCCCGATGCCACCAGATCGTGGCTCGCACGTTCGCCGGCCACGGCGCTGCCGGACTGACCGGCCAGTCGGTGCGATCGGTATCGGATTCGGTGACACTCCACATCAGGAATCCCTCCCCACGACGGTCAGTGGAAGCCGCAGGGCGCCCGGTGCCGACACCGGCACCACCGGCTGCACGGGCTGAGTGGGTGCGATCTCCTGATAGCCAGAGCCCACCGCGGGTCGCCGGTCGGGCTCACCCTTGTTGGGCCACAACGCCATTGCTCGCTCGGCCTGGGCGGTGATCGTCAGGGACGGATTGACGCCGAGGTTGGCGCTGACGGCCGAACCGTCGAGCACGTGCAGCCCCTCGTAGCCGTAGACGCGCTGGTAACCGTCGATCACGCCGGTCTGCGGCGAGTCGCCGATCGCGCAGCCACCGAGGAAGTGCGCGGTCATCGGAATGTTGACGATCTCGGCGATCGACCCGCCCGGGTCACCGCCGATCTTGTCCGCGAGCAGACGAATTGCCTCGTGCCCCTGCGGAATCCACTGCGGCGGTGGATCACCCGCGCCGGGCCTGCTGGTGAGGCGACGCCCGAACGGCCCCTTCTTGGATCCGAGCTCGAGCGAGTTGTCGTCGGTCTGCATCACCAACGCGATGACGGTTCGCTCCGACCAACGATGCACCGACAGGCTCCGTACCGCAGCGCCGGGGTGACGGAGCGCGACGCCGAGCGTCTTGAGCACGCGCGGCACCTTCCCGCCGCCGTCGCTGAGCACGGTCTGCAGTAGGCCGATTGCGTTGCTGCCCTTGCCGTATCGCACCGGCTCGATGTGCGTGTGATCGTCCGGGTGGAACGACGACGTGATGGCCACGCCCTCGTGGTAGTCGACCTCACGGCCGCGAGCGGTCGCGGCGAGCACGGCCTCGGAGTTGGTGCGCACCAACGAGCCGATCTTGTCCGACAACCGCGGGAGCGAGCCCTTCTCCTTGGCCGCGAGCATCAGCTTCTGGGTGCCGTAGGTGCCGGCCGAAAAGATCACCTGATCGGCGGTGATCGTCTTCTCCTTGCGACGCAGCTTGCCACCGGTCCGACGCGTCACCACGTCGTAGCCCGCGCCGTTCGGCCGCACGTCCACGACGGTGGTCAACGGAAGAACATGCGCGCCTGCGTGTTCGGCGAGGTACAGGTAGTTCTTGACGAGGGTGTTCTTCGCGCCGACGCGGCAGCCGGTCATGCACGCTCCGCATTCGGTGCAGCCGGTGCGCTCGGGCCCGGCACCGCCGAAGAACGGGTCGGGCGCGGTGCGGCCGCGATCTCCGAAGTAGACGCCCACCGGGGTCGAGGTGAACGTGTCCCCCACCCCCATGTCCTCGGCCACCTCTTTCATCACCTTGTCCGAGGCGGTGATGGTCGGGTTGGTCTCGACGCCGAGCATCCGCCGGGCCTGGTCGTAGTACGGATTCAGCTCGCGCTGCCAATCGGTGATCGAACCCCACTGCGGGTCCTCGAAGAACTTCGCCGGGGGTTGATACAGGGTGTTCGCGTAGTTCAGCGAACCTCCGCCGACGCCTGCCCCTGCCATCACCAGTACATCGGGCAGCAGGTGGATACGTTGCACCCCATAGCAACCCAACGCCGGAGCCCAAAGATACTTGCGCAGCCGCCAGCTGGTCTTCGGCAGCTCGTCGTCCTCGAACCGTCGACCGGACTCGAGAACCGCCACCCGGTACCCCTTCTCGACTGCCCGCAACGCGGCGACACTGCCGCCGAAACCGGAGCCGATGATCAATACGTCGTAGTCGCTCATGCGGATACCACCTCGTTGTCTGAGTCGAGAGCGTCGGAGACGAGCCGATAGTTCGGCACGTCGAACTCGCGCGTCTTGTTGCGGAACCGGAATGTGTAGGTGGGCCACATCGTGGAATTGCGGCCGTTGGCGTCGAGGTACCAGCTCGAGCACCCGCCGGCATTCCACACGGTGCCGTCGAGCGCGGAATCGACCCACGAATTGTGTTGCCGCTGAGCGGATTCGTTGACCTCCACGGCCGCGATCCTGCGATCCTTCATCGCGTGCAGCGCGGACACCACGTAGTTGGCCTGCGACTCGAGCATGTAGACGATGGAACTGTGCCCGAGGTTGGTGTTGGGGCCGTACATCAGGAACAGGTTCGGGAAGCCGGCGACGGTGGTGCCGAGATGCGCCTGCGGGCTACCGCCCCAGTGCTCCGCGAGCGTCCGACCGTCGTTGCCGCGCAGCAGATGCGACACCGGCGGCTCGGTGGGGGTGAACCCCGTAGCGAAGATGATGGTGTCCACCTCGTGGTTGCGGCCCGAGGCGTCGACGACGCCGTTCTCGGTCACCGACGTCAGCCCCGACGTGACGAGATCGACGTCCGGCCGGTCCAGTGTCGGCAGCCAATCATTGGACAGCAGAAGCCTTTTGCAGCCGGGCGCGTAGTCGGGAGTCAGCGCCGCACGTTTCACCGGGTTCTTGACCTGGCGCTTCAGATTCGATTTCGCGAACACCTTCACCGCGGGCAGCAGCCACGGGTTGTCCGCCAGCACGGTCACGTAGGCCTCGCGGTAGCCGTAGATGACACCGCGAACCGCGCGGTGCGCCAGAGGGATTCGCTCGTACAGCGTGCGCTCGAGCCGGCCGATGGTGCGGTCCAGGCGCGGAATCACCCACGCGGGGGTGCGCTGGAAGACGGTGAGCCGCTCGGCCCGGTCGACTATCTCGGGGACGAACTGCACCGCAGACGCCCCGGTGCCGATCACGGCGACCCGCTCGCCGGTGAGGTCGTGCTCGTGATTCCAGGTCGCAGAATGGAACACGGTGCCCGAGAACGTGTCGATGCCGGGGACGTCCGGGATCTTCGGAGTGGACAACGCGCCGGTGGCGGCAACCAGAACACGCGCGCTCGCCGAACCCTGCGACGTCTGCACCGACCAACGCTTGTTCACCTCGTCCCAGGTCGCGGACTGCAACTCACAGTTCGTGACGATGCGATCGTTCAGGTCCAGACGATCCACCACCGAACGCAGGTAGTCGAACAATTCGGGCTGACGCGCGAAGGTGTGACTCCACTTGGGGCTCGGGGCGAACGAGAACGAGTACAGCGAGGTCGGCACGTCGCATGCACACCCCGGGTAGGTGTTGTCTCGCCACGTGCCACCCACGTCGGACGCGCGCTCGATGACGGTCACGTCGGCGGTCGGGTCGGCGGCGAGGATCTTCGCCACCGCGGCCAGGCCTGCGAAACCGGCACCGACCACCAGCACGTCGAGCTGTTCGGGGAGAGTTGCGTTCACGAATCCATCACCTTTTCGGACCAGACGGGAAGGAGCCGACCGCGCAGCAGCGCGTCGGCTTCGGGAGTGCGGAACAGCGCCGAGACGGCCAGTCCGCGGGCGAGTTCGACACTGAGCTCGATGGATTCGGGGGACATCCGGCTACCCATGACGATCTGGGCACCGCCCTGAATGGCCTCGGCGACGCGCCGCTCCAAGGGGATCATCGCCTCGTGCAGCGCCGGGTCGGTACGGGCAGCCACCCAGAGCTCGAGCGCGGCGTAGAACAGGGGCCCGGAGAATGCGTCGGCGAGGATCTCGGGTCCTCGCTCGGGGTCCGGTTCGGCTTCGAGGATCTCCGAGAGACGACGATCGACGAGGTGCTCGACGGCCGCGATCAGCAAGGACTCCTTGGTCGGGAAGTGGTGCAGCTGCGCTCCCCGCGAGACACCGGCACGCCGCGCGATCTCCTGGGTGCTGGTCTTGGCGAAGCCCAGTTCGACCAGACAATCGATCGCGGCGTCGAGCAGCTTCGCCCGGGTGCCCGCAGTGCGTTCGGCCTGCGTTCGGCGCTCGGTGGGCGCTGAGTCGTCGAGCCCTGTGTCGGTAGTCACACTTGGCACAGTAGCGCTAAATCAACAAACAGTCCAGCCTGACTTTAAGTTTGCTTCGGGAAGCAGTCGGTCTCGATCTCACCGGTTGATCGGAAAGTCGACTGGACTGCGCGCACCGCTTTCCAAACTATTTCCACTGTCTAGGCTCTACGATCAGGTCGGTTCGACCTGCTGTAGCCACGCGAATGCTGCGTCGAATCAGGCAAAAGAGGGCCGATGACAATCTCGACCGTCGGTGTTCGTGGGGCCGCATGCGCAGTCGTGGTAATCCACGCGTTCACCTCAGCCGACTGCAGCAGTGGATCCGACTCGGCGACCGCAGACAAGCTGGCACCACAGTTTGCGCTGATCGACCATGGGCAATTCCGTCGCCATGCCCCTCGCTTCTCATGGCCGCTTCGACTACTCCCCCATCGGCGATCGCCCACAGTTCGAGTGGCCGGGTGGGGCGCGCCTCGCGGTGTACGTGGCAGTCAACTGCGAGCACTTCCCGTACGACGACGGAGGGCCAGGGCTGGGCTACACACCCGGGATGGACCAGCCGAACACTTACAACTGGGGTTGGCGCGAGTACGGCAACCGCGTCGGCGGCTTCCGGATCGCAGAGACGTTGCACCGGAGTGGAGTTCGCCCGACATTGCTCGTCAATACCGAGGTGTACGAGCATGCTCCGCAGCTGGTCGACGCCTTCCGCGCCCTCGATGCGGAGGTCGTCGCGCACGGACGAACGAACGCCGTGCAACCGAACGATCAAGACGAGGAAGCCGAACGACGCTCGATCGACGAGGTGACGACCGCCATCGAGCGCCACGAGGGAGCACCGCCTCGGGGTTGGATGAGCCCCGGTGCCAACCCCAGCCGAGTGACCGAGGACCTGCTCGCCGAACGTGGCTACGAATACACCTTGGACTGGCCCATCGATGATCAGCCGGTCTGGCTGAGGACCCGCGGTGGCCCGTTGCTCAGCGTTCCGTACCCGCACGAGGTGAACGACCTTCCGGTGTTCGTTCACCATCACCAGACCGCAGCGACGTTCGAGCGCAACATAATCGACAGTTTCGACGAACTGAAGGAGAATTCGGAGCACCAACCCGTAGTGCTCGCCATCTCTCTGCACACGTTTCTCACCGGACAGCCTTACCGACTTCGCCGGTTCCGGTCCGCCCTGCAGCACATGCTCGACAACAGCGACGGCGTCTGGTTCACCACACCGGGCGAGATCGCCACGCACTATCGCGGTCTCGTAGCTCCCTCGGACACCGGCCGTCGACCGCTGCGCGACGGATAGGCGACGGACAGTACACCGCTGGTGCCGCCAGCGATTTGGTCCACATCGATGCCTACCGACTGTTCAAAGCCAGCCCGGCGTTGGTGAAAGCTCGGGCGGGCAGGAAAACTGCTGATGTGTGAGGTGCCTGGCCCGTCAGCGCTGATCGACAGCACCGTGCGCGCAGGGGGCCAGCCCGCCGAAGCCGCGCGGCCGGCGCACGGCTTCGAGAGAGGGAATGGCTTGGGCGGCCGAGTGGCGCGACTGATGTGTTGTCAGGCTGCGCGCCGTTTTCGGCGGTGGTAGCTGGGGATGGGTTGTCGTGTGGGGTCGATGGATTCGGGTGGGACGGCGTAGGGGTGTCCGTCGTCGCCCATGAGCAGTTGCCAGTCGCCGTGGTGGACGAGGCGGTGGCATTCTCCGCAGACCAGCGCGAGGTTGTTCAGGTCGGTGCGGCCGCCGTGTTCCCAGAACTTCACGTGGTGGGCCTGGCACCACTGTGCGGGGCGGCCGCACATCACGCAGCATCGGTCGCGGATGGTCAGGGCGATGCGTTGGTCGTCGCTGGCGAGTCGGGTGGTGCGGCCGAGTGCGAGCGGGACGCCGTGGTGGTCGACGATGACCGGTGTGAGGTCGGCATCGCAGGTGAGAAGTTCGGCAAAAGCGCGGCTCATCGGCCCGGTCCAGTCGAAGTGGAACGGCCAGTCGGCATCACCGGGCTCAGGTGCCGACCTCTGTCCGCGATGGTCACCGGCACCAGTGCTGGGACCGACACGATCGCCGCGGGGATCACCGGTCGGTGAACCGTCGCCGACACCGCTCCCGACGTCGTGACCGCCATCAGCATCGTCGGGACCCGTGTCGGCATCACCGGTCCGTGAACTGTCGCCGGCACCAGCACTGCTTTCGCTGACGTGGGGACCGCCGCCAGCATCACCGGTCCGTGAACTGTCACCGATGCCAGCAAGGTTCCCGCTGACGCGACGACCGTTGCCACGATCGGGACCGCCCTCGGTATCACCGGTCCGTGAACCGGCATCGGCATCAGCGCCGCTCCCGCTGACGCGACGACCGTTGCCACGATCGGGACCGCCCTCGGTATCGCTTGTTTGTGAGTGGCCGCCTGCACCGGATGCCTTCGAACCCGTTGTTGGCCTGTTCGATTGCGTGTGTCCGCGGTCGGCGAGCAGGTCCCGCAGCGGGACGATCAGGTGCACCGATGCCCGCGACCCGCCCGCCGATCCGCGGCCACCACCGCTCAGGTGCCGGTCGAGGATCCGATCGAGGGCATCGGCCCGCCGCTTCGACGGACCACGTAGGTCGCGTTCACCGCCGGGGCCGGGCTGCGGCGCGGTCAACGCCGACAGTGCGGTGAGCAGCTTCTCGGCGAGGAGTCGGTCGACGTTGCCGCCCATCTGAAAGCGGCCACTGGCAAGCGGGTGAACATCGAAACGGTTCAACTCCGGGTTCTCCGACACTGGTATCGGCGGCGGTCCAGCTGGAACAGGTTCGGGCCGAGCAGGTTCGGGCTCGCCCGAGCCGGCTGCGTCACCCGCGTCAGCTCGGCTCGCACGGTCCCGCTCTTGCTCCCGCTCCTGTTCCCGCTCCTGTTCTTGTCGTTGCTTCTCTGCCTGCTCGTGGCGGGCTCTGGCGTCCTCGGCCGCAGAATGCGCCAGTGCCTGCGCGCGGGAGGCGACCTGCCCGGCGGTGCTGCGCATGGCGGTTTCGAGCAGTTCGGCGACGACCGCGTCGCGGCGTTGTTCGTCGAGGGTGGGGTCGGCGACCACCACGGTGGCGTAGCCGTCGGCGATCGCCGAGGCGTGCGCGGCGTGGACGTCACCACCTGCGAGGGCACCCAACACGCTGGGCCGGTCGGTGAGCCACTGCCCCAGCTCCATCTGACGGGCCGCGGACCCGTCGGTGATACGCACCGATCGCGCGTACCACCGGGTCACCGACGAGTAGCCGAGTTTCATGGCCAGACCGCGCCGGTCCATCTCCGCCAGCAGCGTCAATCGCGTTGCAGCGAGCTCGTTTTCGAGGGAGGACACGCCAGCGAGCTCGGAGACCAAATCCTGGTCGCCGAGCCCGAACACATCCCCCCATGTCTTCACACCACGAAAGCTATACCCACCCACCGACAAGCTTTGTCACGGAGCGACGGTGCGGTACCTGAGCATCATTTCGTGGTCCTCGTGATCGAGCATGTGGCAGTGCCACATGTACCCCTGCAGTTCGCCGCCCCCACCCATGTCGTGTCCACCGTGCTCGCCGCCGTGGTGCGCGGCCGGCCCGGCGAAGGTGGCGTCGGGGTCGAACCCGAGCTCGTCGGCCGTCGGGAATCCAACGAGGATCTGCGTGACGGTGCCCGGGTAGGTGTTGACGGTGTCCTTCCACCCGGCTTCCCACGCCGCCGGGGGCACCGACGGACCGGTGAGGAACTTCTCCACCGGCGGAGCCCATCGGGTACCGAATGTGGGCCTGGGGAAATCACGTTGGTAGGCGGCGAGGTCGATCGGGATGCGTCCCAGCGTCCGGAAGTGGGCCAGGTGCAGGTGAATCGGGTGCGGCTCCACCGTCGTGTTGACGATGTTCCACATCTCCACGGTCCCCTGCTTGGGCATCTCGATGTCCGGGTCCGAGTACCTCAGGTTGTTCAGGTTCATCAGCGTCATGTCCAGGTTGAGCCCACCGGACGGCTGGTTGACGGTGACCGTTCGCGTGAATGTCGCGGTCGGCAACGGCGGCAACACATCCGGCTGCCCCTTGCCACCGCGCAGCAGCGTCGGCATGCCGCCCCGGAACCCCGCCGCGGACGCGACGCGGAACTGGCAGAACATCGGCATCGGGACCGCACCGAGCGATGCCGCCTGAGCGGGTGGTGGCTCGTCGTTGAGCAGCTCGATCAGTGCGCCCGGCTCCACGGCACCGAAATCGACGAGGATGTCGGCGCGCTCGGCCGGGGCGAGTCGGATGCTGGTGGCTTCCACCGGAGCGTCGAGCAATCCCCCGTCGTTCCCGATGACCCAGAATCGAAGTCTGTTGGTGAAGAACAGGTTCCACACGCTGTACGACCCGGCGTTGACGACGCGCAGTCGGTACATTCCCCTGGCGACTTCCATCGTCGGCCAGATCTTGCCGTTGACGACGCCCACGTCTCCGGTGCCGCCGCCCTCCCATTTACCCTGCGGCACAGTGATGTTGGAACGGATACTCATGCTGCCGTCGGGATTCATGATCTTTTCCTGCAGCACCAACGGCAGCTCGAACTCACCCGACGGCAGACCCAGCACATTGTCGGACGTACCGGTGTCCCAACGGTCCCGCACGAGGTTCATGCCGAGCAGGCCCGCGTACACGTTGATGCGCGTCATCGACATGGCGTGATCGTGGTACCAGAGTCCCGCGGCGTCGTTGAGCCCCGAGAAGTTGTGCGTCATCGACTCCCCCGGGCGCACCAGCATCTCGGAGTGACCGTCGCTCGCCGGTTCGGTGACGGCACCGTGCAAGTGCAGCGCCGTCGGTGTCATCGTGCGGTCCATCTCGCTCATGCCGTGCAGCGAGGTGTCGATGTCGGCGGCGAGCGGGTTGCCTGCGGTTGTGTTGGAGTACTTCAGTGTCCAGGGCTGGCCGGTCCGCGACTCGATGGTCGGTCCGCGGTAGTCGCACTGGCCGTATCCGAAGGTGGGCGCGGGTCGCAGATCGGCGTGGAACACGTGGGTGGAGCTGTGCGCGTCCAACGTCACCTCGGTACCGCTGATCAGCGGCAACCTGGGCAGCTCGTCCCGGAACGGCGTGAGGGGCGGTGAGTGGAACAGCAGGGGGCTCTGGCCACGAAGGAAGTCGTCGGCCATCGCGCGGCGCGTCGTCGACGCCACCGGGAGTGCAGCGGCACCAGCGGCTACTGCGGCGACGGCGAGCCCTCGAAGGGCGGTTCGCCTGGACACAGATCCGCTCACCGAGCCACCTCTCTCCTTGTTGTGATTGGGGCCATACTATGTGCCCGTCGGCTCCCGCCGTCACCCCACACTCGGATCGTCCGGCACGTTCCTGCCGGTGGAGGGATCTATCTGTCATGGCAACGATTACTTTCGAGCGCACCACCAGGCTGTTTCCGGGCTCAGACGCCCCCGCGGTGGACGAGCTCGACCTGCACATCGAGGACGGTGAATTCCTCGTTCTGGTCGGCCCGTCGGGTTGCGGAAAGTCGACGTCGCTGCGGATGCTCGCGGGGCTCGAAGAGGTCAATTCCGGTCGCATCCTCATCGGCGGCAAGGACGTCACCCACTCCGAACCCAAGGATCGCGACATCGCGATGGTGTTCCAGAACTATGCGCTGTATCCGCACATGACCGTCGCGGAGAACATGGGCTTCGCTCTGAAGTTGGCGAAGGCGAACAAGGACGACATTCGCACTCGCGTCGAGGAGGCCGCGAATCTACTCGACCTCGAGCCGTTTCTCGATCGCAAGCCCAAGGCGCTCTCCGGCGGGCAGCGGCAGCGAGTTGCCATGGGCCGCGCCATCGTTCGCCAACCCCAGGTGTTCCTGATGGACGAGCCCCTGAGCAATCTCGACGCCAAACTGCGAGTCCAGACGCGCACCCAGATCGCGCAGTTGCAGCGCCGGCTCGGGACGACGACGGTCTACGTCACCCACGATCAGGTCGAGGCCATGACGATGGGCGATCGCGTCGCCGTCCTGAAAGGTGGTGTGCTGCAGCAGTGCGCCACCCCGCGCGAGCTGTACCGGAAGCCGGTCAATGCGTTCGTCGCCGGGTTCATGGGCTCACCGTCGATGAATCTGTTCCGCGTCCCGGTCACCGACGGCGGCGTTCGCCTGGCCGATCAGGTGATACCGGTGCCGCGACAAACTCTCGGCTCGGCCACCGAGGTGATGTTCGGCATCAGGCCCGAGCACATCGAGATCGCGAGCAGCGGAATCGCTCTGGAGATCGACGTGGTCGAGGAACTCGGCTCCGAGGCCTTCGTGTTCGGCCGTGCGGACATCAACGGCCGCACCGAGACCATCGTCGCACGGGCCGATTGGCGCAGCCCACCCGAGAAGGGTGACCGCGTCCACGTCCGTATCGACGACGCGCACGCGCACATCTTCGACGCCTCCGCCGAGGGTCACCGCCTGAACTGATCGTCGTGGGGGGGGGGGGGGGGGCGCGGGGGGCGCCAAACCCCACCCGGCCCACAAGCCACACAACCGAGATGTGACGTTTTTTTTTCTGGGGCGGGCAGAGTGTTTGATGCGGTGGCGAA
>NZ_JAWLKF010000006.1:178793-253701 GCF_033042195.1 Rhodococcus cerastii
CCGGGTGCGTCGCGCCGCCGCCCCCGCCCACAGCGCCGCCGCCCGCGGGGTGGCCCCCCGCGGAACGGGAGGGGGGGGGGGGTTGGGCGCCCCGGGGGGCCCCCACCCCGCCCACGGCGTCAGACCAGCAGCTCGGCGATCTGAATCGTGTTGAGCGCCGCGCCCTTACGCAGGTTGTCGCCCGAGACGAACAGTGCCAATCCGCGGCCCTCGGGAACACCCGGGTCCTGGCGGATCCGGCCGACGAGGGAATCGTCCGCGCCTGCGGCCTGCAACGGCGTCGGCACGTCGACCAGAGAGACGCCCGGGGCGGAGGCGAGCAGCTCACGAGCGCGTTCCACCGAGAGCGGGTTGGCGAATTCGGCATTGATCGACAGCGAGTGACCGGTGAACACGGGCACGCGGACGCAGGTGCCGCTCACCAGCAGGTCGGGCAGGCCGAGGATCTTGCGCGATTCGTTGCGCAGTTTCTGGTCCTCGTCGGTTTCGCCGGATCCGTCGTCCACCAACGCACCGGCCAGCGGCAGGACGTTGAAGGCGATGGGCGCGACGTACTTGTTCGGGGCCGGGAAATCCACCGACGAACCGTCGTGCACCAGCTTTTCGACGTCGCCGATGACGGCGCGCGCCTGGGTGGCGAGCTCCTCGACACCGGCGAGTCCGCTGCCGGACACGGCCTGGTAGCTCGAGACGATCAGGCGCTGCAGGCCTGCTTCGTCGTGCAGCACCTTGAGCACCGGCATCGCGGCCATGGTGGTGCAGTTGGGGTTGGCGATGATGCCGCGGGGCGGGTTCTTCGCGTCCTCGGGGTTGACCTCGCTGACCACCAGCGGCACGTCCGAGTCCTTGCGGAACGCCGAGGAGTTGTCGATAACGGTGGCACCTGCTGCGGCGAAACGCGGTGCCTGCTCACGCGAGAGAGTTGCACCCGCGGAGAACAGTGCGATGTCGATTCCGGCGAGGTCTGCGGTGGAGGCGTCCTCGACGACGATCTCCTCGCCGCGGAACGGCAGCTTCTTGCCCGCGGACCTGGCGGAGGCGAAGAATCGAACGGTGTCGGCGGGGAAGTTACGCTCCTCCAACAGGGTTCGCATGACGGCACCGACCTGGCCGGTGGCTCCTACGACTGCAACTGTGGTCATCGTCTATCGTCCTGTCCCTGCGTGTACGACGGCTTCTTCGTCGCCGCCCAGATCGAAGGCGGCGTGCAGCGCGCGTACTGCTTCGTCGAGCTGAGTGTCACTGCACAGCACCGAGATACGGATCTCCGAGGTGCTGATCAGGTCGATGTTGATGCCGGCGTCGGCGAGGGCCTCACAGAACGTCGCGGTGACGCCGGGGTGGCTCTTCATGCCTGCACCGACGAGGGAGACCTTGCCGATGTGGTCGTCGTAGAGCACCTGAGCGAAGCCGATCTCGGCCTGGAGCTTGGTGAGCTTCTCCACTGCCGTCGGGCCGTCGGCCTTGGGGCAGGTGAAGGTGATGTCGGTCTTGCCGGTGTCGATCTTGGACACGTTCTGCAACACCATGTCGATGTTGATCTCGGAATCCGCCACCGCGCGAAACACTTTGGCGGCGTAGCCGGGGGTGTCGGGCAAGCCGACGACGGTGACCTTCGCCTCGCTGCGATCGTGTGCGACGCCGGTGAGAATTGCTTCTTCCACTGGAATGTCCTCCATAGATCCGGAGACGATCGTTCCGGGTTTCGTGGTGTACGACGAGCGCACGTGAACAGGAACGTTGTAGCGACGCGCGTATTCGACGCAGCGCAGCATGAGCACCTTCGCGCCGCAGGCGGCCATCTCCAGCATCTCCTCGAACGAGACGGTGTCGAGGTGCCGGGCGTTGGGCACGATGCGCGGATCGGCGGTGAAGATGCCGTCGACGTCGGTGTAGATCTCGCAGACGTCGGCGTTCAGGGCCGCGGCGAGCGCGACGGCGGTGGTGTCGGACCCACCGCGACCGAGCGTCGTGACGTCCTTGCTGTCCTGGCTGACGCCCTGGAATCCGGCGACGAGCACGATCGAACCCTCGTCGAGGGCGCTGCGCACGCGGCCGGGGGTGACGTCGATGATCTTGGCGTTGCCGTGCACGCTGGTGGTGACGACGCCTGCCTGGGAGCCGGTGAACGACCGGGCCTCGGCACCGAGCGAGTGGATGGCCATCGCGACCAGCGCGTTGGAGATGCGTTCACCCGAGGTGAGCAGCATGTCCATCTCGCGGGCCGGCGGGGCCGGGCACACCTGCTGGGCCAGGTCGAGTAGTTCGTCGGTGGTGTCGCCCATGGCCGACACGACCACGACGACGTCGTTGCCTGCCTTCTTGGTCTCGACGATTCGTTCAGCGACGCGTCGGATACGTTCGGCGGTTCCCACCGACGATCCACCGTACTTCTGGACGATGAGAGCCACGCCTGTTTACCTCCGCTGGATAGCCGACAATCGGGCGATTGTTCCGGGGTAACCCTACCGAGCGAATGCCCCGAGCAGTGGCCCGGGTAGCTCCGAGCTGGGACTTTAGGGCGGTTCGCCTGCGGATACACCTGACCTAACATGTTCGGGTGACCCTTCCCGAGCACCGCCCACCCCCACCCCCGCGAGGTCTGCGGGTGCTCTTCGGGCTCCCTGCCGTCGGCCGTCGCTGGCCGGGTGGACTGCGCTCGGCTCTGGCGTTCGGTATCCCCGCGATCGCGGCGTGGGTTCTCGGGTTCCACACCGAGGCCCTGCTGGTGGTCTCGGGCAGTTTCGCCGTCATCTACGGCGAGGGGCGTCCCTATCGTTCGCGTTGGTGGGTCGTCCTGACCGCGGGCGGCGCACTGGTGGCGTCGGTGTGGCTCGGGGCGACGGCCGGGCAGGTGGCGCTCGATCTCGGGAGTACCGGATGGGCGCAGATGATCCCGGTGACCCTGCTCTCGCTCCTGGCTCTCGTGGCGGTCTACGTCATCGCTGCGCTGCGACTCGGACCGCCGGGTGCGTTCTTCTTCGTGCTGGTGTGCGCGGTGTCGTCGTACATCCCCGGGGCCGGCATCGGCGCCGTTCACGGAGCGGTCTGCGCGGCGATCGGCGTCGCGTCGGCGCTGCTGGTGTCGATGTCCGGGGTGCTTTGGGATCCGCGAGGACCCGAGCGCGAGGCCGTCGGAGCCGCGGTGGGCGCGATCGAGAAATACACGAGCTCGCCGACGCCGTCTGCCGCCGATCGTCACGTCGCGGCCGCGCGTCTGCACGCAGCCTGGGCCGCCGTGTACGACGCCGGTGCTGCACGGTTGTCGTCGAGGCCGGTGCTGGTGCAGAGGCTGTTCGACGCCCATCGGGCGTTCGCGGCCACTACCTCTCGAGGCATGGATGCCGACCAGGCAGTCGACTCGGTGCCGGATCAGCTGCCGCTGGCGAGGCCGAGCATCGCCTACCGGTTGCGGCGCTCGCTGCACCGGGATTCACACGCATCGTCCACGGCGATCAGGGTCTTCTGCGCGGCAGCGGCGGCAGGCGGGATCAGCGTCGCGCTGGATCTGAGCCGACCGGACTGGGCGATCCTCGGTGCCGTCCTGGTGCTGCAACAGGGTCCCGACCGGGTGCACGGCACCTATCGCGGCCTGCAGCGGCTCGGCGGAACCCTCGCGGGGGTGGCCCTGTTCTCCGCCATCTTCCTCTCGCCGCTGACCGGTCTGGCCGTCATCGTGGTGTTGATGGTGTTGCAGTTCGCGATCGAGGTGTCGGTGGCGCGCAACTACGGGTTGGCCGTCACGTTCATCACTCCGCTCGCCCTGCTGATGGGGACACTGACACATCCGGGAGCTGTGCTGGAGGACATCGTCGTGGACCGGATCGTGGAAACCACGGTGGGCGTCGCTCTGGCCTTCGCTGCGCTGTGGCTGCTGCTTCCCGGGGCGTTCAGGCGCGCATTGCAGTGGTCCGACGGCCGAGTCCTGACGCTCAGCGCCGATCTGCTGACGGTGTTGCGCACCGAGGACGTGGCCGGATCGAGCGCTCTCACCGCCCGGCGCGACGTCCAGTTCGAGCTGGTCGGGTCCGCGTTGGCCGGTGCCGAGGCCGCACACAACGATCGGCGGTGGGCTCATCGGGTGTGGTCGCAGCATGCCGAGGTCGATCGCCTCGGGTACGAACTCCTCGCGCACTGCTGGACGATCACCGACGTCGGACGAATGAATGACATCGGGCACTGGCAGCGCAGAGTCGATGCAGCAACTGCAGAATTCCACTCGTCAACCCTGGGGTAGGCGGTCGGCGCGCGGTAGTACACTCAGCCCATGCTGCGAGCTCTCCTTCTTAACAGCCGCGACGGGGTCTGAGACCAGACTGGCTTCCCGTCGCGGGGTTCGTTGCGCCGGTCGAACACATTGCTCTGATCTGTACGGAGAGACGAAGACCATGTCACCAGCCGACGCATTCACCTCGGGAACTCGCACCATCACCCCGCCCTCGCGGCCCGCACCAAGCGACCAGCCCGCCTGGAACACCCAGAAGAACTCCTCGATGCCGACCTACCGTTACCGGCCGTTCGCCGAGGAGGTCGAGCACGTCACCCTTCCCGACCGCACGTGGCCGGACAAGATCATCGACCGCACCCCGCAGTGGTGCGCCGTCGATCTGCGCGACGGCAACCAGGCGCTGATCGATCCGATGAGCCCGGCCCGCAAGCGCCGCATGTTCGACCTGCTGGTTCGCATGGGCTACAAGCAGATCGAGGTCGGCTTCCCGTCGGCCAGTCAGACCGACTTCGACTTCGTCCGCGAGATCATCGAGGACGGCGCGATCCCCGACGACGTCACCATCCAGGTGCTGACGCAGTGCCGTCCCGAGCTGATCGAGCGCACCTTCGTCGCGTGCGAGGGTGCCCGCAGCGTCATCGTGCACTTCTACAACTCGACGTCCATCCTGCAGCGCCGAGTGGTGTTCCGGGCCGAGCGTGACGTCATCAAGAAGATCGCCACCGACGGTGCCCGCAAGGTCCTCGAAGAAGCAGCCAAGTTCCCCGATACCGACTGGCGCTACGAGTACTCCCCCGAGTCCTACACCGGCACCGAACTGTCCTACGCCAAAGAGGTGTGCGACGCGGTCACCGCGATCATCGATCCCACTCCCGCCAAGCCGCTGATCCTGAATCTGCCTGCGACAGTCGAGATGGCGACACCCAACGTCTATGCCGACTCGATCGAGTGGATGAGCCGCAACCTCGATCGGCGCGACAGCATCGTACTGTCACTGCACCCGCACAACGACCGCGGAACCGGTGTTGCCGCAGCAGAACTCGGCTACCAGGCCGGTGCGGATCGCATCGAGGGCTGCCTGTTCGGCAACGGCGAGCGCACCGGCAACGTCTGCCTGGTCACGCTCGGGTTGAACCTGTTCACCCGCGGTGTCGATCCGCAGATCGACTTCTCCAACATCGACGAGGTCCGTCGAACCGTGGAGTACTGCAACCAACTTCCCGTCGCCGAGCGTCACCCCTACGGCGGCGACTTGGTCTACACCGCCTTCTCCGGCAGCCACCAGGACGCCATCAACAAGGGCCTGGACGCGATGAAAGTCACTGCGGACGAACAGGGTTCGGACATCGGAGACGTCACCTGGCAGGTCCCGTATCTGCCCGTCGACCCGAAGGACGTCGGTCGCACCTACGAGGCCGTCATTCGCGTCAACTCGCAGTCCGGCAAGGGCGGCGTCGCGTACATCATGAAGTCCGATCACGGCCTGAACCTGCCGCGTCGACTCCAGATCGAGTTCTCCCAGGCCGTCCAGCGCATCACCGACGGTGAGGGCGGCGAGGTCTCGCCCAAGGAGATGTGGGACGTCTTCGCCGAGGAGTACCTGACCCCGATCCGCCCCCTCGAGCGCATCAAGCAGTCGGTCATCGCGGCCGAGCACGACGGTGGCACCGACACGATCACCGCGACGGTCAAGGTCGACGGCGTGGAGCAGGAGATCTCCGGATCCGGCAACGGCCCCCTCGCCTCGTTCGTCGACGCACTGTCCACCATCGGATACGACGTCAGCGTCCTCGACTACTCCGAGCACGCCATGTCCGCCGGCGACGACGCCCAGGCCGCGGCCTACGTCGAGGCCTCGGTCACCTCTCCTGCCGGTGTCGCCACCACCGTCTGGGGCGTCGGCATCGCGACGTCGATCACCACCGCGTCACTGCGTGCCGTGGTGTCGGCTGTGAACCGCGCACTGAAATAGATTCTCTGCTCGACGAAAAGCCGCCCATATCATCACGAATGGGCGGCTTTTCGCTGTTTATCGACGCTCAGCTGGTACGCCGCGTGCGACAATGAACCTGCCGTCGGGGCACTTTAGGGAATGGAAGTTCGCCATGGATTCTTTCTGGGATTTTCTCTGGCTTCTCATCGTCGGTTTCGCATTCGTGGCTTACCTCATGGTGATGCTGTCGATCATCGGAGACCTCTTCCGAAACCACAAAGCATCCGGGCTCGTGAAAGCCGCGTGGGTGCTCTTCCTCATCATCGCGCCGTTCTTCACCGCGCTGATCTACCTCATCGTGAACGGCGGCAACATGGCCGAGCGTCAGGTTGCCGCCCTGCAGCACGCCAAGGACCAGCAGGAGAACTACATCAAAGAAGTGGCCGGTCGGTCCGCATCGGAGGAGATCGCACACGCAAAGACGTTGCTGGACAACGGAACCATCGATCAGGACGAGTTCAGGACGCTGAAGGCCAAAGCTCTGTCCTGAGGTCTGCCTCCGCCCGGAACGCGTCGAGCACGGCCGCGATCGCCGGTAGGCGTCGAGCGTCGGGCCTGGTCGCGAGTTCGTAGATGCGCCCGGCCCGAACGCCGGACAGTTCTCGACGCACCAGACCGGGATGCACCACGGCGTACCGCGGCATCAGTGCCACGCCGTGACCGGCCGCCACCAA
This sequence comes from Rhodococcus cerastii, assembly GCF_033042195.1. NCBI lineage: Bacteria > Bacillati > Actinomycetota > Actinomycetes > Mycobacteriales > Nocardiaceae > Rhodococcus > Rhodococcus cerastii. The sequence continues at coordinate 185,689 of NZ_JAWLKF010000006.1, forward strand.
CACCTCGGTGACGCGAAAATCGTTCACGCGCTGAACCACTCGGGGTTCGACGCCGGTGGCCGCGGCTACCGAGAGCAGCACGTCGTCGACCGGGAATCCGCCGCGGACACTGATCCATCGTTCGTCGACCAGGTCCCTGAGGTCTATCGATTCATGTTGCGCCAGGCCGTGATCGGGCGGGAGCACCAGATCGATGGGCTCGCGCATCAGGGTCGTCACTTCGATGCGCGGGCCTGCGGTCGACGGGGCCCGCTCGTCGCGGTGGGTGAGCACCACGTCGTAGTCGGCCAACAGTTCCGGCACCGAGGATGCAGGCAGGTCCTCGTCGCGTGCCTCGATGTCGACGTCCGAGTTACCCAACCGCGTCAGCACCCCGGGCAGCAGCAGAGCAGCACCGGACGGGAACAGCGCGACTCGGACGCGTCCCCGCGGGGACGCACGGTACCGATCCATCTCGGCTCTAGCGCGGCCGACCGCAGCGAGCACCTCGTCGGTACGCAGCACCAGAGCGCGTCCCGCGTCGGTCAGTCGGAGCCGGCGACCGTCCGGTTCGAGGAGCGTCACACCCGCTTCCCTGGCCAGCAGCTTGAGTTGCTGGGATACCGCCGAGGGGGTCATCGACATCGCGTCGGCCACCGCTGCGACAGTTCCACGGTCGGCGAGTTCCGCGAGGATCCGCAACCGCTCGACATTCATGCAGTAAATCTTAACTGTTGATGCGGATATATTCGATTGTGCTGATCATTTGCAGCGGACACGATGGACGCCATGACCACTCGCGACCGCCTCCTCGGATTGACCGTCGCCGTGCTGTGGGGACTGAACTTCCTCGCCATTCGCATCGGACTCGATCATTTTCCGCCGTTCTTCTTCGGCGCGTTGCGCTTCCTGGTCATCGCCATCCCGGTCGTCCTGTTCGTCCCCAGGCCGAAAGTGCCGCTGAAGTGGTTGCTGCTCTACGGCTTCGGGTTCGGATTCCTGCAGTTCGCATTCCTGTTCGCGGCGATGGCAGCAGGCATGCCCACCGGATTGGCGTCACTCGTGCTGCAGTCGTCCGCCCCGTTCACCGTTGTTCTCGGCGCTGTTCTGCTGCGCGAACACGTCTCTCGCAGACAGGCGATCGGCATCGCGGTCGCCGTCCTCGGAATGGTCCTGATCGGATGGGACCGCGCCCAGAACGCCTCCCTGCTCCCGGTGATCCTCACCCTCCTCGCCGGCCTCGGCTGGGCGTTCGGCAATCTGGGAAACCGACTCGCCAAGTCCGATTCGCCGATGACGCTGATGCTGTGGATGACCGTCGTTCCGCCGCTGCCGATGCTGGCGCTGTCCGCGATCTTCGAGGGCCCGAGCACCGGCTGGCATGCGCTGACGGAGTCGTTCGGTCCGCAAGGCTGGCCAGGGTTGGTCGCGTTGGCCTACATCGTGATTCCCGCCACCATCATCGGCAGCGGTCTCTGGAGCATCCTGATGAGCCGCAACCCCGCCGGACTGGTCGCGCCGTTCTCACTGCTGGTTCCCGTTGTCGGAATCGCCGGTGCCTGGATTTTCCTGGGCGAGAACCCGTCCGTGCTCGCACTGATCGGTGGAGTAGTCGTGATCGGCGGATGCCTCGGCGGCATGGCCGTGCGAAGGTCGGTCGAAGTTCGGGAGAAAGCACCGGTGTGAGAGGCGGGAGTGGAGCCTGCGGAATGACCCAATAGGGCGGGAGTGGAGCCTGCGGAACGACCCGGGGGTAGCGGGAGTGGAGCCTGCGGAACGACCCGGGGGTAGCGGGAGTGGAGCCTGCGGAATGACCGAGGGGTAGAAACCGCCGACGTGAAACTGCACGCTCTTCTGTGCCAGACTCGGCGGATGGTTGAAGTGGGTGAGCGCAGACGTATCGGTGCACGTGGCCGTGTGGCACTGCGCGCGGCGGAGCTGGCGACCTGGGCGTCTCGCAAAGCGGGTCGAGGTAAGGGATCGATGATCGGCGGACTCGTCGCCCTCAAGATCGATCCGAACATCCTCGGCGGGCTCGGTCGCGGACGACGCACCGTCATCGTCACCGGCACCAACGGCAAGTCCACCACCACGCGTATGACGGCCGCTGCCCTGGCCACCCTGGGCGATGTCGCCACCCAGGCCGACGGCGCGAACATGGATGCCGGCATCGTCGCGGCCCTGCATGCTCACTTCGATGCCGAACTGGCTGCTCTCGAGGTCGACGAGCTGCACGTCCCCCATGTCTCCGACGAGGTGGAACCGGCGGCCATCGTGTTGCTCAACCTCAGTCGCGATCAGCTCGACCGCGTGGGCGAGATCAACATGATCGAACGCAAACTGCGCGCCGGACTGGCCCGGCATCCCGAGACCGTCGTCATCGCCAACTGCGACGACGTCCTCGTCACCTCGGCAGCATTCGACGCACCGAACGTCGTCTGGGTCGCAGCCGGCGGTGGATGGGCAGGCGATTCGGTCAGCTGCCCGCGCACGGGCGAGCCCATCCTGTGGGAGGGCGAGCACTGGTACAGCACCGGCAGCGACTTCAAGCGCCCGACGCCGGACTGGTGGCTCGACGACGAGAATCTCTACGGGCCCGACGGACTCGTCCTGCCGATGACGTTGTCACTGCCAGGAAAAGCCAACCGCGGCAACGCAGCTCAGGCCGTGGCCGCCGCAGTGACCCTCGGCGCGAGCGCGGAAGATGCCGTCGCCGCCGCGTCGAGCGTCGACGAAGTCGCCGGACGCTACTCCACCATCCAGTACGGATCCCATTCCGTCCGAATGCTTCTCGCGAAGAACCCTGCCGGCTGGCAGGAGGCGCTGTCGATGATCGACCCCACCTGCGATGGCCTCGTCATCGCCGTCAACGGGCAGGTACCCGACGGTGAAGACCTGTCGTGGCTGTGGGATGTCCGCTTCGAGCATTTCGAGAACGTCGCCGTCGTCGCCGCCGGTGAGCGCGCGACCGACCTCGGAGTTCGCCTGCTGTACGCGGGCTCGCAGCACACCACCATCGCAGATCCGTTGCAGGCCATCGCGTCCTGTCCGCCGGGGCGCGTCGAAGTGCTTGCCAATTACACTGCGTTCCGCGACCTCGGGCGCGCGCTGGCACGTGAGGTGAAGAATGTCTGAGTCCACCGTCCGCATCGGTCTGGTCCTGCCCGATGTGATGGGCACCTACGGCGACAACGGCAACGCGCTCATTCTTCGTCAGCGGCTTCGGATGCGAGACATCGACGCCGAGGTCGTGCAGATCACCCTCAGCGATCCGGTCCCCGATTCACTCGACGTGTACACCCTTGGTGGAGCCGAGGATTCGGCTCAACGCCTGGCGACGCGTCACCTCACCCGATACCCCGGACTACAGAACGCCGCTGCCCGCGGAGCGCCCGTGCTCGCCATCTGCGCCGCGATCCAGGTCCTCGGCCACTGGTACGAAACCTCTGCCGGCGAACGCGTCGACGGCATCTCGCTCTTCGACGTCACCACCGCACCGCAGGCGACGCGTTCGATCGGTGAAGTCGTCACCGAACCCGCGCTCGAAGGACTCACTCAGAAGCTCACCGGTTTCGAGAACCACCGCGGCGGAACGACTCTCGGCCTGGATGCGTCCCCGTTGGCCAAGGTCACCCACGGTGTCGGCAACGGTGTCGGCGACGGACGCGAAGGCGTCGTGCAGGGTTCGGTGATCGGCACGTACATGCACGGCCCGGTTCTCGCCCGGAACCCGGAATTGGCGGACTATCTGCTGGAGCGTGCATTGGGCACCACTCTCGCTCCACTCGAGCTGCCGGAGGTTGCGGAGCTGCGCAAGGAGCGGCTGCGCCGCACGTGAACGAAAACTCGTAGCCCACTACGAACTTCCACTCACAAGGCGCAACGGTCACACGGATACGACGCGTCGGTCCAACCCTCTCTGACCAGCACCTCGCGGACCTCGCGGTACACACCGCACGGGTCGTCGGCCACTTCGTGCCAGCCGTACATCAACCGCGGCAGGTTCCTCAGCTCCGCGGCATTGTCACGTCTGCGATCGCGAAATCGCCGCTGCTTGGCAGAGTGGAAGGCCTGGCCGTCCAGCCTGACGATGAGGTCGCAGATCTGGTAGCGAATGTCCTCGAAAAGCTGTCGGCCGTCAACGAATACCGGGGCCTGCCGCTGCCCGACCGGCAGACCGTGTGCCTGCTCGACGTCGAGTACGTAACGGTATTCGAGTGCAGAATGGACTCCGTCGCGCATGAGAGCCAGCGTGTGCAGAATCGGTTTGAGGTAGCGCATCGGTCGCCGGACTTCGACCTTGCTCGTCATGGCCGCGACGTTCACGCCACCCGAAGACATCGCCGAGACCAATGTGATCGTCGCTTGCCTCGACGTCGGCTCTGCGACAACGAGATCGAGGACCGTATCGACAGCGCTCGTTCGCGCCGGATTCGTCTCGACACTGATGTGTCCCATGGCTCGGGAACGGTGGACGACAACGCCGGGATGGATTTGTTCGTTGCTTTCCGAGGTGAAGTTCTGCTTGGCGTGTCTCATCGTCGGCGGCTTGCTGGTGGCCGAGCATCCGTACGGAACGGTGACGTGAACCGGGCCTGCCCCAGGCCGAACCCACCCCCATTCCTCCGCGGCGGTGGTGTGACTGAGCAACGCTCCCCGCCCTGCGTACAGCAGCGCTGCAGATAATTGCATCTCACGAGTCAGCGGCCCATTGGTCACCGAGACGACTCCACGAAACACTCTCAGCCACTGCCCGGTTTGCACGTAGTGGTTGATCGAATCCTTGTTGACGCCGAAAGCATGCATCTGTTTCGTGGTGATGATTCCGTGCTGCTCGTCCAATAATCGCTGCCAGGTACCCGCTGGTCTTGTCCTCATGGACCTCAGGATGGCCGGTTTCCAGCGCCCACGTCACAATCTATCCACAGGGTGTGCATAACCTCGGGTCGTGAGTGGAAACTCGACCCCTGCTACGAGGTTTCGTGCACGTGCGGCGAAGCCGCTCTACATGCGCCGACGCCCCGTCAACGCGCGCCCCAACGTCAACTCATCAGCGAATTCGAGGTCTCCGCCCATGGGCAGGCCAGAGGCGAGGCGAGTGATGGCCAGGCCGGGGAAGTCACGCATCATGCGGACCAGATACGTGGCAGTGGCTTCGCCCTCGGTGTTGGGGTCGGTGGCGATGATGACTTCGGTGACGTCGACGCCGTCGTCCTGGGTTCCGACGCGGGTCAACAACTCTCGGATTCGGAGCTGATCCGGCCCCACTCCGTTCAGTGGGTCGAGCGCTCCGCCGAGTACGTGGTAGCGGCCCTTGAACTCTCGTGTACGTTCCACGGCCTGGACATCTTTGGGCTCTTCGACGACGCAGATCATCGATCTGTCACGACGTGAGTCCGCGCAGATTCGACATAGTTCCTTGTCCGAGACCGTGCCGCAGACGATGCAGAACTGCACACCGTCGCGAATGCGCTGCAGCGCGCGCATGAGCCGATCCACCTCGGGAGGTTCGACGCTCAGGAGGTGAAAAGCTATGCGCTGAGCGCTCTTCGGACCGACTCCGGGAAACTTGCCGAGTTCGTCGATCAGATCCTGTACGGGACCTTCGTACACCGCTCAGAACCCGGGAAGGCCGGGCATGCCTCCGAGACCACCAGCGAGGGGGCCCATCTTCTCGCTCGCGACGGCCTGAGCCGCGCGAGACGCATCGGCGATCGCGCCGATCACCAGGTCCTGCAGAGTCTCGACGTCGCTCGGGTCTACGACCTTGGGGTCGATGGTCAGTCCGACCACCTCACCGGTTCCCTTGACGGTGGCGACCACGAGGCCACCGCCCGCCTGGCCGGTCACTTCGGTTTCCGCGATCTCGGCCTGCGCCGCCATCAGCTGCTGCTGCATCTGCTGGGCCTGCTGCAGGATCGATGCCATGTCGGGCTGTTCACCGGGTTGCACTGTGTCGTCCTCTCGCGTGGGTCGAAGCGAACACCAGCGTAGCCGCACCTTGGATCGCTGTGATTCACTGCGCGTCGAATCGACCTACCGACCTGAGTGTCCACAATTTCGCGGCAGACACGGGATCGCGCCTGCGGTGACGAATGGTGGACACTCAGCGCAGTGCCTTCCGGCGATGCCGCACGGTTCGTCCTCGGTAACGAGGATCAGCGTTGCTCCGCGCGATGGTCGTATCCGGCGGGGAGCAGTTCGCCGGCAAGAACGCTGACGAGGCCGTCGGGCGAATCGATGATGACCCGCATCAGGGGATAGAGGTCGGCGAAGATCTGACGATCCTTGCCGCACGGGCTCTTCACCCCGCGCCCGTGGTTGCCGACCGCCACGATGTGCGTCGGCTCGGTCGCACCGGCCGCCCGAGCCGCGGCAAGCGCGACTGTCTCTGCGCACGGGCCACCGGTGAAGTGATAGAGATTCACCCCGGCGAAGGTTCGGCCGTCCGCCACTCTCACCGCCGCACCCATCGTGTGGATGCCGTCCTCATCAGGTCCCGCATCCGTCGACGAATCGATTGTCTGCCTGGCCAGTTCGACCAGCGTCCGATCCCTGTCGGTCGCGGGTAGTGCGGAAGAGAAGGACACGATGCGATTCTAGAGCCCCGCGCCTGAACATCTGTCAGTACTGAGCGCACGTAGTCTTGCGGAATGGATCAGCCTGCGAGCCCCTCCCCTCGCAAGCGTCGGGTGACGCCTCAGACCATGGCCGAGGCGGGTATTGCGCTGACGCTGCCGAAGGTGTCGGTCAAGTCGGTGGCCGAAAGCCTGGGCGTGTCGATCGTCGCGATCTACAACAACATCGACGATCTTTGTTCACTCAAGGCCCTCGTGGCGGAGGAGATTCTGCGCAGGTGGTCGCCGCCGCTTCCCGGTGACGACGAATCGATGCACGACGCGTTGCTGGCCCTCGCTTCCGCGATGCGCGAGCTGGTTCACTCCAACCCGGGTATCGCGGAGTATCTGATCGGCCTTACTCCCAGCTCGATCGACGCCATCCGTATGGCCGACTCGGTGCAGACGCGCTATCGAACTCGATACGACCTCACTCCGAAGCAGGCGACGTGGGCTGTCATCACCGTCTGCGAGCATGCGCTGGCCTTGGCCGAGATGGTCTACAACTCTGCTCGACGCGATCGTGAATACGACGACGCGATCGCGGCGCGCACCGACCTGGACACACTGCCGGGGGCCTACGACACGGTCGACCGTGGACCCGACGGGATGTTCCTGTGGTCGATGCGCACCGTGGTCGTCGGAACACTCGAGCTCATCGAGGCCCCCGACTTCGAGCAGGCCTAGATCAACTCGCGGCGCAGGTTCTCCAGCGTCGCGGCCTATATCTTCTTCAGTCCCAGCGGTGCGAAGGTCTTCTCGAAGAATCCGCCGATGCCGCCTGCGCCCTTCCACTCCGTCGTCGTGGTGACCGTGGTGCCCGCGCCGTCCGGGGCGACCGACCAGGTGGTGACCATGGAGGAATTGGCGTCGCGTTCGGTGATGGTCGATCCGGCGACGGTGACGGTCGCGGCGACGTTGCGCACTCGCTTCTCGGTGGCCTGCAGGGTCCACGCGGCCACGGTTCCGTCTCCTTGCCCGCCCTGGACCACCTCGTAGTCGCGGTACTGCTCGGGGAGGATGCGTGGGCGCACCGTCTCGTAGTCGGCGAGCGCAGCGAGCACTCGATCCGGTGTGGTGGCGATGGTGGCGGAACTGGATGCACTGACCTGAGCCACGGAAACGTTCTCCTTCGATAGCGAACGGGATGTTCGTCCATACTGCCTCGCCGCGCACGCGCGGCAGGCATCCCGCCGGACCGTGTGTGATGTGCTTCACACACATAAATCTCATCCCGCAAAACACATGCATGACGCAACCATTTGTCCGATTTACTCCGATTCTCCGCGGAGATTCGGCAACAGTTGCGTGAAGTTTCACCGGTGGGACGCCGATGCCGGTGGATACCACGCGGTACGAGATATAGCGTCTGAGTGTGGCTTCAGTGAATGCTCTTCTCGGACGACGGCCAGAACCGAGGGAGAGCGGTTACGCAGCGCACCGGTCGGGTGTCGAGCAGCTGCTTCGCAGCTATCGCGCAATTCCCGCCGATGCGACGGTGCGTCTGGCGAAGAAGACGTCCAACCTGTTCCGGGCCAGGACGACCACCACCACACCGGGGCTCGACGTGTCGGGCCTGAGCAAGGTCATCACCGTCGATCCCGCCTCGCGCACAGCAGATGTCGCCGGAATGTGCACCTACGAGGACCTGGTCGACGCGACGCTTCCCTACGGCCTGGCACCCCTCGTCGTCCCGCAGCTCAAGACGATCACCCTCGGCGGAGCCGTCACCGGACTCGGCATCGAGTCCACGTCGTTTCGTAGCGGACTCCCCCACGAATCGGTGCTCGAGATCGATGTCCTCACCGGCAGCGGCGAGATCGTCACCGCAACACCGGAGGGCGAACACGCGGATCTCTACTGGGGCTTTCCCAACTCGTACGGAACCCTCGGCTACTCCACTCGGCTGAAGATCCAGCTCGAACCCGTGTTGCCGTATGTCGCGTTGCGCCACCTGCGATTTCACGATCTCGACACCTTGCAGTCTACGATGGACCGCGTCGTCGACGAGCGCGAGTACGACGGCATCGAGGTCCAGTACCTCGACGGTGTGGTGTTCAGCGCCGACGAAAGCTACCTCACCCTCGGCGTCCAGACCGACGAACCGGGACCGGTCAGCGACTACACCGGTGCCGACATCTTCTACCGATCGATCCAGCACGCGTCGGATACACCCAAGACCGACCGCCTCACCATTCACGACTACCTGTGGCGCTGGGACACCGATTGGTTCTGGTGCTCCCGAGCGTTCGGAACACAGAACCCGAGAATCCGACGGTTCTGGCCGCGCAAGTACCGGCGCAGTAGCTTCTACTGGAAACTGATCGGCCTCGATCGTAAGTACGACATCGGCGACCGACTCGAGAAACGCAAAGGAAATCCGCCGCGCGAACGCGTCGTGCAGGATGTCGAGGTTCCGATCGAGCACACCGCAGGCTTCGTGGCGTGGTTCCTCGACAACATCCCGATCGAGCCGTTGTGGTTGTGCCCGTTGCGTCTTCGTGAGCCCGCAGCACCGGGCGCGAATCCGGCCAGGCCGTGGCCGCTGTATCCACTCGAACCGAAACGCACCTACGTCAACATCGGCTTCTGGTCTTCGGTCCCGATCGTTGCAGGCGAACCAGAGGGTGCCGCGAACCGCGCCATCGAGAAGAAGGTCACCGAGTTCGACGGGCATAAATCGCTGTACTCGGACGCTTATTACACCGAACATGAATTCGCCGTTCTGTACGGCGGCGATCGATACGAAGTGTTGAAGAAGAAATACGATCCCGAATCCCGATTGTTGGATTTGTACTCGAAGGCGGTGCAACGCAGATGACGACGTTCAAGGACTCCGGCAATCGCACGGTGAACGGTGCCCAGAAGCTCAAGATCTCCGAGATTCTCGAACTGATCTCCGACGGCAACATCCCACTGCGCTTCACCGCCTACGACGGCAGCACCGCAGGACCCGAGGACGCGAGAATCGGCCTCAACCTCAAGAGCCCCCGCGGAACCACTTATCTCGCAACCGCTCCCGGCGATCTCGGCATGGCGCGCGCGTACGTCTCGGGCGATCTCGAAGCAACGGGAGTCCATCCGGGCGACCCCTACGAGCTGCTGGCGCTGATGGGCGACGAGCTGCACTTCCGTCGCCCCTCGGCGATGACGCTGACATCGATCGCCCGTTCGCTCGGCTGGGATGTGTTGCGGCCCATCGCTCCCCCACCCCAGGAAGCAATCCCGAGGTGGCGTCGCATCGCAGAAGGTCTGCGTCACTCCAAGACTCGCGATGCCGAAGCGATCCACCATCACTACGACGTGTCCAATGCCTTCTACGAGAAGGTACTCGGCCCCTCCATGACGTACACCTGCGCGGCGTTCGAGAGCGCCGATCAGTCGCTGGAAGCCGCACAGGAGAACAAGTATCGCTTGGTGTTCGACAAGCTCGGCCTGCAACCGGGTGATCGCCTGCTCGACATCGGCTGCGGTTGGGGCTCGATGGTGCGCTACGCCGCCCGCCGCGGAGTGAAGGTGATCGGTGTGACGCTCTCCCAGGAGCAGGCGTCGTGGGCACAGCAGGCCATTGCCGACGAGGGCCTGTCAGAGTTGGCCGAGGTGCGCTTCTCGGACTACCGCGACGTCCCCGAGACCAACTTCGACGCCATCTCCTCCATCGGGCTGACCGAGCACATCGGCGTGCACAACTACCCGTCGTACTTCACGTTCATCCAGTCCAAGCTGCGCGACGGCGGCCGGCTCCTCAACCACTCGATCACCCGGCCGGACAATCGCGCGCACGCCAAGGCCGGCAGCTTCATCGACCGGTACGTCTTCCCCGACGGGGAGCTCACCGGCTCGGGCCGCATCATCACCGAGATCCAGGACGTCGGACTCAAGGTTCGGCACGAGGAGAACCTGCGCGAGCACTACGCGCTGACGCTGGCCGGATGGTGCCGGAACCTCGTCGAGAACTGGGACGCCTGCGTCGCCGAAGCCGGTGAAGGAACAGCCCGTGTCTGGGGCCTGTACATGGCCGGGTCCCGGCTCGGCTTCGAGCGCAATGTGGTTCAGCTGCACCAGGTTCTGGCCGTCAAACTCGGACCGAAGGGACAGGCCGACGTCCCCCTGCGGCCTTGGTGGAACGGCTGACGCTTGTGAGCGAAAACTCGACTCCTGCTACGAGGTTCCGCGCACATGGGAGCGTCAGCGACCCGTTCCCCGCAGGATGACTCGCGCGGTCTCGGTCGGCTGATCCCAGTGCGGGAAGTGTCCGCATTTGTCGAACCAGTGCAGGGTGGCGTCGGGGAATCGCTCCAACGCCACTGTGGCCTGGCTGGGTGTGGTGACCTTGTCCTGACGGCCCCAGCCGATGAGCAGCGAGCCCTGCAGGGAACCTTTCGGGGAACCCTGTTGCTTCGGCCCGTGGATCAGCGCCTTGCGTGCGGCGTCGAGCGAAGGTGATGTCTTGGTGGAGAAACCCTTCAGCTCCTGCTCGACCAGCCCACTCGGAAGTTTCCAGGGCGCGGCCGAGAACTGCGCCAGTGCAGCAGTTCTGGTGACCGGGTTACCGGCCAGGAACGGCACGAGCGGCTGCACGTTCTTCATCAGTGCCAACGACGCGGTGATCGTGGCTCCGAAGATCTTGACCTGCCGGTCGTTCCAGAACCCGCCGGGATCGAGCGCCACCATCGAGCCTCGGTGACCGCGGCGGGCCAGTTCGACGACCATGCGCGCACCCATCGAGCTTCCGACGAGATCGGCGTCGGAGAGACCTTCGTTGTCGAGAAATTCCCGCAACGCGTCGGTCAACGACGCGATGGAGACCTCGGGCAGCGGCGGAGTCTTTCCGAACCCGGGCAGGTCGAGGGCGATGACCTCACGATGTTTGGCGAGGGCGGGGACGATCGGGTCCCAGTTTCCGTGAGAGGACCCGAGCCCGTGGACGAGGACGATCGGGGTTCCGCTTCCGGTTCTGACACTGTGCATACCGGCGTTGTACCCCGGTCGCGCCGATCTACACCTTGGGGCTGTAGTGCGAGGGGTCCGATCGCCGCTCCACGGGCGGCAGATTGCGGGCCGGTGTGTGCACCAACGGTGCCGTTCTCGGGGTTCGGCCATTGACACGGTCCCATCCGGCGCGGCCTCTCGGGTGCAGTCGCCGTCGTGGTGGCACCAACCCGAACACGAAGTTCACTGCCTTGCCGAACAGCGCCAGGCGCTTCTCGTCCCGCTCGGACCAGCTGTAGCCGAGGAGCGTGCGTACCGGCTCGTCGTAGAGCCCGACGGTGATCCAGACGAACAGCCTCGCCACCGGACGCCGGAACACGGCCCAGAGCGGCTCGGGCAGCCAGGCCGCATACGGCGGTGGTCCCAGCTTCGCCAGGTCCAGCACCCCGCGGGCGGCCATGTTGTCCTCCAACACGTGTCGGCACATGTGATCCCAGTACTGCTGGAACTCCGGCCAAGTGGCAGGCACCGACCGCATGCTCATGCCGTAGAGGCGATACCACTGCACGTGCTCGTCGAACAGCTGCACCTTCTGAGCCTCGGTCAGCCCGCCCATGAAGTGGTCTGCGGTGAGCACCGTGCCCATGAAGAAGGTGGCGTGCGCCCAGTAGAACGTGTCGGGATCGAGCGCGTGGTACTTGCGGCCCTTGGAGTCGATTCCCTTGATGTTCGTGTGATAGCCGCGGACCTGCAGTGCGGTCTCCTCGGCCCGATCGCCGTCGAACACGACCCCACCGATGGGGTACAGGGACCGGGACAGCCGCTGCCAGCGCTCGTCGAAGAACGTGGAGTGTTGCTCCACCCCGGCCCCGAGCCCTGGATGCATGTTCTGCATCGACCCTGCCCAGACCCCCTGCAGCATCCCGCGCCAGTCGCCGAAGTACTTCCAGGTGAGCGAATCCGGACCGAGCGGGACGGGTCGATCGGGCTGACTACGCATGTTGTCAGACTAGGGTTGACAACATGCGTAGTCAACAGTTGGAGGAACGCAGATCCAAGCGCTACGACGCGTTGCTCGCGGCCGGGGTCGAGCTCCTCGGCTCGCCGGACGGTCCCGCGGTCAACGTGCGGGCCGTCTGCCGTACCGCCGGCCTGACCGAGCGGTATTTCTACGAGAGCTTCGCCGACCGCGACGCCTTCGTCCGCGCGGTGTACGCGTGGGTCGGCACCAGAGCGCAGGGCGCTTTGCTCGACGCCGTGATGCAGGCGAGCACTGCCGAGGACACCATCGCCGCGCCGGTGCGCGCATTCGTCGAACTCATCATCGACGAACCGCGAACGGGACGGGTGCTGCTCATCGCGCCGTTGGCCGAACCGGCACTGAGCCGACGCGGTCTCGATCTCCTGCCCGGCTTCGTCGAGCTGGTGCACTCCCAACTGCCCGACACCGAAGACAGACAGCTGATCGCCGTCGGAACCGTCGGGGCGTTGACGGCCCTGTTCATCGGCTATCTCGACGGCACGCTCACCGTCACCCGCGAAGCCCTCGTGGCGCACTGCATTCGGCTGATTTCCGAGGCCTCCGTGCGAGGATGACACCACCTCTAACCGAAGGAGTTCTTCATGTCCGATCTCGACCAGTCGTTCGCCGACGCGCAGGTAGACGTCAAGAAGCTCACGTCCAAGCCGAGCAACGACGACCTACTGAGCCTGTACTCGCTCTACAAGCAGGGTTCGATCGGTGACGCCTCGGGTAAGCGGCCCGGACGACTGGACATGGTGAACCGAGCGAAGTTCGATGCCTGGGCGAAGCTCGAAGGTACGAGCCAGGATTCGGCGAAGCAGCAGTACGTGGATCTGGTGACCAAGCTCCTCGCCGGCTGAGCCAACGGCTATGGTCGAGTGCGGGGGTAACGCAACGAAGGGACCCGCATGAGACGCACCGACAGCGACGTCGACGAGGCCGAGCTCGACATCGAAAAGCCGAAGACCCACGCGGCAGGCCCCGTCGCCGTCGCAGTGTCGATGAAGCGAGCGCTCGGGCACATGGGCCCGAAGCGCACCGCGCAGACGCTGCTCAAGCTCAATCAGGCCGAGGGTTTCGACTGCATGAGCTGCGCGTGGCCCGACCCTGATCCGGGCCACCGGCACGCGGCGGAATTCTGCGAGAACGGCGCGAAGGCCGTTGCCGAGGAAGCGACGACGACGCGGGCGACGCCGGAGTTCTTCGCGCAGCACAGCATTGCCGAACTCGACAGTCACACCGAGCACTGGCTGGGCCAGCAGGGCCGGATCACGCACCCGATGATCAAGCTGCCCGGCGGCAGCCATTACGAGCCCATCGAGTGGGACGACGCATTCCGCCTGATCGGCGACGAACTGAAGTCTCTCGCGAGTCCCGACGAGGCCATCTTCTACACCTCGGGTCGCGCCTCGAACGAGTCCGCGTTCACCTATCAGCTCTTCGCCCGGGCGTTCGGCACGAACAACATGCCCGACTGTTCCAACATGTGTCACGAGTCGACGTCCATCGCGCTGCAGGAGTCCATCGGCATCGGCAAGGCCAGCGTCACGCTCGACGACGTCCACACTGCCGAGCTGATCATCCTCGCCGGTCAGAATCCCGGAACCAATCATCCCCGTATGCTCTCGGCCCTCGAGATGGCCAAGCAGAACGGCGCAAAGATTCTGTCCATCAACCCACTTCGCGAAGCGGGTCTGCTCAACTTCAAGAACCCGCAGACCCCGCGCGGCATGGTTGGCCCGGGAACGGACCTGTCGGATCTGCACCTGCCGATCAAGCTCAACGGCGACCTCGCACTCTTCCAGGCCATCGGCTCACTGCTGGTGAAGTGGGATGCACTCGATCACGAGTTCCTCGACAACTACACCGTCGGCTTCGACGCATGGAAGGCGCATGTCGCCGAGGTCGACTGGGATCTCGTCACCGAGGTGACCGGATTGTCGGTTGCGCAGATCACCGAGGCAGCCGAGATGTTGCGCGACTCCAAGGCCACGGTCTACTGCTGGGCCATGGGTCTGACGCAGCACCGCAATGCCGTCGCGACCATCAAGGAAGTCACCAATCTCGCGTTCGCACAGGGCAACATCGGCCGAGCAGGTGCCGGACTGCTACCGGTGCGCGGCCACTCGAACGTGCAGGGCGACCGCACGATGGGTATCTGGGAACGCCCTCCGGTGAAGTTCCTCGACGCGATGGCGGCGGAGTTCGACTTCGAGCCGCCGCGCGAGCACGGCTTGGACACCGTCGATTCCATCCGGGCCATGCGCGACGGCAAGGCGCATTTCTTCCTCGGACTCGGCGGCAACTTCGTCCAGGCGACACCGGACAGTGACGTCACCTTCGAGGCGCTGCGCAAGATGCGGATGACGGTGCAGATCTCCACCAAGATCAACCGCTCGCACCTCGTGTGCGGTGAGACGTCGATCATCCTGCCGACCCTGGGCCGCACCGAGAAGGACGTGCAAGCCAGTGGTGAGCAATGGATCTCGGTCGAGGACTCCACGTGCTCGGTGCATTCCTCGCGCGGACCGCTGAAGCCCGCGAGCGAGTTCCTTCGTTCCGAGGTCGCGATCGTCAGCGGCATCGCAGAGGCGACACTCGGCGACCGCTACGGTCTCGATTGGAGAGGCTTCCGCGACGACTACCGCAACATCCGCAAGCACATCTCCCGCGTCGTCGCCGGTTGCGAGGGTTACGAGGTCAATGTTCGACGCCCCGGCGGCTTCGTGCTTCCGCATCCGCCGCGCGACAGCCGGACGTTCGAAACCAAGAGCGGCCTGGGCGAATTCGCGGTCTCACCGATCGATGTGCTGCAGGTTCCGCCGGGCCATCTGATCCTGCAGACGCTGCGTAGCCACGATCAGTTCAACACCACCATCTACGGACTCAGCGACCGTTACCGCGGCATCGAGAACGGCCGACGCGTCGTCTTCGTGCACCGAGAGGACATTTCGGCGCTCGGTTTCCGCGACGGCGACATAGTCGACCTCGTCACCAAGTGGGACGACGACGACGTGGATCGGTGCGCGCCGTCGTTCCGCATCGTCGAGTACGACACCCCGCGTGGGTCGGCCGCTGCGTACTACCCCGAAACCAATCCGCTGATCCCGCTGGATTCGACTGCGCTGCACAGCAACACCCCCACCTCGAAGTCGGTCATCATCGCGATGGTTCCGGCGGGAACAGGCGTGCAGGGTACGGCGAACGGTCATCAGGACAACGAGGGATCGGACGAGGGGCACAAGTCGCACCCGCAGCCGCATCACCTGAGCTGAGGCTCGAACTAGACCAGTGCTCGCCCCGACCGCATCCGACGCTCGACATCGCGGAGCAGGATGTTGAACGGAAATGCGCGCACGACGGGCGGCGATATCCGGTTGAGCAGGGACGCGCTGCGCAGCAACAGCGCAAACCGTCTCTGCTTGACCGGGTCCCAGGCCAATTCCATCTCGTCCCGGAATCGCTGGGGTAAGAATCCGGTCGTCACGAAGCGGAAGAACGGCCCGATCAGCGGATGCAGTACAGCCGGCTTGGTGAACGTGGCCGAGGCGATGCCGTGCAGGTAGCGTCGAATCGTCGGGTCGATAGGAATGTCGTCGAGCGCTGCGTCCCAGTACTTCTCGAAGGCTGCTCGATCTGCGGGCCACATCTCGGGTGGCATCTGAAGCGTCGAGCCCAGGACGTGGCATGCCTGGTACATCTCGTCCACGGTGTCCCGGATCGGGTGGCCCGTACAAGGCGACGTACACATCCTCGAGACCCCGGTAGAGGCACGCCGCCACCCACAGCTGCAAGGTGGGATCGAAGGCGCTGTACTTCACCGGACTGTCCGGCGTCGACTTCACGGCTGCATGAGATCGGTTGGTCGCCTTGCGGTATGCGGCCTTGGTCTTGTCGTCGCCCATACCCGCGACGGCGAGATAGGACAACGTGGTTCGGGTGCGCTTGATCGGGTGCCGGTTGATCTGTCCGGATTCGACCCGGCTCTCGAACACTCCGTACCCAACGGCCGGGTGCCCCAGTTGCATGATGACGTTCGCCGAGCCGGCGAGCAGCCCCAGCCCGGTCATGGACTTGCGCAGAAAATCCGGATCGCCGGTCACGACGGCGTCGATTCCGCGCCGATGTCCCACTGCCGGAACTGTCGACGCATCACGTCGTCGGCGGCCTCGACATCGCGTCGCGCAAAGGCCTCGATCAGTTCTTCGTGACTGCGCACTGCATCTTCACCCCATCGCTTGTCGGTCGCGTACAACCGCGGCGTGTATCTGACCGCACCGAGGAGGAACCACGCCAACTTGGTTCCGCCTGCGATCTTGTTCACGAATCGGTGGAACTCGAACTCGTAGTACTCAACCGATTCGGTATCCGAGCGGGCCACGGCGTCACGGAGACCGTCGTTGAGTGCGGTCAGCCGATCCAGATGCTCGGGTGTGATGCTGCGAGCGGCCCGACCGGCGAGTGTGCCGGCGATGGTCCCCTGCAGCCAGAAGATGTCGTCCACATCCTGGCGCGAGAGCTCACCGACGCGGTAGCCGCGTCGAGGCACCTGCTCGACGAGCCCTTCCCCGCGCAGCGAAACGAGTGCTTCGCGCACCGGAGTGGCACTGACGCCCAACTCCGCCGCCGTCTCGTCGATTCGCACGAATGCCCCTGGCTCGAGCGCACCCGTGACGATCTGCTGGCGAATACTGGCGGCGACATCCTCCGCGAGCTGTGGTCGACGACGCAACACGATGACCTACAGTCCGTACGTCTTGCCGATGATGTCGCGCTGAATCTCGTTGGTACCGCCGTAGATCGAGGACACGAGAGTCGTCCTGACATGCTTTTCCATGTCGAACTCGGTGGCGTAGCCGTAGCCACCCATCATCTGCATGCCTTCGAGCGCCACCTTCTTGGCGGTCTCGGTGAGCTTGAGCTTGGCCATCGATGCCTCGCGCGGGAAGAGTTTCGTCGGGTTCTCGTCGACCAACCGAGCCACGTGGTAGACCAGCAGCCGTCCGCACTCGATCTCGGTGGCCAGATCGGCGATGCGGTGCCGTAGTGCCTGGAACGTTCCGACGGGCCGTCCGAATTGCTTGCGCTGGGTGATGAAGTCGAGTGTGTCTTCGAATGCTCGTTGCGCCGTACCGAGCATCATCGCCGCGAGAATGAGGCGCTCGATGTTCAGACCGGTCATCAGCTGAGACCACCCCTGCCCTTCCACCCCGACCACCGCGTCCTCGGGCAGCGCGCAGTCGGTGAAGTACAAATCGTTGACTTCCTTGCCGCCCATCGTGTCGATGCCGACGATGTTCAGGCCCTCGACATCGGCCGGAACGTCGAACATCGTCAGGCCTTCGTGCTTCCCACCCGCTCTGCCTCCCTGGGTCGCTCCGCCGGCTCCGCTCCTGCCGGTGCGTGCGACGAGCAGGATCCGATCGGCGAAGTGCGCATTGGAACACCAGGTCTTCTGGCCGTTGATCAGCCAGCCGGTGTCGGTCTTCTCGGCGCGGCAGCTGAGGTTGCCGACGTCCGAGCCTGCCTCGGGCTCGGACATCGAGATCGAATAGCTCCGCCCGGCGACGATGCCGCCGAGAACGGTCTCCTTCTGTGTGGGTGTGCCGAATTTCTCGTAGGCCGCACCGGTGATCAGGGTGGGTCCGATGCCGCCGATGGGAGCCATGGCCTTGGCAGATTCTTCGAGAAGAATGCACAGGTCGACGGTGCTGCCGCCCGCCCCGCCATGCTCCTCGGAGATGATCGCACCCAGCCAGCCCAGCTCGGCCATCTTGTCGTAGAGCGCCTGGTTGTGGGTGTGCTTCCCGTGCTCGGTGAGCGCGTCCCGCTGGGCGCGGGTACCGGCTTCCTTGGCGCAGAAGGACGCGACAGCCTGGGCGAACGCGGTCTGTTCCCGGGTGAGATCGATACTCATGAATCGGCTCCTGCACATCGAGGCGGCGGGGGTTGTAGCAACCGAATCGGACGCATAGTGTGTCCTGGACAACATTGAATCACATCAAATATATGTGATGCGATCTGCTGGAGGATAGAGCCCGTGACGGACCAGATCGAACGAACGAACGAGAGCACCTTCGAAAGCCTCGACCCCAGAACAGGTGTCGCACTCGCCACGTATCCGATCGCGGGCACCGCAGAAGTCGACGTCGCCGTCGCTCGCGCCCGGTCGGCCGCGCGCTGGTGGGACGTACAGGGCTTCGTCGGACGCAAAAGGTGGTTGCTCGAATTCAAGTCCGCCATCGCCAAGGACGCCGCAAGCCTCGCTACCGTCATCGCCGCCGAAACCGGCAAGCCGGACGAGGACTCTCTGCTCGAGGTCATGCTCGGCGTCGAACACCTCGACTGGGCGGCCCGCAACGCCGAGAAGATCCTGCGGCAGCGCAAGGTCGGATCGGGCCTGCTCGCGGTGAATCAGAAGGCCTACGTCGGGTACCGCCCGTTCGGTGTCGTCGGAGTGATCGGCCCCTGGAACTACCCGCTCTACACACCGATGGGTTCGATCGCGTACGCCCTCGCGGCAGGCAACACCGTCGTGTTCAAACCGAGCGAACTGACGCCTGGCGTCGGGACCTGGTTGGCCGAGAAGTGGCAGTCGCTTGCCGCTCCGCACCCGGTGTTCCAGACGATCACCGGCGACGGATCCACCGGCACCGCCCTCGTCGAATCCGGTGTCGACAAGATCGCGTTCACCGGATCCACCGCCACGGCCAAGAAGGTCATGGCCACCTGCGCGAAGTCGCTGACCCCACTCGTCGCCGAGTGCGGCGGCAAGGACGCGATGCTCGTCGACGCAGACGCGGACATCACTGCCGCAGTGGAATTCGCGACGTTCGGCGCGATGGGCAACGCCGGGCAGACCTGCGCGGGCGTCGAACGCATCTACGTCGCGGCTCCTGTGTACGACCGATTCGTCGGCGAGTTCACCGCCGCGGTGAGGGCACTGAAGCCCGGCGGAACGAAGACCTCGTCGTACGGTCCCATGACGCTGGGTAAGCAGAGCGACATCGTGCGCGGCCAGATCGAGGACGCTCTGGCCAAGGGCGGCAAGGCGGTCGTCGGCGGACTCGACTCGTTGCACGGTCCGTACATCGACCCGGTGGTTCTCACCGACGTACCCGAGGATTCGACGGCGATCACCGAGGAGACCTTCGGTCCGACCGTGGTGGTCAACAAGGTGCGCGATCTGGACGAGGCCATCGAACGCGCCAACGCGTCCAAGTACGGACTCGGCGCATCGGTGTTCACCCAGGACGGAGCGGTGGGCAGACGCGCCGCCGAGAAGCTCGATTGTGGTGTCGTGACGGTCAATTCGGTGCTCGGCTTCGCCGGTGTTCCGGCGCTGCCGTTCGGCGGCACGGGCGACTCGGGATTCGGCCGCATCCACGGTGCCGACGGCCTCCGTGAGTTCAGCACCGTGAAATCGATGACCGTGCAGAGTTTTGCAGCTCCGGTCAATCTGCTGACGATGAAGCGCAAAGCGCGAAACATGAAGCTGTCCGTGCTGGCGCTCAAGCTTCGTCACGGACGGGGCTGACCATGGACATCAGGCCGAAGAAGGGGCGCTTCGGCTGGCTCCGCCGCATCGAGGAACTCGACCCGGTACGGGATTGCCACACGATCCACCGCATCACCGCCGGCTACGAGTTTCCGTGGGACTACCAGCGTGCACTGGAATTCGCGTTGTTCCGTACCTACTGTGTGCCGACCATCTCGGCTCTGTTGGTCAGGACCGGCGAATTCGAGAACAGGCCGCAGAAGCGCTACGACGACACCGCGCTGCTGATGGCCGAATTGCTCGAGCACGGATACGACTCCGAGCGGGGCCGCGAATCGCTTCGGATGGTCAACCGGATGCACGGGCAGTTCGACATCTCGAACGACGACATGCTCTACGTGTTGACGACGTTCATCTACGAGCCGATCGAGTGGATCGACACCTACGGATGGCGTCGCCTGCATCCGAAGGAACGACTCGCAACGTTCCACTTCTACTGCGAAGTGGGAAAACGGATGGGAATCAAGAACATTCCCTCCTCGTACACCGAGCTCGCGCAGTTCAAGCTCGACTACGAGGAGCGCACGTTCCGCTTCAGCGAGGACAACCGACGGATCGGCACGTACACCCTCGAGCTGTACTGCTCGTGGTACCCCGCCGCGCTCACCCCCGCCGTGAAACAGGCAGTCTTCGCATTGCTGGACGACAGGATGGCGGGTGCCTTCGGCTTCCCGTCCGGCTCGGCGACGATCGAGCGGGCCGCCGTACGGGCTCTGCGTGCCCGAGCCCGGGTGGAGCGGTTCCTGCCCAAGCGGACTCACTCGCGGGCCACCGCCGACGCGTCGAACAAGACCTACCCCGGTTATCCCGTCGGCTACCGCCCTCGGGATCTGGGAGCTGGTGCCTGCCCGTACACCGCCGTGGCCACGCCTGCCTGAGTCCGGCGGCGATCACCCCAGCAGTACCGCTGTCATCGTCTGCTGCACACGGGCCATGGTTCGGTCGGAGCGCTCGAACCGCACCGTGCGACCGACGTCGAAGACCAACCCGAGAGCGGCGTGGATCAGAAATTTCGAGACCACCACGCTCGTGTTCGGCCGTGCTTCCCGCAGTAGTTGCGCCCAGCCGTCGATGTTGTGGCGCTGAATTCTGCGCAGCGTCGTCCGCCGATCGGCCGGCAGATTTCCGATCTCGGCGAAGTACACGGCCACGAGTTCGCCCTGCCTGAAGGTCAATTCGGTGTACAGCCTGGCGAACGTCCGCACCGCGTCGACCGGGGAGCTCGATTGCTCGAGCGCACCGGCGAGGGTGTCGGTGAGCTGGTCGTTGGCACGGTGCAACGCAGCCTCGAGCAGTTCGGCCTTGCTGGGGAAATAGCGGTACACACTGGAGGCAGTGATCGACGCCGCTGCGCCGATGTCGTCCAGGCCCACCTCGTGGTAGCCGTGCAGGTAGAACAGCCTGATCGAATGATGCAGCAGCTCTTCGCGTTTCGATGCATGCTCGAGCACGGATTCGCGGTGAGGAGATGCGCTGCCCTGCTGCGGAAGTTCGGTCCACAGAACCGACCGTGCGGCAGCGAGCATCGACTCCTCGATCTGCTTGGCCGACAACGCCGATCGATGCGCGGTGATGCTGGCGACCACACTGATTGCCGCGGTGGCCAGCAGCGCTGCATCGGATTCGGACAGATCGGGGCGAAGCTGTCGCAGCGGGACCGTCACCCGCTCGTGCACCGTTCGCAGCGCTCGGCGTAAGTACTCACGGTCCGAACCGACGAGATAGCGCCCCTCCCATCGATACAACCCACCGGTGCGCCGATTGTCGAGGGTGGTGGCGATGATGGCACCGATGACCGCGTCGATCCGAGCCTGCGGATCCTCCACATCGATGACGGCCGGATCGGTTGCCGCGACCAACGAGTCGGTCATCCGCGTGACGGTGTGGACGAACAAGGAGTACTTGGTGGGAAAGTGCCGGTACAGCGCAGGCCCGGAAATGCCGACGGTGGCGGCGATGTCCTCGATTCCGACGGGGTGATAGCCGCGCTCGCTGAAGGCCTCGGCCGCGGCCACCAGAATCTGCGCCTTTCGATTCCGTGGCCGACGCCGCTGCGCCGTCGTACCTGTCTCGTTCATCGCCTGCCCTTGCACCGCCGGTCGTCTCGATTCCCCATAGTAGCGGCATCGATGCGAATGATCGCAAACTTATTGCAGGGCTGAGCTGCAGAAATGCAGTCGACGAAGCTCCGGACAAAGCAGTGCCCGATCTGTAGGCTGCATCACATTCGATCCCCTGCTCTTACCGCTGACGAGAGGAACCGGCGATGGCCGCTCACCCGAACGAACCCCGGTTGTCCAACCGAAACAACTGGAACAACCACGTTCGACGGCACGCCCTCATGCAGCCCGACGCCGTGGCGCTCCGATTCCAGGGGCGATCGATCTCGTGGCGCGAACTCGACGACCGCGTGTCGAGATGCGCAGGCGTTCTGCAGAGCCGCGGAATCGGATTCGGCGACCGGGTGTTGATCGTGATGCTCAACCGACCCGAGTACCTCGAGGCGGTGCTGGCAATCAACGCGCTCGGGGCTCTGGCGGTGCCGGTGAACTTCCGGATGACTCCGCCCGAGGTGGCCTTTCTCGCGCAGAACAGTGGCTCCACCCTGGTGATCACCGACGACACGCTCACTCCGCTGGCCGAAGCAGTTGTGGCGCAGAGTGATTCACTGAACGGAATCATCACCGTCGGGGACGACTACGAGGCGCTGCTGTCCGCGGCTGAACCGGCGGACACCGTCGACGTTCCGGACGACGCCCCGGCCTTGATCATGTACACCTCGGGTACCACCGGAAGACCCAAGGGCGCGGTCCTCACGCACGCGAACATGCAGGCCCAGGCCTTCACCTGCATCCGGGCACTGCAGATGAGCGCCACCGACGAGGTCGGTTTCTGCGCCTCACCGATGTTCCACATCGCCGCACTCGGCAGTCTCGCGCCGAGCCTGCTGCTCGGCATTCCCACCGTCGTCCACCCGGTCGGTGCGTTCGATCCGGGCACCCTGCTCGACGTACTCGCCGCCGAGGGTGTCACCAATCTCTTCCTCGTCCCCGTGCAATGGCAGGCGATGTGCGCGGAGCAGGCCGCGAACCCGAGAGAACTTGCCCTGCGGGTCATTTCCTGGGGTGCCGCCCCGGCCTCCGACACCGTCCTGCGCGCGATGTCGACAACGTTCCCGGGAGCGCTCAACGTCGCGGTCTTCGGGCAGACGGAGATGTCGCCCATCACCTGCGTGCTCGACGGCGTCGACGCCGTCCGCAAACTCGGCTCCGTCGGACGCGTCATCCCGACCATCGCCGCGCGCGTCGTCGACGACGAGATGAACGACGTGGCGCAGGGCGAGATCGGCGAAATCGTCTATCGAGGGCCCACATTGATGCAGGGCTACTGGGAGAACCCGGACGCGACGGCGGACGCATTCCACGGCGGCTGGTTCCACTCCGGCGACCTCGTACGCCAGGACGAGGAAGGCTTCGTGTTCGTCGTCGACCGCAAGAAGGACATGATCATCTCCGGCGGCGAGAACATCTACTGCGCCGAAGTCGAGAACGTCCTGTTCTCCCACCCCCGAATTCTCGAGGCCGCGGTGATCGGCCGCCCCGACGACAGATGGGGTGAGGTGCCCGTCGCGGTGGTCGCACTGCACGATTCGCCCGGCACCCCGGACCTGACACTCGACGAGCTTCTCGTGTGGCTCGGCGACCATCTCGCGCGGTTCAAACACCCCAAGGATCTGGTCGTCGTCGACGCCCTCCCGCGCAACGCGAGCGGCAAGGTGGTCAAGGTCGCACTCCGGAAGACCTACTCGCCGGCACCTGCCTGAAAGGCGGGCAGGGAGGCGTCGAACATGCCCGGTACACGACGCCCTTCGCGAGCCGACACGGGGCCGAAGTGCTGGTCGGGGCACACCCCGAATCGGATAGGACGTAGCCTGGCTGGGAAGGTTCGGTGGCTCGACCGGAATGACAGTCGTGTTGTTCGGTTAGATTGGGAGAGCCACCAGGCACGATGCAAGAGGGTCGAGACCTGTCAACGAGCGACGGGTCACCACAATCGAGGAGAACAGGCCATGGCTTTACCAGTATTGACACCGGAACAGCGCACCGCGGCGCTGGCCAAGGCGGCCGAGGCACGCACTGCGCGGTCGAAGCTGCTCGCATCCGTCAAGTCCGGCGAACTCAGCGTCGCTGACGTTCTCGCCAAGGCGGAGAACGACGAGATCGTCAAGAAGACCAAGGTGTCCGCCCTGATCAAGGCCCTGCCGGGTGTTGGTTCCGTGCGCGCCGCACAGCTGCTCGAGCAGCTGTCCATCGCCGATACCCGCCGTATCGGTGGCCTCGGTGCAAACCAGCGCGAAGCCCTCCTGGCTGCCGTCGCATCCTGATCGACCTGGGTCGGGCTCACACCCGATCCGGCGATAATGCGTTGCCTGCAGGGCTAGCATTTCGACCATGAACGTCGAAGTGACCCTGCTGCCGGGAATCGGGGTGCGGAAGGATTTCGCCCTCGCTTCCGGGCGTCGCATAGGCGTCATCACCCGCAAGGACGGCGCGAACGAGTTGATCGTCTCGCGCAAGGACGACCCCGATGCGACGCAGGAATCCATCACGTTGAGCAATGAGGAAGCGGCGGCTCTGGGCAATCTGCTCGGGTCGCCGCAACTCATCGCTCAGCTCGGGGAACAGCATCGCGACCTCCCCGGCATCAACACCCGCCAGCTCCCCGTCAGGAAGGGCTCGCGTTTCGACGGCCGCCCCCTCGGCGATACCGGGATGCGCACCAAGACCGGCGTCTCGATCGTCGCAGTGATGCGCGCGGGCCAAGTACAACCGTCACCCACTCCCGGCTTCACCCTCGTCTCGGGCGATCTGCTGGTCGCCGTCGGAACCGCCGACGGTTTGGACGCAGCTGCCAAGATCCTCGGCAATGCCTGACAATCGTCGGGTCTGACCCGGTGGCCGAGACTGCACTCGCTCTGACCGAACTGGGAGCGGTGTTCTTCGTCCTCGGCCTACTCGCCCGCGTGGCAGGCAAGTTCGGGGTCTCCCCCATTCCGTTCTATCTTCTCGCCGGTCTCGCCTTCGGCAACGGCGGAATCGTCAGCCTCGCCGGCATCGACGAATTCAGTGAGATCGCCAGCGAAATCGGCGTCATCCTGCTGCTGCTCCTGCTCGGACTCGAGTACACCGCCACCGAACTCGTCACCGGACTGCGCCGATCCTGGCTGGCGGGCCTGGTCGACATCGCTCTGAACTTCACTCCGGGCGCAGTGGTGGCACTGATACTCGGCTGGGGCGGCGTCGGAGCACTGGTGATGGGCGGTGTCACCTACATCTCGTCCTCGGGCATCATCGCCAAGGTCCTCACCGACCTCGGCCGGCTCGGCAACCGAGAAACCCCCATCGTGCTCTCCATCCTGGTGTTCGAGGACCTCGCGATGGCCGTCTACCTGCCGATCCTCACCACGGTCCTGATGGGTGCCAGTTTCCTCGGCGGGCTCGAAGCTCTCGGGATCTCCCTGCTGGTGGTCACGATCGTCCTGGTCATCGCTCTGCGCTACGGCAGCTCGGTCTCCTCGCTGCTCGACAGCAAGGACCGTGAGGTCATGCTCCTCAACGTCCTCGGCGCTGCCCTGCTGGTGGCCGGAATCGCGTCGGAACTGCAGGTCTCGGCCGCCGTCGGCGCATTCCTGCTCGGTATCGCGATCTCCGGCTCGACGGCCGCCAACGCCACCCGCGTTCTCGAACCCCTCCGGGATCTGTTCGCAGCGATGTTCTTCGTCGTGTTCGGTCTCGCCACCGATCCGGCAACCATCCCGCCGGTGCTCGGCTGGGCTATCGTCCTGGCGGTCGCCACCGCAGCGACCAAGATCGCGACGGGCTGGTGGGCGGCCAGGCGTCAAGGAATAGGGCGACCGGGCCGACTGCGCGCCGGTGCGGCCCTCGTGGCCCGCGGCGAGTTCTCCATCGTCATCGCCGGGCTGGCCGTGGCCGCGGGAGCCGTCGAGGGCGAGCTGGCTGCTCTGGCCACGGCATACGTACTGCTGATGGCCATCCTGGGGCCCATCGCGGCCCGAGTCGTCGAACCGGTCGCGAAGGTCCTCCTTCGCACGAAGCCCGCCGTGTGATTGGCTTTCGGAATGGTGGACAAGCGTCGAGCATCGGTTCTGCGCCGACGGCCGCAGCTGTCGGAGGAGGTGGCCAACCACGTCCGGCACCTCGTCATGTCCGGCGAGGTGAGCCCAGGCGACTTCATCCGACTCGACGAGACCGCCGCCGAACTCGGGGTGAGCGTCACTCCGGTTCGCGAGGCACTGCTGACGCTGCGGGGTGAGGGCATCGTCGAACTCGTCCCGCATCGCGGATACAAGGTCTCGCCCCTGACGCCGAGCGACATCGTCGACATCTTCTGGCTGCAGGGCCACATCGCCGCCGAGCTGGTTCGCCGCGCCGCGCCGAAGATCACCGAGGCCGAGCTCGACCGGCTCGCCGAGCTCACCGCCGCACTGTCGGTCGCCGTCGAGAACGGTCGGCCGGAGGACGTCGAGAACTGCGAATTCGAGTTCCACCGAGTCCTCAACCGACTCGCCGAATCCGCGAAACTGGCGTGGTTTCTCAACAACGCCACCCGCTACACACCCACCCGCCTCTACGCCACCGACCGCGACTGGGGCCGAGCGACAGTACGCAACCACGAGGCCCTCATCGAGGCACTCGTTCGAAACGACATCGACGCCGCCTGCGAATTGATGAAGCAACAATTCACAGACGGCGCCGAGAGGTTGATCGCGCACCGCGGGTGAGCGCTACGCGCATGTGAGTGGAAACTCGTAGCCTGCTACGAGTTTCCGCTCACATGGGGTCAGCGCAGCGAGGCGGGAACCTGGAAGCGATCGCCGTACTTCTTGGCCAATTCGTCTGCACGAGTGACGAAGCCGGCCTGACCACCCGGGTAGCCGACGACGTACTGGTGCACGCCTCCGGTCCAGGCGGGGAATCCGATGCCGAAGATCGAGCCGATGTTGGCGTCGGCGGTGGTGTTCAGGACACCCTCGTCGAAGCACTTCTGCGTCTCGATGGCCTCGATGAACAGCATGCGCTCCTTGAGGTCCTCGAACGGGATGTCCGCCGAGCCCGACTTGAACGCATCACGCAGTCCGGGCCACAGTCCGGCGCGCTTGCCGTCCTCGTACTCGTAGAAGCCCGCGCCCTTGGCCTTCGACGGACGCTCGAACTCGTCGACCATCTTGTCGATGACGGCACCGGCCGGATCCTCGGGAGGAGTCTGACCCGCGGCGATGAGCGCGTCGTAGGTTTCCTTGCGGATCTTCTGCATCAGGTTGAGCGTGAGCTCGTCCGAGAGCTGCAGCGGCGCAGCCGGGTAACCGGCCTGCAGACCGGCCTGCTCGATGGTCGACGGCTCGACGC
Organism: Rhodococcus cerastii; assembly: GCF_033042195.1. NCBI lineage: Bacteria > Bacillati > Actinomycetota > Actinomycetes > Mycobacteriales > Nocardiaceae > Rhodococcus > Rhodococcus cerastii. Next base: position 213,226 of record NZ_JAWLKF010000006.1, read on the forward strand.
CCTCGCCCAACATCGCGATGGCCTCGTTGATGAACGTGCCGATGACACGCGAGGTGAAGAAGCCGCGACTGTCGTTGACGACGATCGGGGTCTTCTTGATGAGCTGCACCAGGTCGAATGCCTTGGCCAAGGCCGCATCCGACGTCTTCTCGCCGCGAATGATCTCCACCAGCGGCATCTTGTCCACGGGTGAGAAGAAGTGGATGCCGATGAAGTCTTCCTGACGCTTGATGCCCTGAGCGAGGCTCGTGATGGGCAGCGTCGAGGTGTTGGAACCGAGCAGCGCCGTCGGATCGACGAGGTCCTCGATCTCCTGGAACACCCTCTGCTTCAACTCTTCCGACTCGAAGACGGCCTCGATGACGAGGTCTGCGCCTTCGACGTCCTTGGCGTCGGCCGTCGGGTGGATACGGGCCAGCAGAGCGTCGGACTTCTCCTGGGTGGTCTTGCCACGCGAGAGTGCCTTGGCCTCGATGGCCTCGGAATAGGCCTTGCCCTTCTGAGCCGACTCGATGGCAACGTCCTTGAGCACCACGTCGATTCCGGCCTTGGCACACACGTACGCGATGCCCGCGCCCATCATGCCCGCGCCGAGAACCGCGACCTTGGTGAACGTGGTCTTCTCGATGCCGTCCGGGCGCGACTTGCCGGCGTTGATCGCCTGCAGGTCGAAGAAGAACGCCTGAATCATGTTCTTGGACACCAGACCGGTGACCAACTCGGTGAAGTACCGCGACTCGATGGTGCACGCGTTGTCGAAATCGACCTGCGCACCCTCCACTGCCGCAGCGAGAATCGCGCGCGGAGCCGGCATCGGTGCGCCCTTGATCTGCTTGCGCAGGTTGGACGGGAATGCAGGCAGGATCTGCGCGAGCTTCGGGTTCGACGGCGTTCCACCGGGGATCTTGTAGCCCTTGACATCCCACGGTGCGACGCCGCCCTCGGGGTTGGCCTTGATCCACGCCTTGGCGGCCGGCACCAATTCGTCGATGCTGCCGACCAATTCGTGAATCAGACCGATCTCGAGAGCCTTCGCCGGACGGAACCGGGTGCCCTGGGCGAGGACGGTCATGAAACCGGTCTGAATGCCGAGCAGTCGCGTGATGCGAGCAACGCCGCCGCCGCCGGGAAGCAGTCCGAGCGAGACCTCGGGCAGACCGATCTGGACGCCGGAAACATCGGCCGCGATGCGGTGATGCGTCGCGAGTGCGATCTCGAGTCCGCCGCCGAGTGCTGCGCCGTTGATGGCGGACACGACCGGCTTACCGAGCTTCTCGATGCGACGCAGCTGGCCCTTGACTTCCTGAACCTCGTCGAACACCTGCTGGGCGTCCTCTGGCTTGGCTGCGATGAGGGTGTGCAGATCGCCGCCTGCGAAGAACGTCTTCTTGGCGGACGTGATCACGACACCGGTGATGGAGTCGACCTCGGCCTCGAGGCGTTCGACGGTGGCACCCATCGAGTCCTTGTACAGCTGGTTCATCGTGTTGGCGCCCTGGTTGGGGTCGTCCATTGTCAGCGTGACGATGCCGTCGGCGTCCTGGTCCCACTGAATCATGTTGTTGCTCATGCCTTTACCTCAGACTCGCTCGATGATGGTGGCAACGCCCATGCCGCCGCCGATGCACAGGGTGATCAACGCGTAACGACCGCCGCGGCGCTCGAGCTCGTCGAGCACGGTGCCGGTGATCATCGCGCCGGTAGCTCCCAAGGGGTGGCCCATGGCGATGGCACCGCCGTTGACGTTGAGCTTCTCGTTCGGGATCTTCAGATCCTTCTGGAACCGCAGCACGACGGACGCGAACGCCTCGTTGAGCTCGAAGAGATCGATGTCGTCGACGGTCAGGCCGGCGGTGGCGAGAACCTTCTTCGACGCCGGGGTCGGCCCGGTGAGCATGATGGTCGTGTCGGCACCGCTGGTGGCCGTGGCGACGATGCGGGCGCGCGGGACCATGTTCAGGTCCTTGCCCGCCTGCTCGCTGCCGACGAGGACGAGGGCTGCGCCGTCGACGATGCCGGAGCTGTTGCCGCCGGTGTGGACGTGATCGATCTTCTCGATCCAGTGGTACTTCTGCAGCGCCACGTCGTCGAATCCGCCCATGGCAGCGATACCGGTGAAGGCCGGGTTCAGCTTGCCGAGCGATTCGACGGTGCTGCCCGGACGCATGTGCTCGTCCTGATCGAGGATCAGCAGACCGTTCTGGTCGGTGACCGGCACGACGGACTTGGCGAAGTATCCACCGGACCACGCTGCTGCGGCTCGCTCCTGCGACTGCGCGGCGTAGGCGTCGACGTCTTCACGGGTGAAGCCCTCGATGGTGGCGATGAGGTCGGCACCGATGCCCTGCGGGGCGAAGTAGGTGTCGTAGTTGGTGGCGGGGTCCATGGCCCACGCGCCGCCGTCACTGCCCATCGGCACACGCGACATCGACTCGACGCCACCGGCGACGACGAGCTCGTCCCAACCCGAACGCACCTTCTGCGCGGCCAGGTTGACGGCCTCGAGGCCGGACGCGCAGAAACGGTTGAGCTGGAAGCCGCCGACGGTGTCGGGCATCTTCGCAGCGAGCACGGCAGTGCGGGCGATGTCGGCACCCTGGTCTCCGACGGGCGAGACCACTCCGAGGATGAGGTCGGAGATCCGGTTCTCGTCCATGTCGGGGAAACGTCGACGAAGCTCGTCGATCAGGCCGGTCACCAGGGAAATCGGCTTCACCGAGTGCAGGGAGCCGTTCTTTCCTTTGCCTCGGGGAGTCCTGATGGCTTCATAAATGAATGCCTCTGTAGTCACAGCGCGCAGTTCCTTCCACATTCTCGATCGGCGTCGCCGTCGCCGTGCTGGCCGACCGCGTCGATGCGAGGCCACAACAGACCTCAGCTCACTTCACAGTAGGGCCGCGGGTCGATCCGACATAAGGACCGAAACGAGCGTTCTCCATGACCGGCGCGGAAGTTCAGGTTTGAACGAAGTCGGCATGGGACACTCGGATAGATCAGATCTACCGAGCGCGGAAGAAGACCCTCCATGGAAACCGACAACGAACTGACCGTGGGCGCCCGCGTCAAAGTACGCATTCACACCACCGGCACCGACGACGAGTCCGGTCAGGACGCCTACGAGACCGGAGCCATCGTCGAGGACTTCGGCGTGCAGACCCCCGACACCACGTCGAGGGAATGGGCGGTGGCACGGCGTTGGGCCGTGGCACTCGACAGTGGCCGCCTGGTGTTCGCCGACAACGAGGATCTCACCGTCGGCTGAGTCACCCGTCGATCAGATCTCTTTGAGCGGTACCGCTCCCAGTTCGCTCACCAGCAGCTCCATCGCGACGGTTTCCGGGTCCCGGCGAACCGTGGGATCGGCAGGCTCGGCGGCAGCCTTGAGCAGCTCTTCTTCGTCCTCCGGAGTCTCCGGCGGCGGTGGGCCTACCGGCTCGGGCTCGTCCGGATAGTCCGGGGCTTCCGGCATCGGAATGTCGTCCGCCCCGATGCCGGCCGAGGATCCGTCGCCCGCTGATCCGAACCCGTCCGACGTGGGACGGGGAGCCCCTGCCTGGCTCGGCCTCGAGAACTTCGGCAGCGACGCGGGTTTCGCTGCCGGTTCATCTTTTTTTGCTGATGACTGTTCCGGTGGTGCCGCGGCACCGACCAGACATACCACCGACCATTCGACGCCGAACACGTCACGCAGAGCGTCGCGAATGACGTCGGCATTGCGGGGCTCCTCCAGACGCTTGGCCAACGGTGCCGAGTCGTGGCCGAGCGTGATGGTGCCGTTCTCGACCGCGCGCACCGAGGCTCCGGACAGCATCACCTCGACGGTCCGGCTCCGCTCCCGCACTTTCGTACGCACCTCGGACCACACCGCTCGAACCGCAGCTGCGTCGGGTTCGTTCGACGCGGAGGCAGGGGCCGCCACGGGTTCCGGTTCCGACTCGAACACGGGATCAGGTTCGGGACCGTAATCGTCCTCGGGCTCCGGCGGAAAGTCCTCGTGTGACGTCGGGGCGGTCGGCGCAGCCGGGGCAACCGGGGCCGAATCCTGTTGCACGGGAACGGATTCCGGGACGGACTCGGGCTCGGATACTGACGCCGGCGCAGGCTCGGGTGTTGGTGCGGGCTCGGGTGCCGGAGCTGGCTCAGGTGTCGGAGCTGGCTCAGGTGTCGGCTCGGGCTCCGGTGTTGGTGCGGGTGTCGGAACCGGCTCGGGCTCCGGTGTTGGTGCGGGTGTCGGCACCGGGACTGAGACAGCGGGTGCGGCCGCCACCGGAGCCGGTGCCGGTGCGGGCGCTGTCGGCTCTGCGGCCGGGGGGCGCTGTGACGGTCGCTGGAATTTGCTCACCGGTGCCGGACCCGAGGGTGCGGGCTCCTCGGTGGGTTGCAGTTGCGGTCGCGTCGGATCCGCAACTGCCTGGGCGACGGCTGCCTGCTCCCCCGCCGGAAGGGTGACGTCCAAGCGACGTTCGACGCGTTCGAGTCGTTGCAACACCGCCGATTCCGCGTCGGAGGCCGAGGGCAGCAGCATGCGGGCGCACATCACTTCGAGCAGCAGGCGTGGGGCGGTGGCACCGCGCATCTCGCCGAGTCCCGAGTGCACGATCTCGGCGTAGCGAGTCAGCGTCGCCGAGCCGAGCAGATCGGCCTCGTCACGCAGTCGCTCGAGTACGTCGCCCGGCACGTCGACCAGACCGCGTTCTCCGGCGTCGGGCACGGCCTTCATCAGGATCAGGTCTCGCATGCGATCGAGGAGGTCGATGGCGAACCGGCGTGGGTCGTGGCCGGCGTCCATCACCTTGTCGACGGTGCCGAACAGTGCGCCGCCGTCGCCCGCAGCCAATGCGTCGACGGCTTCGTCGATGAGCGCGACGTCGGTGACGCCGAGCAGCGACAGTGCTCGCGGGTACGTGACGCCTTCCGGCCCGGCTCCGGCCAGAAGCTGATCCATGACGCTGAGCGAGTCACGGGGCGAGCCGCCGCCGGCGCGGATGACCAACGGGTAGACCGCGTCTTCGACCGGGACCTGTTCCTGACCGCAGATCTTTTCCAGCAGAACGCGCATGGTCGACGGCGCGAGCAGCCGGAACGGGTAGTGGTGGGTACGCGAGCGGATGGTGGGGAGAACCTTCTCGGGTTCGGTGGTCGCGAAGATGAAGACGAGGTGCTCGGGCGGTTCCTCGACGACCTTGAGCAACGCATTGAAGCCCGCCGGGGTCACCATGTGTGCCTCGTCGATGATGAAGATGACGTAGCGCGATTCGGCCGGGGCGTACACGGCCTTGTCTCGCAGATCACGGGCATCGTCGACGCCACCGTGGCTGGCCGCGTCCATCTCGACGACGTCGAAGTTGCCGGGTCCGCCGGGGGCGAGGGCGACGCAGGAGTTGCACACGCCGCAGGGCGTCGACGTGGGACCTTCGGCGCAGTTCAGCGATCGGGCGAGGATCCGCGCCGAGGAAGTCTTTCCGCAGCCGCGCGGCCCGGAGAAGAGGTAGGCGTGGTTGATTCTGTTGCTGTCCAACGCCACGCTGATCGGCTCGGTGACGTGCTCCTGACCGACGACCTCGGCGAACGTCGCAGGACGGTACTTCCGGTAGAGGGCCACGCCCGAAAGGGTACCGGCGACCACGGACACAGTTGCATCGCCGGTCATTGTGCGGCGGTGGATACCGCTCTGATGTTCATGACGGCGAAGCTCTCGCGGCTTCCGGTCGATTCCGACAGCGCGTACAGCCAATGGCCGTCCTGCAACGCATCCGAGATCGCATGCCGCACGATGGCTCCCCTGGAGTTCTGATAGTCGATCGTGACGGGTGTGCCGCGCGCTGCGGCGTCGGTCAACAGATCCAGCTCTCGCGGCAGCAGTCGGCTGTGCGAATCCAGCGCAGACCGCACTCGTGCCTCGTCGACGGTTCCGCTGCTGCCGGCCAGCAGGAGCCGCGCGAGCTCGCGTGGTTCGCGTCGGTGCCGTGCCTGGTGGACGGCACGATGCGTCGGCCGGGTGTCCCCCGCGCGGATCCGGGGTGCGCTGTCGAGTTGGAGTTGCCCGGTGTCGGAGTGCCGCACCGGGGAGTATCCGTGCCTGCGGAGCACTGCGATGGTGTCGATCGGCGTGGCCGAACTGACCAGAACGGTGGGAGCGAGGCGCTGGAACTGCAGCACTGACAGGGACTCGTCGGTCTCGATGTTCGTCAGCAGGACGACGTCCTCGGAGACGATGGCGCAGGGAATTCTGCGCACGGCCAGGGCGCCGTAGGTACGCCAGCAGTCCCGGATCGTGTAGCTCAGAGCCTGGGGTACGTCGGTGTCGGCCATCGCGGTCAACGCATCGATCAACTCGTCGCCGGTGCCACCGGTGTCGAAGAACCCTCGGATGGTCGCGGGGGTGAACCGCCAGACCGATGCGACGTCCCTCGACTCGGGCTGCGCGGCCGCGCCGAGAATCGACGCCACCTCGGTACTGGGTGGTCCGGTCACCACCGCCGTGGAATCGGGCAACAGCCGAACGGAGAACGGAACCCACTCGGCCATGTCCTGCAACTGTGCGGCCAGAGCCGCACGGATTTCGCTCGGGTCACCGTCTCGACCCGCGGGGAACTCGGTGAGGGTGCGGCACAGATCGGTCGGCGCACCGTCGGCCAGTATCCCGAGCCGACTCGCCTCCAACCACAGCGCGTGCACGTGGCCGGGCCCGGCGCCCGTCGAGACGACCGGGATGTGCCAGTCCAGGTACCGGGCGAACTCCTCGGCATCCTGCAGAACCGTCACCGGCGAGTCGACGTCCTCGTATCGGAGCAGAGCTGTCAGCGCCGTCGCGCGCAGGTCCGCTGCCGCGGGGTCGTCGAGCATCTTCTTGAGCACGGGAACGGTCTTCTGCGACGCACGGGGCACGCGGTGGGTGGGAGTGATGGGCGAACTCCACCACGCGGTCACCAGCGTCGCCGCCTGTTCGGCTCGGGCACTCGTCGACCATGTCTCGTAGGCCGAGGTCAACGCGACGCCGGTCTTTCCGCGTTCGGCCAGCAGCCCGGCTTCGCGTGCCAGCATCAACATCAACGCGGTGTCGTGTTCGTCGGCGAATCCCAACCTGCTCGTCAGCGACCGAAGTTCCTTGGCACTGACGCCGCCGGTCTTCATCGTCGTCAGGCCGTCGGCGTCGATGGCCGTCAGCAATGCCTGCGTGTGTTCGCAGAACTGCAGCAGTGCGATGGAACGAGTGCGCCGCACGTCGTCGTGCGAGAGCGCGCGGGTCTCGAAGGTCGGCGGCGTGACTTCGATGGGCAGACGCCACCCGACCCCGCGCAGGGCGATGCTCACCTCCAGCGGCATCTCGACGCGGTGCCCGTCGAGTCGGTACAACAATCCCCGCTCGAAGGCAGGGGTCCCCGCGCTCGGTGGAATGTCGAAGATCAGTGACACCGGCTTGCCATCGACGAAGCGAGACAACATCGCTCGCATCTCCTCCGGCCCGCCGTCGAACAGTTCACGGATGCGCTCGGGCGTCATCGCGGCTGCAACGGCGTCGGCGCGCGCCCCTCGCTCGAGCGACGGGTCGATTCCGAGGATCGACAGCACGGCCAGCCGATCCTGCTCGACAGCGCAGTGCAGGAACAGCTTTCGTTGCCTGCGGGCAAGTCCGAACGGATGCGAGAACACCCCGGACAGATCGATGGGTGAGTATTCGACGGTGCCTGCGCCGGGTGAGGAGTGCGGCCAGATCAACCCGTAGGCCGTCAGTGTGGCGAGAGCGGCATCGATGTGCGGCGTCTCGTTGACCGATCCATCACTCGCCCAGTGCCCGATCTCGGCGCGGCTCAGATCGCCCATGAGCGCGAACAATTCGAGGAGAGCCATCGCGCCGCTGTCGAGTCGACGCGGCAGCATCGACACCCGAGACGGTGCACCGAGCAACTGCGCGAGCAAGCCGAACGAGCGCGGTGGCGGGTCTGTCGCCACGTCCGGCCGACGATGCAGCAGATCGGTCAGTGCGTCCTCGTCGAGAGACGCAAGCCAGCCCTCGTAGGTCTCGATACTGTCGGTCATTCCGGCCCCCGGTGAAAGTTCTGGCCACTGTATCGACGGGCACCGACAGACTTATTCGTTCTTGGCTGCGGCTTTCGCTGCCTTCTTGAATTCACGTACCTCGAGCAGCGATTTCTCGTCCACCACGTCGGCGATGGATCGACGCGCACCGTCGTCGCCGTACGCTCCGGCGGCCTTGCGCCAACCGTCCGGCGTGACGCCCATCTGCTTGCCGAGCAGCGCGAGGAAGATGCGGGCCTTCTGATCGCCGTAGCCGGGGAGGGCCTTGAGACGCTTCAGCACTTCTGCGCCGTCGGGATCGTCCCGAGTCCAGATCTCCTGCGGCTTGCCGTCGTAGTTCTCGACCAGGAACGCCGCGAGTCCCTGGATGCGCTTGGCCATCGAACCCGGGAACCGGTGGACGGCCGGGGTCTGCGCGCACAGGGCAGCGAACTCGTCGGGATCGGTGTCGGCGACGGTGTCGACGTTCAGGTCGCCGAGACGATCGACGAGCTTCTTCGGTCCTGCGAACGCCGATTCCATCGGTACCTGCTGGTCGAGCAGCATGCCGATCAGCAGTGCGAACGGATCCTCGGCGAGCAGTGCATCGGCCTCAGGATCGCCGACGAGGTGCAGTGTGCGAGACATGGCCTCGATCTTGCCATGCACCTCCACCATGGATGACGATCTGGACTCGGGAAATGGTGCAGTGGGACGGACACTGTTCGACGCATTCGGTGCCCGACTTCACTCCGTGCCAGACGGGGAGAAAGTACGCGTAGCAACAACCGCAGCCTTTCGAGTGGATACTTCGTTTCCACCAACGCATGTAGTGTTCAGAACACGGTGACCCGACGCCCGCCACGCCTCGTCGTGCGGACTCCCCTACTGCGTCGGGGAATGCATGAACGCTTCGTCTCCACGCACCCTTCGAGTGTTTGTTGCAGGGTGGGTCATTCAGGATGGATCTTTTCCCCGCGCATCGGTCGGTGATCTCGCGGACGTCGCCCTCGAGCACTACTCGCTAGCGGATGCACCTAGCCCGTGCGACGAAACACGCACTGCCATAGCCAGACCCGCCTACGGCCGAGCACCCAGCATGCACTGCGATGGGCGTCTACTCTGGCTTCATCTCGTCTACGGCGACGGCTGGAGCGCCCAGTGGTGGACCGACGAGCCCACCGATGGCGAGGTCACTCTGACCGGAACGTTCAACGCGATGCTCACCGACTTCGGCGTGGACGCGCCACCCCGCGTCCACGGTCGCATCCGCTCGATGCATCTCGTCGACCAACAAGTTCGACCGACAGAAAACGGCTGGACCACCATCGATGGAACCAACCAGCTCACTGAGATCGATGCCATTCCCGTCGCACACGAATGGTGGCCGTCCAAGGACACCGAAGACGGCGGCTTCGTCGCGTCGGGTGTACTGATCGACATCGATCTCGACGACAACCCCTCTTCGCTCAGACCGTTCGTAGCTGGAGCTGTGACGATCAGGGGAAATTCGATCTGGGTCATGCACTCGTCGGACCCGGTTCTTCTGCAGGTCGATACGGCGGGCGCAGTTCCGGTCGTCACTCGCTACCTGCTGCCGCTGACCATCGAACCTTCGGTCGACCGCTGGTCGCGTCGGATACACGCGATCGACGACGGCTTCTGGATCACCTCCGAGCACGATATCCACCTGTGCACCATTTCTCCCGAGGGAGAGCTGAACATCGAGCGATACACCACAGAAGGCAGCTGGACCACCACAGTCCACGAGGGACAGCTGTATCTCCTGGGTAGGACACGGTCGTCGATGAACAGTAACCGACGCCATGGAGTGATCAGAACTTACCCGGACGAGCAGCGAGTTCGATTGTTGAACAGAGTTACCCGACGCCTCACTCCCGTCGACGGACCCGACGACATCCGGTTTGTTCGAGCAGACCGCGCTACGGCGGTCGACGGCACGCGGTGGCGCGTCGACGGCACAACTATGTTGCGCCGCATCGACTCCGACGGTACGGCGTCGAAGATCGACCTGACAGCCGAGTCAGCGACGCGCACCGTGCGATCGACAACACCGGATGCATTTGCCGACCCTGCCAATGCCGACGTCGTTGCCTCTATCACGGTCGACTCCTCGCATTTCGTTCCGAAAAGACCGCCGAACCCGTAACCAACGGGTCGATCATTGATAGTAGATTTCGGGCGACTCGCAGAGAGGTACAACATGGCGCAGTACTGGGGCGACTTTCCGTCGTCCGCCGCTGAGGACGAGATTCCTGACGTGCTGCCGGCGGGTCGGTACGTCAGCGTGATACCCAACGGGCACGGTGCACTTACGGCATGGATCGCAGGACCTCGAAGATGTTATCGAACAATGCATCCCGCGACCGCGCACGGGCCGGTAAGCAAGTGGCACGTCCTGGTGCCCGACAACATTTCCGATGGCAAGGCGCTCGAGGACGCGTTGAAAGAGAAAAACCTCTACATCGATCCTGCCGAAGTACGCAAGGCGATAGTGCGGCTGTACAACGCCTTGCTCCACTCACATCCGCCGAAATAGAGAGTGTCGGTTCGACGCCTCGCGTAGACGACCCCGAAAAGAGCATCGATTCGTTCGTCGGGCGCGTGCGAATCTGCCCGTTACACCACACCAGCCACGTGCCCACGCCGACGAGCGTTGCTCAAACCGATTCGTTCTCGCAGCCCGGAGCCCCGCCGCCCCGCCCTATTCACTCGACTTCCCTTTCGCGAATCGCGCTGCCTCCGTGCGGTTCTGGGCTCCGAGTTTGGTCAGCACATTCGACACGTGCACGCTGACGGTCTTGACGCTGATCACGAGTCGCTCGGCGATCTGCTTGTTGGTGCATCCCTCGCCGAGCAGTTCCAGAACGTCCCACTCGCGTCGAGTCAGCAGGTCCGCGCCTGCGGGTCGACGCGTATCGCCGAGTCGCACGGTGGCCCCGAGTCGGTCGTAGATCGCGATGGCCTCGTCGGCCGCGTGTGCGGATGCCGACCGGTCACCCGCCGCCTCGAGGGCTTCGGAGAGCGACTGCAGCGCCCGGGCGCGCTCGAACGGCTGAATTGCGAACGCGTTCACGGCCGCACGCCATGCCGCCACTACGGAGGCGGCGTCCCCGTATCCGCAATTGAGCCGCAGGTGACCCAACTCGGCCTCGCCTCGCCGTATCCAGGCGGTCGACTCCCAGCCGTAGGACGGGCTGGAACTCGCTGTGCGTTCGATCTCGGAGTGCAGGCGTGATCCGATGTCCAATGCGGCCTGCGCACCGATGACGGCAGACCCGCGGCGCGCCGCTTCCATCCCCAGTACCGACAGTCTGATGCGCCCGCCGAACCATGGGTTGTGCCATTGCGCACCCACGGTGGCGACAGCGTCTTCTATGCAGGTGATCACTTCGCTGAACCGCCCGTTGCACAACGCGGTATAGGCAACAGCTGCGCTCCTCAGAATCGTGATGAAGCCATCCTGAGACTCGTAGGGGCGCACGCGTTCGATGTCGGCCGCGAGCTCCTCGTCCCCGATCGCGGCTCGAATCTGAAATCCTGCGCACAGCTGCTCGGCCGAACCCAAAGGTGGTGCGGCCGATTCGATCCGAGCCAAGTCGGCGAGGGCCAGTGTCCAATCACCCGAGTAGTACCGCACGTTCGCAAGCTGGACCCGCGCCCCGACTCCGTAGGGCGTCCATTGGCGGCCCGTGGAACGAGCGATCTCGACTGCCTCCTCGAACGATTCCTGGGCCGACAGGAAATTGCCGTCGTCGAATTCGACCATTCCGAGATTGAACTTGCTGCGCAGTAGATCCCCGATGTCACCGCTTTCTCGCGCGAGTGCGGCGGTACGAACGAGGAGCCTGCGCGACGCCGCGGGGTCATTATGGCGTCCGTGCAAGCGTGCCAGCGTAATTCGCGCATCTGCCGACCGCCCCGGATCGCCGAGGGACTCTGCGATACGCACAGACTCCTCGGCCCAGGCGAGCGACTGATCTTCCCTGCCCAACGAATCGGTTATCCGGGCACCGAGAGCGGTCAAGTGCACCCTCCATGGGGCGAATTCCTCCGCGTCCGCGATGATCAACGCTTGCTCGACGGCCACCAGGGCCGAATCCTCACGTTCGATCGCCAGAGCCGAAGTCGCCTCTGCGTGCAACAAGTCGAGTCGATCGGGGATCGACAACGCATCCCCACCCCGTTCCAGTTCGGCACGGACCACAGAGAGCGCCCGCAGGTCTTGCCCTGCTGTCGTCGACGCCACCGCGTACTCCAACACCAGTGCCGTTTCCGTCGGCTCCCATTGCGGCTGTCTCAGTTCCAGTGCGGCGGCGAGGTGAGCCATGGCTTCAGCAGGTGCCGCCAGCGTCATCGCCTCGCGGCCCGCATCGACGTGGGCTCTGAACGCCTTCGGCAGATCGTGGGCCAATCCTGCGTGTCGAGCCAGGTCCGCGGCAGCGCCACGATGCCGGTGTTCGGTGAGCGTGTCGACGAAAGAAGCGTGCAACCTAGCACGACGGCCGGGCAGGACGTCGTCGTAGATGGCCTCGGCCAGGAGCGCGTGCCGAAAGACGTAGTAGAAGTCGGCGGTCTCCACGAGCCGGGCGTCGACGATCTCGCGGATCACGTCTTCGAGTCGGTCCTCGTCCAGACCGGTCACCTCTGCCAAAACCTCGTGCGCGACGCGGGGGCCACCCACCGCCATCGTTTCGGCTACCGACTTCGCCGTGGGCGACAAGGCGTCGAGCCGGACCAGCAGTAGCTCGGCAAGGCCGGGCGGAATCGACGATCCCGGACGCTGGCCGGCAGATACGAGTTCCTCGATGAAAAACGGATTGCCACCCGATCGCTCCACGATGACGTCCCGGGATGCCACATCCGTTGCCGCGGGGAGCGAGTCGAGGAGGCGGTACGACGATTCGGCATCGAGAGCCGGCAGGTCGACTCGACGGACGTAGCTCAGACGTGTCCACTCGGAGAGCGACTGTCGGAGTGGGTGTTTGCGATGCAGATCATCACTACGATACGAGATCAGCAGTGCAACACGAGTTTTCGCGAGTCTCGACAGCAGAAATGTCATGAGCTCACGGGTGGAGGTGTCCGCCCAGTGCGCATCCTCGACGATGAGGACCGCCGGGCGGTCGGCCCCGGCTGCAGCCAGCGCAACCAAGGCAGCATCGAACAGCTCGGTCCGTGTGGTGTGCGGGAGTGGACCGAACAATTCGGTGAACGCGAGATACGGAATGCCGACCTCACCGAGGTCCAAGCACCGCCCGACCAGTACCCGAGTTGCGCGTGCTTCCGCATTGCGCCGCAATTCTGCCAGCAGTCGCGTTTTGCCTACACCGGCGTCGCCGGACACGACGGCCGCGGCAGGTACGCCTCTGGCAGCGTCCGCGACGACCTGTTCGAGCGCTGCAAGTTCGGCGTCCCGTCCGATCAGAGTGCGAGCCACGCCAACAAACTACGCCGCGCTCGTGGCCGGCCGTCGTTCTGTGCACGCCTGCGCACCCGACGGTCGTACGCTCGCAGCGAATCCGCAACACGGCGTTCGTGATCGGCCAGAACTTCGTAGGTGGAGTACATGGACCCACTCTGGCTCCGCCGCACCGTCCACACATCAGGCGAGTTCCCTATCTTCGGGCGAACCCTCGTGCGAGAGAGCCCTAGGGAACAGCCGACGCGGTTACCTCACACGAGACATGTCAGGTGATCGACACCAACTGCGTGATGTCGTCGAAGGGCAGCGGTCCGTCGACGACGGCTCCGACGACGGCGCTGTTGAGGATGATCGATCCGCCGTGGTTGTCGAGGAAGGCGGTGTCGGATGCGTCGCGTCCGGTGGCGATGCGCACCAGGGTCGATCGCGGGGCGAGGCAGGTCGCGTCCACCACTCGCCACTGGCCTTCGACGAATGCTTCGGCGACCGCATGGAAGTCCATAGGATCGCAGCCCGGCGCGTACACCGCGACCAGGCGAGCCGGGACGTTGACGGCGCGCAGCAGCGCCACCACGAGGTGGGTGTAATCGCGGCAGACGCCGGCACCGGCAAGGAGGGTGTCGACTGCGCCGTCGATGGGGTCGCTGCTGCCCGGTACGTAGCTCAGCCGCGCGCCGACCCACGAGGACACCTCGGCGAGCAACTTCTCCGAGGGTGGGTACGAGCCGAATTCCGTTGCTGCGAAGCCGAAGAACTTGTCGGCTTCGGCGTAGCGGCTGGGCCGCAGGTACAGCGAGAGGTCGTAGTCGGAGACCGGAGCGGGCTCGGTGTTTCCGTAGATGGTTGCCGAGTACGACGCCTCGAGCTTGCCGACGCCGGCGTGAATCTTGTGGATGCGGGTGCCGTGAGCACCGCTGATCTCCTGCGCCTCGATCGGCTGACCGTCGAGTGTGAACGAGAGTGCTTCCCACACATCGGTTCCTGGATGCGGTGCAATTGCGATCTGGAACTCGAGGGTGCTGGCCTCGGTCACGTCGACATCGAGGTACGCAGAGACATCACGTTTCATCGTGCCGATCCTGCCATCTTCGAGCCGTTCGCGCAGACTATGACTCGTCGGTGGGGCGATCGCCGGTCACCAGGAAGATGACTCGTTTGGCGACCTCGACAGTGTGGTCGGAGTATCGCTCGTAGAAGCGCCCGAGCAGCGTGATGTCCACTGCGGCAGGAACGCCGTGCGGCCAGTCGGGCGCGGAGGTCAGCATGAACAGGCTGCGGTGCAGCGCGTCCATCTCCTGATCCTGAATTCGCAGGTCGGCGGCGAGTTCGGCGTCTCGGGTCTCCAGGACGCGTTGCGTGGACTCGGCCTGCGCGACGGCAACGCGACCCATCTGCTCGAACACGCCCTCGACCTCGGGCGGCAGTACGTGCGCGGGATGGCGACGGCGAACCAGTTCGGCGATGTGCACGGCCAGGCCCCCCATGCGCTGGAGATCGGCGACGATGTTGATGCCCGAGACGACGCGTCGTAGATCGTGGGCAACGGGTGCCTGCAGGGCCAGGAAGCCGAAGGCTCCGTGCTCCCATTCGACTGCGAGCATGTCGATTTCTTCGCGGTATTCGATGGTCTGCTCGGCGAGAACGATGTCTGCCGTCAACAACGATTGAGTCGCGTCCGCCATCGCCTTCTCGGCAATTCGCGACATTTCGGACAAATTCGACGCCAGCGAATCCAATGTCTCGGCGTAACTGTCCCGCATGAAGTACTCAACCCCTACCGTTCGGCCCTGTTGGGCCTGTAGGCCTTACCCCCGAACACTTGTTTCTACACCTCCCACGGCGCTGTGCGACGCTGAACGCCATGACTGTGTTGAAGTCGATAGTGCTGTTCGGCGTCGCCGCTCTGTTCGAGATCGGCGGAGCATGGTTGGTATGGCAAGGGATTCGAGAGCATCGCGGCTGGCTGTGGGCCGGAGCCGGGGTGATCGCGCTGGGTGCCTACGGCTTCGTGGCGACCCTGCAACCCGACGCGAACTTCGGTCGGATTCTGGCGGCATACGGCGGGGTGTTCGTCGCGGGATCGTTGCTCTGGGCAATGGTGGTCGACGGTTTCCGACCTGATCGGTGGGACATCACCGGAGCGTCGATCGCACTGATCGGCGTCGCGGTGATCATGTACGGCCCGCGCTGATGCACGCGGGCCGTACCGAGAAGATCAGCAGTTGGACGGCGCGGGCACCCCGTAGAACCGGTCCTTGATCCAGTTCTGCGCCTCGCCGAGGCCGAGGATATCCGGAATCAGGTGTCCGGCACCCGAACCCGGGACGATGGCCGGAACCTGCGCGGCGCTCAGCTGCACGGTGGCACCCTTGCCGCACCAGTCCCCTGCCAGTCCGACGGCCTGTCCGTGGGGAACGATGTCGTCGGACGTACCGGACTGAATCAGTACCGGAGCGTTCGGCGTCCGCTCACCGATCTTGTTCTTGGCCAGGATCTCCTGAGCGACGGGCAGCCTGTCCAGCACCACCGAGAGCGGCTCGCCGGTCTTGGTGTACTCGTTGGTGCGGTGCAGCCCGACGTTCAGAATCGTTTCTCCCACACACTGATTCGCGACCAGATTCAGCATGGCCTTGCCTGCGTCGTTGATGTTCTCGTCGATGATGGGCTGCAGACCGGGGTCGGAGTTGAGCAGACCGTTGAGGGTGTATCCGATGACTCCGGTGAGAATGGTGCCGTCGACCTGCTCGAGGGTCGCCTTCAGATCTGCGGGAGGTGCGCCGGCGTAGGTGCCGACGAGGTTCATCTCGGGTGCGTACTCATCGGCGAGTTCCGCTGCAGCAGCGGCTGCTCCGCCGCCCTGCGAGTAGCCGTACGCGGCCACCGGGCCGTCGGCGGAGATCTTGGTGCCCTGCAGGTTCTGTGCGGCGCGGGCCGCGTCGAGCACAGCGTGAGCTTCCGAGGCGCGGTTGACGTATGTGTGCGCACCCGGCGTACCGAGGCCCTCGTAGTCGGTGATGACCACGCCGTAGCCCTGCGAGAGCAGCGAGTATGCCGCGAGCACCTCGTACTCGACCATGAAGCCGAGCGGCGGGGTGTAGGTGATGACGTTGTTGAGCATCTTCGACGGCGCGCACTGATCGCCCTGACCCTGAGTTCCCGGGGCGAGGACGACGAGCGGACGCGGGCCGGGACCGGTCCACGCCGCGGCAGGATCGATGTAGGTTCCCGTGACGGCATTGGCTTCGCCGTTGGAATCGTTACTGCGGTACATGATTCGGGTTGCCGCACCGGGCAGCGGGCCACCGATCCCGGGAACCGACAGCGCGAGATGCGAGGGCTCGGACCGGATCACGTCGCCCGGGGAGCCTGCGGGGAGCGGGCTCGGTGGAATGTAGAAATCGGATTCGACGGTCGATCCCGTCGAGGGTGCCGCCGATACCGCGGGTGCCGTCACCCCCATGAATACTGCTGCTACCGCCACAGCCGACCCGAACACGCGCTTGCAACGCACCTGATAACCCCCAACGTCGATCACTTGTCTTCAAGTGAGCGCTACCCCGTGTAGCACTTATCGTGACGCACCTTACGTGATGCGTCACACAACGCATAGGGCTAGTTCGGTGTCCTCACGATCAGCGTCGACGACGATGCATCGCCGTCTTGGCCGCATCGACCTCGTCGCTGGTGAAGGGCCGCCCCGGCAGCGTCGACCTTGGAACGCCGTCGCCGCGCAGACCGTCGAGCAGCACGGTGAAATAGCGTCGCCAGTTCGACGCGTCGACGGTGCTGGAGAATTCGACGCTCGCGCCGATCATGCCGAGCACCGGATAGAAGTCGTTGACGGCAACGTCCGGCCGAAGCTGACCGGATGCCAGTGCTCGTTCGACGACCTTCTCGAAGAACGGATCGATGCGCGAGCGAACCTGAGCGATCCCTCGACAGCCCTGATCGGACCCGAGTACGACATCTCCGAGACCGCGATCGAGTGCCATTCCCGCGCACACATCGCCGAGGAACTGCACCAACCCGTCCCACGGATCCTCGGCTTCGAGCGCCCGTTCGGCGGTCGCGAGCATGTCTTCGAGACGCTGCTCGAACACGCCGTCGATCAGTTCTTCCTTGCACGAGAACCGCCGATAGACGGTGCCGACGCCCACCTTGGCGTGCGCCGCGACGTCGTCGAGCGTGATGTCGATGCCGTGTGAGGCGAACAGTTCGCGGGCCGCGTCGACGATGCGACGTCGATTGCGTTCGGCATCAGCCCGTAGTGGCTTCGATGCCGTTGTGTCCGCTCTCACACTCATTCGATGTCCGTTTCACCCGATAAGCGGAGGACATCCCTCCACTTAGCTGCTACCTTATCTCTACAACCGGAGGGTACACCTCCGCATAGTCGAACCGAGGACACTATGACCACCCTTTCATCGGAGAACGTGGGCGACGCCACGTCGAACACCACGCCGGTCGACGAACGTTCGCATCGGAATCGTTGGCTGATTCTCGCGACGCTCGGGCTGGCTCAGCTCATGGTCGTGCTCGACGCGACCATCGTGAACATCGCACTCCCCGCCGCACAGCTCGACCTGGGCTTCGACAACGCCGACCGCTCCTGGGTCGTCACCTCGTACGCACTCGCGTTCGGCAGCCTGCTGCTGCTCGGTGGACGACTGAGCGACCTCTTCGGACGACGCAACACCTTCCTCATCGGGCTCGTCGGTTTCGCGCTGATGTCGGCAGTGGGCGGCGCGGCCGTCAACTTCGGCATGCTCGTCGCGGCCCGCGCCGGTCAGGGTGTCTTCGGCGCTCTGCTCGCCCCCGCGGCCCTGTCCCTGTTGGCCACCACCTTCACCGACACCAAGGAACGCGCCAAGGCATTCGGCATCTTCGGTGCCATCGCCGGCGGCGGCGGCGCTCTCGGCCTGCTGCTGGGCGGCATGCTCACCGAATGGGCCAACTGGCGCTGGAGCCTGTACGTCAACCTGATCTTCGCCGCACTCGCCTTCGTCGGCGGGTTCCTGTTCCTGGCCAAGCACAAGGTCGACGTCCGCCCCAAGCTCGACATCCCCGGCACCCTCGCCGTCTCGGCCGCACTGTTCTCCATCGTCTACGGCTTCGCTCACGCCGAGTCCGACGGCTGGGGCAACTCGGTCACCCTCGGATTCCTGGCCGCCGGTGTCGTATTGCTCGCAGTGTTCGTGACCATCCAGATGCGCGTCGAGCATCCGTTGTTGCCGTTGCGGATCGTGCTGAACCGCACTCGTGCGGGATCGTTCCTCGCTGTATTCGTCACCGGCGCAGGCATGTTCGCGGTGTTCCTGTTCCTGACGTACTACCTGCAGAACACGCTGAAGTACACGCCCATCACCACCGGGTTCGCGTTCATGCCGATGATCGCGTCGCTGATCCTCACGGCGACGCTGTCCACGGCGCTGATCCTGCCCCGCTTCGGACCCCGCATCCTGATGACGACCGGCCTGGTCGTGGCCTCGATCGGCATGGCACTGCTGACGCAGATCGACGTCGACAGCAGCTACGTCACGCACATCCTGCCCGGCCTGGTCATCATGGGCCTCGGCCTCGGTGCCACCATGGCCCCGGCAATGCAGGGCGCAATCTCGGGCGTCGACCCTGACGATTCCGGTGTCGCATCGGCAACGGTGAACACGATGCAGCAGGTGGGCGGCTCGATCGGCACGGCGCTGCTGAGCACCGTGGCCGCCAATGCGGCGACCAGCTACGTCAGCTCCAACATGGCGACGGCAACCGATGCGGCACTGCTGCAGGCCAATGCGGAGATTGCCAGCTACACCACCACGTTCTGGTGGGCGTCGGGAATCTTCCTGCTCGGCGCGGTGCTGTCGGCCACGCTGCTCAAGAGTGGGCCACTGCCGTCGGCACCCGAAGGTGCGGTAGTAGTCGGGCACTGAGCGGCTTCGCCGCATGTGAGCGGAACCTCGTAGCCTGCTACGAGGTTCCGCTCACATGCGTTCAGCCTTCGAGCAACTTTTCGGTCGCGGCCAGCAGAACGCAGGTCGCGACGCCGTCCATCGACTTCTCCAGCTCACCGAGTGACGGGAAGCTCGGGGCGAGGCGAATGTTCTTGTCTTCCGGATCTTTTCCGTACGGGAAGGCCGAGCCGGCGGCCGTCAGAGCGATTCCGGCTTCCTTGGCCAGCGCGATCGACCGCGCGGCCGTGCCCTCGAGCACGTCGAGGCTGATGAAGTAACCGCCCTTGGGTTCGGTCCACGAGGCAATCTTCGAGGCACCGAGACGGTCCTCGAGGATCTGCTGCACCAGAGCGAACTTGGGGGCCAGGATCTCGCGATGCTTGGCCATGTGGGCCCGCACACCGGCGGCATCACCGAAGAAGCGCAGGTGCCGCAGCTGGTTCAACTTGTCCGGACCGATGCTCTTCTTGCCGAAATGCTTCTGGTACCAGGCGAGGTTCTCCTCGGAACTGCCGAGGAAGCTGACCCCGGCACCGGCGAACGTGATCTTCGAGGTCGACGCGAACACGAACGGGCGGTTGGGGAACCCGGCCTCGGCGGCCATGCCCAACACGTCATACGACGGCGCGAATTCCTCGGTCAGTGGATGCACCGCGTAGGCGTTGTCCCAGAACAGTCGGAAATCGGGTGCGGCCGCAGGCATGGTGGCCAGCGCGCGAACGACGTCCTCCGAGTAGACGGCACCGGTGGGGTTCGCGTAGTTCGGCACCACCCACATGCCCTTGATCTGCGGATCCGACGCCACCAGGTTGGCGATCTCGTGCACGTCCGGGCCGTCGGGCCCCATCGGAACCGGGATCATCTCGATGCCGAAGCTCTCGGTGATCGCGAAGTGCCTGTCGTAGCCGGGCGAAGGGCAGAGGAAGCGCACGTTCGGCTCGGCCGACCAGGCGCGAGGGGAATCGGGCAGCCCATGCAGCAGCGCCCAGACCACCAGATCCTGCATGATCTCGAGGCTGGCGTTGTTGCCGGCGAGCAAGTTCTTCACCGGGATGCCGAGCAGTTCGCCGAAGATGGCACGCAGTTCCGGCAGGCCCGCGAGGCCGCCGTAGTTGCGGCAGTCGGTGCCGTTGCCGTCCTTGTAATCCGCACCCGGAAGCGTCAGCAGGTCAGCAGCCAGGTCGAGCTGCTCAGGCGACGGCTTGCCGCGAGTAAGATCGAGAGTGAGCTTCTCGGCTTTGAGCTGCGTGTACTTCGCGCTCTGCCGCTCGTGCTCGGAGGCAAGCTCCTCATGGTTCATCAGACCCAACTGGGTTTGCGCTGGCATGCGGAGCGGCCTCTCGGTGACGGGTTCCCCGGACAGTGTCGATGTCACTGAAATAAAGGGGACCCCGCGCACCCGGCAGAGCCCATTGACCCTTGCTGCCTTCCGGCCCTGGGGGAGTTCACAGGATGCGCGCCGCGCGGGATCCGATAGGAAGTGTAGCCGTCTCCCGTCCGACAACACATCACCACCCTTCGCGCCTCCCGATTTGGGAGATGGTGGGGGTAACCGGGTAAGCTCCCCCACGGAGGATTCGCCTAGTGGCCTATGGCGCTCGCCTGGAACGCGGGTTGGGTTAACGCCCTCAGGGGTTCAAATCCCCTATCCTCCGCCAAAGAAGCCCCCGTGACATGTCACGGGGGCTTCTTGCTGTTCAAGGCGAGGTGGTTCACCCGTCCGCTCTGGTTCGCGCCCACCCCGTTCGCGCCCACCCCATTCGCGTCAATGGACCACTGCACCGGTCAGACGTATGCAGTGGTCCATCCACCCAGTTCACGTCTCTGCGTCGATGTCACATTGACGCGGCCAGACGTATGCAGTGGTCCATTGACGCGGGGCGGGGCCCGAACTAGCGAGCCGACCAACCACCGTCCATGGTGTATGACGCTCCAGTGACCATGCCGGCGTTTTCGGAAGTCAACCAGCCCACCAGTGAGGCGACTTCGGCCGGTTCGACGAGTCGCTTGATGGCCGCCTCGGTCAGCAGGACTTTCTCGAGTACCTCGTTCTCGGGGATTCCGTGCGCCTTGGCCTGGTCTGCAATCTGTGTTTCCACCAGAGGCGTTCGGACGTATCCCGGGTTGACGCAGTTGCTCGTCACACCGTGGGCGGCACCTTCGAGGGCCGTCACTTTCGACAGTCCTTCGAGTGCATGTTTGGCGGTGACGTAGGCGACCTTGAATTCCGAGGCACGCAGTCCGTGCACCGAGGACAGGTTCACCACCCGACCGAAGCCGCGAGAGTACATGTGCGGCAACGCAGCTCGAACCAACAGGAACGGTGCCTCCACCATCAGCGTCTGGATTCTGCGGAATGCGCCCGGGTCGAAGTCGACGATCGGTGCGACGGTTTGGATACCCGCATTGTTGACGAGGATGTCGACGTCCAGCCGGAGGTCGTCCAACGCGGTGGTGTCGAGCAGATCCACCGACCACACCTCACCACCGATCTCCGACGCCAATTCCTTTGCGGCAACGTCGTTCACATCGGCGACGGTGACGCGGGCACCTCGGCCGGCGAGCTCGCGCGCACACGCGGCCCCGATGCCGGACGCTCCCCCGGTGACGAGGGCGGAGCGTCCGTTCAGGTCGGTCATCGCTGTGCAGTCTTGTCGAGCAGGCCGGCCTTCGCCAGCTCGGCCTCGGTGGCCAGGTTCTTGGCGTCGGCGATGTCGATACTTTCGAGCGCCAGCCCCTTGGTCTCCCGAGCGACGACGACGGCCACGACGGTGATCGCGCAGGCCACGGCCAAGTACACCGCGATCGGGACGGACGAGCCGTAGACGTCGAGCAGCTTGACCGCGATGATCGGGGCCAGCGAACCGGCGACGATCGAGGTGACCTGGTAGCCGAGGGACACACCGGAGTACCGCATCCGCGTCGGGAACATCTCGGCCATGATGGCCGGCTGCGTGGCGTACATGAAGGCGTGGAACATCAGGCCGATGATGATGGCCAGCATGATGACGACGTTGTGGCCGCTGTTCATCATCGGGAAGGCGAAGAAGCCCCACGTTGCCGCGGTGACGGCTCCGGCGAAGTAGACCGGGCGACGTCCGACGCGGTCGGCGAGCTTGCCCACCAACGGAATCGTGCAGAAGTGGATCGCGTGGGCGATGAGCATCCACCACAGGATCGTGGAGGTGTCGGTACCCACCTCGACCGAGAGGTACGTGATGGAGAAGGTGACGACGAGGTAGTACATGACGTTCTCACCGAAGCGCAGTCCCATCGCGGTGAACACGCCACGCGGGTAACGCTTCACGACCTCGAAGACACCGTACGACGCGGCCTTGATGACCTCGGCCTGCTTGTGAGCCTCGAGGAAGATCGGGGCGTCGGAGACCTTGGTGCGGATGTAGTAGCCGACGAAGACGATGACGGCGGAGAGCCAGAACGCGACGCGCCAGCCCCAGCTGAGGAAGGCTTCGTCGGACAGTGTGGTCGTCAGGACGAGCAGCGCGACGGTGGCGAGCAGGTTACCTGCGGGCACGCCGGCCTGCGGCCAGCTGGCCCAGAATCCGCGGGACTTGTTGGGGCTGTGTTCTGCAACGAGGAGAACCGCGCCGCCCCATTCGCCGCCGACGGCGAAGCCCTGGATGAATCGCAGGGTCACCAGCAGTCCCGGTGCCCAGTAGCCGATCGCCTCGAAGGTCGGTAGGCAGCCCATGAGGAACGTGGCTCCGCCGACGAGGACGAGGCTGAACTGCAGCAACTTCTTTCGGCCGTACTTGTCGCCGTAGTGACCGAAGACGATGCCGCCCAACGGACGTGCGACGAATCCGACGGCGTAGGTGACGAAGGCCGCGAGGATCGCGTCGAGCTCACTGGTTCCGGCAGCGAAGAAGATCTTGCTGAACACCAGCGTTGCGGCGGTGCCGTAGAGGAAGAACTCGTACCACTCGACGATGGTGCCTGCCATCGACGCCCCGACGACCTTCTTCAGGCCTGTGGGCGTGGCATCGGGATCCGGTTCTGGTCGTTCTGTCAGCGGCTGATCGACGCTCATGTTTTCTCCTGTGTTACTCAGCACGTCACGTTCATGTATGTGATGGACCACACAACTGCGGGTTGCTCTGAGTATTGGTGCAGATGTTTGTGGGCGCAAGAGCCATGAACGCAGGTCGGATCTGCAAAACTGCACACATGACACTCGGTGGCGCGAAGATCCCCAGTGCAGATGACCTGCTGGTGCTGCTCGCTGTCAGTCGCACCGGTCGCTACAGCTCCGCCGCCGACGACCTGGGCATCAACCACACGACCATTTCCCGACGCATCGCCGCACTCGAGGACACGCTCGGCGGCCGGGTTCTCACCCGTGGTGCCGGTGGCTGGGAGCTGACGCAGCTGGGCCGCGGCGCGCTGGCCGCGGCGGAGGCCGTCGAGGATGCGCTGCGCACCCTCGTCTCGAGCGATGTCGGCGCGTTGGAAGGCGTCGTACGAATTTCGGCGACCGACGGATTCAGCGCCTACATCGCGGCTCCGGCCGCGGCGCGGGTGCAGCGCGCTCATCCGCGCGTGTCCGTGGAAATCGTGGCGGTCACCAGGCGCGCCTCGCAGCAACGATCGGGTCTGGACATCGAGATCGTCGTCGGGCAACCGCAAGTGCATCGCGCCGAGGCCATCCGGCTAGGGGACTATCTACTCGGCCTCTATGCCTCCGAGGACTATCTGGAGGACCACGGAACTCCGCAGGTGCCGGCCGATCTCTCTGCACACCCGTTCATCTACTTCATCGATTCGATGCTGCACGTCGACGATCTCGATCTGGCCCCCAACTTCACCCCGACCATGCGCGAATCGGTCACCTCCACCAACGTCTTCGTCCACGTCGAGGCCACCCGCGCCTCCGCGGGCATCGGGCTGTTGCCATGCTTCATGGCCGACCGCCACCCCGACCTCCGACGAGTCCTGCCCAACGCCATCGCGGTGAAACTGACCTACTGGCTCGTGACCCGTACCGAAACACTGCGACGGCCGGAGGTGTCGGCGGTGGTCGACGCCATCCGCGCCGTCGTCACCGAACAACGTTCGGCACTGTTGGGTGAACACTGAATACCTACGTCCCATAAGGAGAGTGCCCCGATGGCAGATATCGAGTTCTATTTCGATCCGGTGTGCCCGTTCGCCTGGATGACCAGCAAATGGGTTCGCAAGGTCCAGGCCCAGCGCGACTACACCGTCGACTGGCGTTTCATCTCGCTGCGACTGCTCAACTCGCACATCGACTACGACGCCCACTTCCCGCCCGAGTACGAGGCCGGCCACACCGCAGGTCTACGAGTGCTGCGGGCTGCTGCCGATATTCGTCGTGAGCACGGGTCGGACGCTGTCGGGCCTCTGTACGAGGCCCTCGGCAAGCACATCTTCGACACCGAGGTGGTGCCCGACGACGCTACGAGCCACGGCCATCGCGGCACCGCAGAATTCCTGGGGCCGATCCTCGAAGAACTCGGGCTGCCCACCCATCACACTGCAGCACTGGATGATTCGTCTCTCGACGAGGAGATCCAGGCCGAAACCGATCACGCCCTCTCACTCACCGGCAAGGACGTCGGCACGCCCATCATTGCCTTCGAGCCGCCGGACGGCGTCGCGTTCTTCGGGCCGGTGATCAGCAGACTGCCCAGCGACGAGGAGGCAGTGCCGCTGTGGGACAACGTGATCGCACTCGCTCGCTTCCCCGGCTTCGCCGAGATGAAGCGCAGTCTGCGTGAGCTCCCCCAACTGAAGGCCCTCGGGGTCCAGGAAGACGAAGCAGGTGTACAGCAGGACTGGCACGGAGGTAGCCGACGCCAGAAGAAGTGAGCTTCTCGGCCGTATCAGCCGCCCAAGACGTCGTCCATGCTGCCGACTTCCGGGCGTCCCGCGTCGAGGCCGTAACGCAGGTACACGGTGCCTTTACCGTCGACGGCCGGTGGCCCGAGCAACGTCAGGTTGCTGGGCACGGTGCCGTCGGCGAACACTCTCTTTCCCACTCCGAGAAGGATGGGATGCACCCACAGATCGAGTCGATCGAAAAGCCTCTCGCGCAACAGGGTCTGCACCAGATCGAGGCTTCCGACGACCTTGATGTTGTCGTGCCGATCTCGGATCTCACGCACCGCATCCACCAGATTCGGTCCGAGTTGGGTCGAACCGTCCCACCGCAGATCGGGTGTGCCGCGCGAGGCCACGTATTTCGGTATGGCGTTGAACAGCGTTGCGAACGAGCCTTTTTGGTTCGGCCAGTAGGCGGCGAAGATGTCGTAGGTGCGTCGGCCGAGCAAGAGCGCATCCGTGCCCTCGTATGCAGCGTCGACTTGCGCCCCGGAGACCTCATCGAGCAGAGGAGCCTGCCAACCACCGAAGGGGAAGTTCTCGGGATCTTCCTCGGGGCTTCCTGGTGATTGTGCGACGAGGTCGAGGGTGGCGAACAACTCCAACGTGATGAGGCCCATGATTGCTCCTGGTTCTGTAGGACGGAATCTTCTTCAGCTCAATACTTTTCGTAGTGTCTCGGCAAATTCGGTCGGTTTTCCGGTCTGACCGAATTCGCCGCCGAGGAATCCCGAGTGGCCGCCGGGAAAGACGATCGGCTCCGATCCGAGGAGCGCTGCAGTCGAATACGCTGCGCGAGCCGCGATGTGACCGTCCTCGGGACCGCCGGATTCTTCGCCCACTCCGATCACCACTGTGGTGGGAGCAGCACGCAATGCATCGACATCCGGCGCGAAATCGACGCCTCCCCCACGCATGTTGGACATCAGGGCATCGTCGCGGGTTCCGTCGTCCTCGGTCGGGAGGCCGAACTGCGCCGGGTCCGGTGCCGGGCGAGCGAAGAACGCGTCGTCGATGGGGCCTGCGTGCATGAGCAGCGACATGAATTCGGCCATGGCCGGGCCGCGGCCGTGAGCGTCGTACGTGGCCACCATGTGTGCGCACACTGTCGCGATGTTCTCGCGGTCCGGCAGAGTGCCTCCGGCGGGCGGTTCGTGGGCAACCAACGTCCGAACGTCGGACGTGTATCTGCTCACGAGCACCAGCGCATTGACCGCGCCCCCGCTGGAGGCGAAGACATCGACCGGACCGTGGCCGACGGCGGTGAGCACTGCATGCAGATCGTCGGCATGTTCGCCGACGGTGACCGCCGCGGTCGCGTCGTCTCGTCGACTACGTCCGACATTTCTCGGGTCGTACGTGACGACCACCCGGTCGCCGAAGTGCGATGCCAACGTACCGAACCCGCTCGCATCCATCGGTGAGCCGATGAGCACCAAGGGCGTTACCCCGGGCTCGAGCTCGCCGATCACGTCGTAGGTCAGGGTCGCACCGGGAACGGAAACGGTCTGTGTAGTCATGATCGGTTGGACCTCGGCGCGAGCAAAAACTCACCGGTCGTCACGCAGGCGCGCGTCGGTTACGAACTCGGCGCTGCTGGGCGTAATACAACAGTCCCGACGCGAACCTGGATGTGGCCGCCGCGGACGGCGCGAGTCGACAGATCACGCAGCAGTGGCGTCATCGCCGTCCACGGATGAGCCTCGATGTCCGCCCCTCCGAGTCGGCATGCAAGCTTCGCCAGCGGGGTCCACACCGCCGCCCGTCCGACGGGCCGCTGCATGTCGACGACGGCCACGATGCCGCCCTCGCGAGTGTGCGCGATCATCGACTCGAGAGCCGCCTGCCACGGCGTCATCAGCGAGAGCGCATACGTACTCAGCGCAGCATCGAACTCAGCCTCGCCCAGATCCGCGCTGGTGAGGGCCGTGGCGTCAGCAGCGACGAGCGTGACGTTGTCCCACCCGGCTCGGTCGGCTCGCCGCCTGGCCTGTTCGAGCATCTGTGAACTGGCGTCGACTCCGGTGATCGAGCCGGTCGGCCCGATCATCCGCTGCAGCCCGGCGAAGTTCAGTCCCGTCCCGCAGCCGAGGTCCAGAACATGGCTGCCTGCAGGCAGATTCAGCAGCTCGAATGCTGCCTCCCGACCGGCTCGATACACCGGCCATTCGAACGAGATCACGTCGTACAGGCGGGCCGACATCGTGTACTTGGTCGGTCGTCTCATGTCGGGTCTCTCCAGGGCGCGGGCATAGTGGGAAGTATGGGAATCCGTCGTTCGTCTTCGAGTGTGCCCGAGAACCGTGCCGACGTGGTTGTGGTGGGCGGCGGCACCGCCGGCATCGTGGCGGCGAAGACCGCGGCGGGCTTCGGCGTTCGCGTCGTGCTGATCGAGCGAGAGCGGACCGGAGGCGACTGTCTGTGGACCGGATGCGTGCCGTCCAAGGCGCTCCTCGCGGCGGCCTCGGCGGCACAGACGGTTCGATCCGCGTCCCGGTTCGGCATCGTCACCCAGCCGCCGATCGTGGACTTCGCGCGCGTGATGGAGCACGTGCACGGCTCGATCGCCGAGATCGCGCCGATCGATTCACCGGAGGCACTCACCGAGGCAGGAGTACAGGTGATCAGCGGGGACGCTGTTTTCACGGGTCCGAACCAGGTGAAAATCGGTACGCGGGTACTGCATTTCGGTCAGGCGATCGTGACCACCGGCGCGCATCCCACGGTGCCGGCGATCGACGGTATCGACAACGTGGACTACCTGACCAGCGACACCCTGTGGGAACTGGAGGACTTGCCGCAGCGACTGATGATCGTCGGAGCCGGGTCGGTGGGTTGCGAAATGGCGCAGGCATTCTCGCGTCTCGGATCGGACGTCACCCTCGTCGGACGGTCGGACACGATCCTGCCGCGCGAGCACCCTAAGGCCTCGTCGATCCTGACGCAGGCGTTGACCGACGAGGGTGTGCGCGTGCTGACCTCGACGTCCGTCGTGCGCATCGCCGACGGCTCGGCCGTGACCGATACGGGTGTCGAGATTCAATTCGATCGAGTGCTCATCGCCACCGGGAGAACTCCGCGCACGTCGTCGATAGGCTTGGACACGGCCGGTGTGGAAGTGGAGAACAACGGATTCGTTCAGGTCGACGAGCATCTGCGGACCACCAATCCTCGTATCTGGGCGGCCGGGGATCTCACCGGCCATCCGCAGTTCACGCACACTGCCGGTGTGCACGGCAGTCTGGCCGCGAGCAATGCGGCATTCGGTCTGAGCCGAACAGTGAGTACGACGGGAACTCCGCGAGTGACGTTCACTGATCCCGAGATCGCCTCGGCGGGAATCGATGTGCGGACCGCGAAAGAGCGTGGGTTGCGGCTGCAGGTGCTCGACCACCATCACGTCGACAGGGCCGTCACCGAGAAAGCGACGAACGGATCGACGACGCTGGTGCTCGACGCCAAGCGTCGGATCGTCGGGGCGTGTGTGGTGGGACCGCGAGCGGGCGAGACGATCGGGGAGCTGATCATCGCCATCGAGCAGGGGCTGCGTACTCGCGATCTCGCCGGGACCACGCACCCGTATCCGACGTACAACGACGGTCCGTGGAACGCAGCGATAGCGGACGTGAAGGCGCAGTTGGGTTCTCCGGTGATTTCCCGAGCAGTTGGGGCCTTGGCCAAAGGCAGGAGCCTATGGATCAGGAAAGAGCGCGATACCCGGCGATGATTCGCTGACCGGAGCTCACCGCGACCACCGCAGCCCAGACCACCGCGATCTGCCACGAGATACCCGGCAACAGTAGCCAGAGACTGTGCACCGCAATGGTTTCGGCACCCTCGGCCAAGCCGCCGAGGAACGACAGTGAGCGGCCGTCGTCGATGGTGCGGCCGTTCCGTTCGGCAATCGAGGAGAACGCCAAGAACGCGGTGCCGTTGATGTAGTACGCCAACAGCACCAGCAGGAACGGCCACCAGGGGGCGTCGTATGCGGCCGAGGCACCCACCGCGACGCCCACCACCGTCGTGCCGTAGACCACAAAATCTGCGGTGATGTCGAAGAATCCGCCGGCGCCGCCCGCATTGGAACGCCTACGCGCAAGTGGCCCGTCCAGGCCGTCGGCGATGCGGGAAACGATCCACAACACCAAGGCGAGCAACCAGAACTGCAGCCCCGCGGCCAGTGCACTCCCGAGGCCGAGCACCAGCCCGGCGGCGGTGATGCGGTCGGGTGTGATCGCGGGACGGTCGAGGGCGCGGACACAGCGATCGAGTGGGCCTTCGAGGTGGCGGCGCAGAAAGCTGTCGATCATTCGGCAGCGCCGGTCAATCCGAGACGTCGGGCCAACAGGGCCGAGCCTGCCGCGATCGCCAGTACCGCGAGCAGTGCGATGGCGAACGGCCACGAAAATGGCGACGTTCCATAGGCCCCGAGGGCGGTGTAGGCGACGGTCGCCGGCACGATGCCGACCATCGTGCCCACCACGTAGTCACGCTGACCCACCGCGCTGACTCCTGCCGCGTAGTTGACCAAGGAGAACGGCAGCGGCACCAGACGCACGAGCAGCACCGACAGCAATCCGCGTCGTCCGAGCATGGCGTCGAGTCGGCGGAGCCTGTCCCATTCGGTGCGGGCCACCTGGCCGCGTCCCAGCGCCCGCGCTCCCCAGTACCCGAGATACGCCCCCATCGTGGCGGCGAACACCACGACGGTTGCGCCCACCGCCAACCCGAACAGCAGTCCCGACGCGATGGTCAACGTGCTGGCGGGGAACGGAGTGGCCGACAGGACGGCATAGAGCACCACGAACAGCGCGATGCCCCACGGCCCGGCCGACGCCACTCGGTCACGGATGAACGACGGATCGGGTAGGTCGACGGTGCCGAGCACGATCACCAGAGCGATGACGACCACGGCAGCCGCGAGCAATTTCAGGGTGGTGCCGCGGCGACTACGCGTCGGGCGGTCCTGCGTCACGGTATGTGCCTCTCGTCCGGCGGTCAGGGTCCATTGTGCACAAGACCGGTGTGCCCGCGTGTTCAGCGGTTGTCTCATTCGACCGATTACGGTGGTGAGGGCAGCGTCGACGACGGCTGCTTCGGTTGATCTGGAGGGCCAACGGTGATTCGTTCAGTACGGTGCGCAGTGACGATTGCGGCGAGCGCAGGGCTGCTGCTGACCTCCTGCGCTGCGCCGGATTCGGAAGCTCCGATTGCCGAGGCGCAGTCGTGGAGCGAGATCGAACAGCAGGCGCAGGGGCAGACCGTCTCGCTGTGGATGTACGGCGGCGACGAGCAAGGCAATGCCTACGTCGACGACGTGCTCACCCCCGCGGCCGCTGCCGAAGGTGTCACGCTGCGCCGCGTACCGGTGGAATCGACGACCGACGCCGTCAACCGCATCCTGTCCGAGCGGCAGGCCGGGGTCACCGACGGCGAAGTGGACCTGGTGTGGGTCAACGGCGCGAACTTCGGCACCGGTAAGCAGGCAGGCGCGTGGCTGTGCGGTTGGACGCAGAATTTGCCGAACATGGAACTGACCGATCCTGAGGATCCGCTGTTGCTAGACGACTTCGGTACCCCAGTAGAGAACTGCGAATCACCTTGGCACAAAGCCCAATTCACCCTCGTCTACAACGCGGCAGCCATCCCTGATCCGCCGACGACATTCGACGGTGTGCTCGACTGGGCTCGCGCGAACCCGGGCCGCTTCACCTACCCCGCTCCCCCGGACTTCACCGGCTCGGTGTTCGTGCGTGAAGCCTTGATCAATGCCTCCGGCGGCGTCGACGAGGTTCCCGCTCAGTTCGATCAGAACTCCTACGACCGCCTTGCCCCGGCGTTGTTCGATCAGTTGAACGAACTCGCCCCGTCACTGTGGCGCGAAGGAACGACGTATCCGCAGTCCTCCTCCGAGCTCGACGCCCTCTACGCCGGTGGCCAGGTCGACATGACGATGACGTACGGCCCCGCGACCCTCCCGAAGCTCGTCGCCGACGGCACCTTCCCACCGGAGACACGCGTCCTGACTCTCGACGAGGGAACCGTTGGGAATGCGAGTTTCCTTGCCATTCCATCGACGTCGGGGAAGTCGGCCGCGGCACAGGTGGTCGCCAATCTCGCGTTGTCGCCCGAGCAGCAACTCGAGAAGGCGACGCCGGACGTGTGGGGGCAGTTCACCGTGCTCGATATCGACCGATTGCCCGATGACGCCCGCGCCCGGTTCGAGGCGTTGCCGAGTTCGACGGTTCTGCCCTCCTACGAGGAGCTCTCGGCCAACGCGCATCCCGAACTCTCGGCGGACTGGGTCACGCCGGTCGACGAGGGTTGGCGTCGAAACGTGCTCGCCGGTCAGTGAGCGCGTCCACGAAGAGCTTTCGCGGCACGGCGGCGGTACTGCCTGCCGTCGTGCTGGTTGTTCTGGTCGTCGGCGGCGGTCTCGGAACCGTGGTGCTGCAGAGCCTGGGTCTGATGCCGTTGGTCGGAACCCCCGAGCTGTCGGTCGACGCGTACTCCGCGTTGGGCGGTGACCTGTGGCGCTCGGTGGTGCTGACGCTGTCGATTGCCGTCGTCTCGACGGCGTTGGCCACGGTGATCGGGCTTGCCGCGGCGCTGACGGCCTTATCGGGCACGCGCGCTGTGCTCGTGGCCGCCGGATTGACCGTCACGGTGCCGCACTTGATCGGGGCGGCCGCGATGGCCCTGTTGCTGGCGGATTCGGGCATGCTGCCCCGCATTCTCGGACTCACCGACGGCGGTTGGCCGGAGTTGGTCGGCGGGCGGTGGTGGATCGCTGTCGTCGCCGAATATGCCTGGAAGGAATCGGCTTTCGTAGCCGTCGTCGTGGCCGGAACGCTCGCCACCCGAGTGGCCGCATTCGAAGAGACGGCGGCGACTTTGG
Source organism: Rhodococcus cerastii (assembly GCF_033042195.1). Lineage (NCBI taxonomy): Bacteria > Bacillati > Actinomycetota > Actinomycetes > Mycobacteriales > Nocardiaceae > Rhodococcus > Rhodococcus cerastii. The sequence continues at coordinate 245,399 of NZ_JAWLKF010000006.1, forward strand.
GTGCCGGCCGGTGGGCTCGGCTCCGGTTGGTCACGCTGCCGTTGGCTCGTCCCGCGCTGATCGCGTCGGCGGCCATCGCGTTCGCCTATACCGTCGGCTCCTACGAGGTGGCCCGCATTCTGGGTCGACCGTATCCGGAGCCGTTGTCGGTGATGGCGATTCGCCTGTTCACCTCGATCGATCTTCAGACGCGTCCGCAGGCAGCAGCTGCCGCGACGATCGCCACCGCGCTGACGGTGGTCGTGGCCGCGGTGGCCCTGCACTATCTGCGCAGATCGGCGGTGTGGAAATGAACAGGGTTCTTTCCGCTGTCGGCAGGTCCGCTCTGGTCCTGTGGTTCCTGCTGCCGCTGATTCCGGTTGTCTTGTGGGCCATCAGCAATCGCTGGTCGTTTCCCGGATCGGTTCCGCAGGAATGGGGATTCGACGGCGTCCGCAGTGCCCTCGATGCCGGGGGCGTCGATGCGTTCGTGCGATCGACCATGCTCGCTCTCGCCGTCGCCGCTATCGCAACGCCATTGGGCGCGTTGGCCGCTCGCGCCCTGGTGAACGGAACAGTGCGTTTCCCCGCTTTGGTGGCCGTAGTTCTCTTCGCGCCACTGGCCCTGCCTCCGTTTGCCGTGGCGTTGGGACTCGATGTGCTGGTGCTGCGCTCGCACATTCCGAGCACGGTGGCGGTGATCGCGTTGCTGACCGTTGCGGCCATTCCGTACACGACGTACCTGATGCGAGTGGCATTCGGCGCGTACGACATCGGTTACGAGGAGGAGGCGCGCACACTTGGCGCGTCGAGTGCCATGGTGCTGCGGCGGATTCGCATTCCGCTGCTTGCTCCGGCGTTGGCGGGGGCTGCGTTGCTCGCGTTCCTCGTGGCGTGGAGCGACTACGTGATCACCTTGTTGATCGGTGGAGGCAGACTGGTCACCGTGCCCATTCTCGTCGCCTCGTTTGCTGCCGGGACCGGCAACGATTCGGTGGTGGCCGCCCTGTCGGTCGCTGCCGTCGTGCCGCCGTTGTTGTTGGTGCTCATGCTCGCTCATCTGCGTCGTAGGAATGCCCGATGAGCGTCGAACTGTCCGTTCACGGACTCACAAAAGTGCATGCCGGTCAATCGGTTGCGGCTCTGGATTCGTTGGATCTCACCGTGCCGCCGGGTTCGTGCACGGCGATACTCGGGCCGTCGGGCTCGGGCAAGAGTACGGCGCTACGAGTCATTGCCGGGCTGGATTCACCCACCGCCGGCACGGTGCAGATCGACGGTCGCGAGGTGAACGGTGTTGCGGCCGAGGACCGCGGAGTGGGGATGGTGTTCCAGCGTCCGATGTTATTCCCGCACATGTCGGTACTCGACAACATCGGCTTCGCGTACCGCGCTGCCGGGGAGAGTCGCAAGCGGTCGCGCGAGCGGGCCCGGGAGTACCTCGACCTGGTGCATCTCGGTGACATCGGTGATCGTGCTGTCTCCGAGGTGTCGGGCGGGCAAGCCCAGCGGGTGGCGTTGGCGCGTTCCCTCGCCGGCTCCCCGCGAGTGTTGTTGTTGGACGAGCCCTTCAGTGCGTTGGACCCGGTGTTGCGCACCGAGATGCACGACCTGGTTCGTGAATTGCGTTCGTCGCTCGATCAGACTCTGCTGCTCGTCACCCACGATCAACAGGAGGCGGCGGTGCTGGCTGATTCGCTGGCTGTGCTCATCGACGGCCGGTTGGAGCATCACTCGGATATCGCGACGGCCTACACGCGTCCGAGCACGTTGGCAGTCTCGCGACTGATGGGCGGGATGAACGAAATCGAGGGGCAGTGGGATGGGACTGGGGTGCATCGCTCCGAGCTCGGGGAGTTGGAGGTTGACGGGGTTTCACTTCCCGCTGGTCCGGCGGTGTTGCTGTTGCGACATGAACTGATTGCGCTGAATGACAACGGGATTCGTGGGGTTGTTTCGGGTTTGAGGCCCGCCGGATTTCGCAGTATCGCCGAAATAACGGTGGGACCGGTGACCGTGAAGGTGGAGTTGGTGGCGGGATCTACGGTGCGAGTTGGAGATGCAGTGGAGTTGAAGATTCCGGGTGGGGCGAGATTTGTTGTTGAGGGTTGAGCCCCAAGATGTGGCGGTACTCCAATTCTTGCACCCGTGCGGGGCCAGTTTGGTGGAAGCGACAGCCGCTGCACCGCTCGCAGGTGTGCTCATGAGCGAGGGCCCAAGAGACCGTTTGATTGCGTCAGGCAACATCGCTTAGGTGACTACCTCCCAAGAACGCGACTTCGAAGACGCCAAATCCATCTACTTCCACGAAGTAATACGGCAAGCAAGCTTGTTTGCCTACGGCATTGAGCAGATTGAATCGGCGCTACACCACCACCCGCCAGCCGAACGAAAGGATGGCGTCATCTTAGCGGCCGGAATCACTGTGGCCCTCGCGGCCAGCGGGGTCGTATCAAAGCTACTCTGGCCCATTACTAGGGACTCTTGGGGTATCAGACGCGGTCGGTCTCTGCGGAGCGCGCTGGCTGTGTCCGACGGCTCTGCGCTTGAGTCCCGCGACGTGCGTGACTCGCTAGAGCACTTCGACGGACGACTCGATGCCTTCTCGCGCGAAACCTACAACACGTTCGGCTCTTTCCACTGGTTGGTGATGTCACATCGGCACCCCCTCGGTGACTCGAACGCGATGCCTATCCTGCGCTATATCGACCCCGCGACCCTGATCATCAGATTGCCTGGCCGAGGGCCTACGGAGACGGGCGGGCGGTGTCTCTCGATTTGCGCTCGGTAGGACACGAGCTGGAGCGGGTTCGCAACAACGCACATGAAATCCTCAAGGGAAGAGGTTAGCGACAACAGCTCATCGGCGGATACCCAACCGTGACGGTTTGTAGAGGAACGCAAAATCGAAGCTCAACAACTGACTACTCGGCTGGCCGCACGATGCGTCCAGCAGCCATCTCGCGTCTACCTTTCCAACTGGTTACGTCGGTGGTGAACTCTTCTTGTGGCCTGCTATACCACCCGTAATCTGTCCGCGGCGCGACGACATCAAACCCATTTTGATCCGCTGAGAACTGTCCTGGCCCGCTGGGGTTTATGAAACGAGACGCGAGATGGTCGATTTCGAATTTTCCGGCAGTGATCGCGTCTTCGACACCATCTCGGAGGGGTGCAAGATTTACGCCCGCGCCGCGGACTGCATAGAAAAACTCAATTAGCTCACGGGGGTCTTCATTTGCATGATCTTGTTCGCTGAGATTCGCCAAGAATTCGGACAAGACCGCGGGCAAGGTCGCCTCCAGAACGGAGGGCCACCACTGCTGACCTCGCAGCGTGAGGGAGCCTCGTGCAGCACTCAATAGGGCTAATCGCCTTCGTGTAGAGGGGGCGCGCTCAAGAACCCTAATAATCGGTGCGGGATCAGCCTCACCGGAGATAGCCGGCACTACGTCTGCGCCGATCCAGTTCGTCGTCACATCCTGCAGGGTAAGTGTGAATCGGCCAGAGGCCCCTAATGTGTCGAGGATTGGCACAACTACTTCCAGTAGCGACAAGCAGGATGCATCTATGTCAACCGGTGTTGCATTATCTGCTAATGCTTGCGTGAACGCGTTTTGTGCTTTTTCAACCGCAAGCAGTGCAAGAATCGGATCTTCACTTTGAAGAAGTCCAACTAAGCTTTCACCAGCACCGGTGAAGGCTTTGTAGATTGCTCGATTAACCTTGCTATCGGGCACATCGTAAGCATCCAAAATCGTCATTGCGAAGTAGCGGCCAAAGTAGTTTCCCTGCGCGACACCCTGCCGTCGGATTATCGCAGCATCGTCACGCAGCTTCGGGAACAACGTCTCCAACATTGCGGTCGCATGCGTCTTCTCCGAGAACTCCAGGCCATCGAGTAGGCGGTCCGTCGAGAAATACTCAGAGGAGGTGGTCCTGCTGTCTCCGGGAACGTGATTATGGCCCGTCACGAGCTCGTGCTGAAACTGGGGCAGTCTGTGATGGATCTCTGGGAACGCTGTTCGCAATAGTGCGAGAATGACTACGTCTTCAATGTCGGTCTCTCCATCTAGATGCATGCCGAATTCATAGTCCAGTTGTGCAATATAGCGGCCGATCGCCCTCGGCGTCGTCAGTGTGGCACGCATAGTCGAGGACAAGCCGCGGACTATATCGAGAGAGGCGCTCGAATTGGGTCGATGACGTCGCAGTACATCCTCAAGCTGCTCATTGAGCAGAGTCTGAATCTGCGCGCCAATGAGGGCTGGAATCGCGACCGGGTACTGAACCATTTTTTCGATGTAGCGACGTGCGGCTGCGGGGTTCTGCGTTGCACCCGCGGTCACTAGCGTGTGCACTAGCGACTCGTGGTCGTAAGCGAGGAGATACTGCACCCCCGGAAACCTACCGAGCAAGCGCACGACCTTGAGGACAGCTAGTAGTTCGTTGCCCTGGAGACGGTCGACGTCGTCAACCACCACTAGGACACGTTGTCCGTTGCCAAAGATCTGAGCGGCGGCGTCACTAAACGCCTCCTGCCAGGGCTTTTCGGCTATCAAGGCTTCAGCTGCGGAGTTCGCGGCTTCAGCTGTCACTCCACCGCCCACAGGTATAGCCGTCGCTGCGGGCGCAGCAATTCGCAGCAAGGTGGCTAATACCCGTCGCGCGTTCTTGCGTCTGTCCGTCGGTAGTGCCGTAGTCAGGGCTGAGTAGAACTCGTCTAGCAGGCCATTTACGTTTTGGGTTGCCCAAGGTGTGAACCACACAACGGCGTAGTCGGCGGCGAGCGCGTCGAGTGCATCCTCGACTAGGTTGATGAGCGATGTCTTGCCGCTCCCCCATGCACCGGTCAAGCCAAACACAGTGCTCGACGTCCACGAGTGGGTGCCAGCGATCAGTTGCGCTACGCGAGCAGCATGGCTTCCACGCGCGAACTTGTCCGCCGCGTCGGTCGTGATCGGTTCATCCGTCCAGTCCTGCGGAGTCATTCGTCAACCGTAGCCAGATGTCGGTCTTGTGGCACGACAAAATGATCTCCCGCCTCAAGACAGGGTCAGATTTTCCGTCGACATTGAATTGGTCATCTTCATTGCCGCAGCGCCGGGCTCGAATATCGTCGCTGAAACGGACTTATAGGCCGCCTGTCGATTAGCCTGAGTTCTAGAGGCTGATCAGGGCATCGCCCACGAAGTCATGCTCGATCGCGGTTGCGAGGGTGGCCCGAAGGCGCGACCGCTGTCGGTAGTCTCGGCACAGCTCCACAGCGATCTCTCGCACTTGGAAGACCCATTGCGTAGAAGGGCTTCCATCGTAGCTTTTACGAAGATCGCCCAGCAGAACGGTTGGGTCTAGTCCATCAGCTTGGTCTGGGGCCAGTACTCCTGCTTGCACCAAAGCAGCCCTGACGATGGCTACGATAGATTCGTCGGTGGTCCGTTCATAAGCCCGTTGCGGCGCGGATTCTACTAATTGTTCAAGCAGGTTGGTCGCGCGTGCTCCGATAGAACCGGAGCTAATTGCCTGGAGGCTGACAAGGAGCGTTCGCAGAGCTCCTGCGCTGTGATCAGCCATGAGAGCGTTAATCTCCCGCCACACCGCGAGTGCTAGATCGTCGGACTGCTCCATCATTGGAACGAGTTCGTGCGCAAGCCTGTTGATGTGGGATCCTATTGGGCCGGTCACCAGCTTCAGGGCGGCAATGGCCAACTTCTTTTCGTAGACCGGCGTAGCCGACGCAAAGCCATCTTCGAGGGCATCGATCGCTAGTATTGATCCGGGCATCACAAGGCGGTTCACGGCGCTACTGTGATCGGAGTCGTGGAGTCTCGACACGACGGAATCTCGTAGTTCTCGCCTTTCGGAGAAGATGTGACCCGCGGCCAGCAGCCATGTGTTGCGCCAATGCGCCGACGTGACAAGCATTTGGAGCCTGTCAGCCGAGTCTTCCCGCGCCATCACACTTCGAGCTGCGAAGAACTCCGCGAGTGTCCTTACCTCGAACGCAACACCTGCCATCCTGGGCACCAGAAGAACCAGACGTTCCCGCGCCAAGCGTAATAGTTGTGTTACCAGCGCATCTAGGTTTCTATGCTCCTCAGCCTCCAAGATTCGACGTGCAATGGCTTCAAGATCTTCAATCGGAAGGATCGATTCCGCCTTACCAGCGCGCTCTGCACGAGCATGTATTGCAAGTCCACATGACTGATGCAGTTCGTCGAGTTGCGGTCGATATAGTTCCAAGATTGCGCCATTACCGCCAGGTTTATTGCATTCTCGCGCGTAGATAACATCGTAATATGCTTTAAAGAGCGCATAGCGACTGGCGGGTGCACGCTTACGCTGCTCGAGCAAAAGACTCAGGATTGTCACCTGCAATGGCGAGGTCATCATTCGGGCAGTTTCTCCGTTGGTAGCTGCTTTGCGGAGTCGTTGCAGAGTCTCTTCCTGTCGGTCAGGGTCACCCTGAAATCGCGACGCCAGTAACCTATCTGCGTAGTGGATGGCGTCTCTGGGTGGTAAGGGCATGAGATGTAATTCTTCGTAATCTATTTCGTCATCATGCTCGAACCCGACTGGCCGCGACGTACACACAATAAGGAGGTCTGCCTGCATCGCGGCCATTTCGGACAAAAAGTCTTTGATACATGCGGTTACTGCCCCGCGGTTGTCAGCAGAAGCGACTTCGTCCATTCCATCGAGTACAACTAGCACTGGCCACTGTTTGATGAGTCGGGCAATCTCGTTGACTCTGATGTGGTCTGATGCCCGGTGATTGAGCAGAGACACTATGTGTTGCAGCAACGTTAGTGTTTTCGTCTGCGTGAGTTCATCTGCAAACGTGCTAAGCACAACCCGGATCGGCAACCGATGGAGGCTTGGCGTGGGTAGGCAGTCGACGTCGAACGCCGTGCGGATCTGCGAAGCAATCCCGGCAACCTGTGCGGTTACTCGGCCGGCAGCCGCTTTCTGGAGCAGCGCTACGCGATAGATCTGGCAAAGCAGGCGGGACAGTGTGGACTTTCCTGAACCGGGTCCTCCGAGGACGATAAGCCGGTCATGGCCGGCCGGGTGAAGTGCGGGACTGAGTATCTGGTCGGCCGTGTTTACCAACGTTTGCAGGGCATAGTGCGTTTCGTTGCCGTTCGCTCTTGTTGATACAGGAAGGTCTACGGCGATTTCGGCCAACTCCAATGGAGTGTTCACCAAGTCACCCGACTCTCCCAATTCGATCTTAGTATCGCTGGTCAAAGACGTCCGGACGTAGTTGATCCAGGCCCGAACGAGCCTTTCGTCGTCCTGGGTTACGTGATCGTAAAGGCGTGCAATTACATCACCCGGCAGGATGAGATCGGCATATCGCCGTGAGACTTCCTCATTGGTCTCAAGCAAACGATCTAGGTACTCGGCGTGCCAGACGTCGTAATCTACGAACTCTGGCATGCCAATTGGACGGGGCGGTCGACTGTCGTCCATTTTGTCGCGAAATTGCTCGAACAGCGCTTTCAGACGGTCCAGTCCGCCGTTCTCCGAAACTGCAGTGAGGGGGACGTTAGTTGCAATTATGAAGTACATGGGTTGATGCTTGCGCCGCGTCTTGCTTGTGTCGATCCATGCATCGAGTTCTGCCGTGACCTGCTCAAAGAACCATTTTTGATCCGCAGTAGTTGTAGACAGTCGCTCCTTGTACTTGGCTTGGATTACTCCATATCCGTTCCAAGTGCCCTTGCCCTCCATGTTTACTTCACCGTTGAACGTGGCTTCTCGTCCTCCGTCGGGGCCCGCACCGAAGATATCGACACCATGGCCGAGGTAGTTCAAAGCAAGTGCTTGCACTAGGTGTTCAAAACGGCCATTCCCCAGTCGCGTGAGATCGTAGGTCACAACTGGAACCGTAGCGCGCGCCGTACCAAAGCCAAAGACGGGAGCGTTCAATTGCAGTTCCTCGTCGAGGCACACCGACAGAAGCGGGTCACACAGCGGGCGCGCGGTGAGGCTAAGAGGGGACTTGCGTCTAAAGCAGAGGTGCGCTCGATCGTGACTTAGAGCCCGGTGTCGGTGACTGCGTTGCCGATAAGTGGCGCATGCTCGCTGCGGCATACCTCGACCGAGTCGAGGCTGGCATGGCCGGTCTGCCGGGCCGTGGCGGCACCGTCGGCACCCGTTGCAGGTGCCCGTTGCAGGTGCCCGGGGTGACAAAGTGCCGTCGGTTCCTAACCAACGTGTGCGGCGCGTCGGCGGATGGTCTGATCGGCCCAGGGATTTCGGACACTGGACCCGCTTAGAATAGGGATCTACCGAAATGAGTCCGACCAGCATGAGCA